>NZ_JBKFTN010000027.1:0-82086 GCF_050432945.1 Pseudomonas sp. 18173
CAAAACCATTGTGGGAGCGAGCCTGCTCGCGAAGGCGGTTTGGCAGGCGCTACAGCAACATCAGGGAAAAAAGGGGACGGATTTGTTTTTTCGAAAAGCAGATAGCTGTTGGAAACCAGTACTTGTTGTGTCTGCGATATCAAGGGCAATTTAATCAATTATCAACAACTGGTAAATTCTCGATTTCAGTGAGGCTCAGGTTTTTGTCTCTGATCTCCTTTGCCATTTTTTCAAAAGCTTCCTTTGATGATTCGGGTTGTTGCTCACGAACCTCAAGTACTGCACCAACTACTTCCTCTAATTGTTCGTTTTTTAAGAGGCCAGTGGATACGGTTCTTCTAATAGTCCGTCCTTCGTTTATCAATACTGCCTTTTTCCCGAGTGGAAGATCAGCGTTGATTTTATCGATGTCAGAGGTAACTAGCACTGATTTGGTCCGTGGTAGCAAGATGTGGGTAGGCTCCGCCCACCGCGGCCCATAGTGGTAAACCGCTGCGTACATTGTTTTTGCGGTTATGACATCAACACCTGCCGCTCGCATGGCAGTGTAAAAGGCTAAATGAGTCTGCCGCCAACTTCTTTTTTTGTTTACACACGCTACGTCGTGAATAACTGCGGCGTCGCGGTACTGCCCGTCGAGTGGTCCACCCACGACAGACCAGGCTACCTGAGGTATCGAAGCACCATCTGTAACAGTGCCCTTTGGCGCTAGCCAAAAGAGTTTCTGAGGCCCAGGACCTGTGTACCCAAAGTCGCTTAACAGCTTTATATCGTGTTTGGAGTGCAGAAACTCAACTCTTAGTGGCCCAGAGAATTTCCCCCAGTCGTCAGCATAAATGTTTGTTGATAACGCTAACACCATGATTGCCAGTATTCGTCCCATCGTTCCTCCTTGAAAAAATGCTGAGCATCAGAGTGATGCGAACGCCAAATGGATAGTACTAGCAAGGTGACTGCTGACTTCCTTCACGATAGTAAAGACTCTACGTTCTGTCTAAAAACAAATGAGCACCGGGAAAAAAGTAGAACTGTTTCCGGAGTGTTGCGGACCACGTGTGAGATTACAATGTTGAGCGCTATAGGGCTTCGGTCTTGCCCTCACTTGTCCGTCGTGTGGACGATACTTGGCGATAGCGGCTCTTGGTGGCAGGCAGCAATCGACCAGGAGCAGCCCGTTGTGACACAGAAATCGGCTGGAAGCTGCCATTCGACCGGTTCCGCTTTGGTCCATTGCCGACACAGACCACACACAGAAGTGACCGGTAAGGCCGATTTCTGCCTGTCATGACGGGCAGCAATCGACCATTGCGGACAATCTGCATTCCAATTCTTGGCCGAGAGCTGGATCGCGTATAGCTGCAATCGAATATCGTGACTATCCTTTTCGGTCATAGAGCCAACAGGAGTCGGCCAGTGCCCCCTCTCACAAAACGTAGGGTTTTGCTCACTACAATGGCGTTGTTTGTAATGGTTCCACCGACGGCGTTTGCTGCATTATTCGGTGTTATGGGGCTGATGGTTTCAATCGCGACTTTGTTACAAGGCGATTTCTCGACTCCGCTGATACTCCCAATGGTAGTGTGCGGTTGGCTTGGGGTTTATTCGGGGTGGCGTATCTACTTTGGACTACTGTGGTCGCGTCCCAGATTCAGAAGCAAGGTCAGGCTGATGGTCGGCCTGTTGTGCGGAATGGTGGCAGCTGCGGCCATGATTTTCGGTGTTCATCCGCTTAGTTTCGGCATCGCTTTACTTGCGCCCAGTATCATCGCTGCAGCTATTTTGGCCGTGCTGATGTGGCGCAGTCCTGCTGAACACCGATGATTATAAACATCAACTTTACGTGCCATGCACAGAGGGTTAAGCAGCCCTTAGTTTCGTGACATACCGAATGTCCGCTACTGGCCGGTAACTGCCCTTCACGAAAGGCAGCAATCGGCCAGAAGCATCCACTCCAAAGCCGCTTGCGAACATCAAGTCGGAGCTTCGGGTGATATGTTTGTGCTTTGATCATGAGCCAATACATAACCTTGCGCTGTCAGTGTGGCAGTCAGGTACCGTAATGCTCGATGGAAGACCGGATGACAGTCGGCAAACGGCAAATCATCGAGCGGAGCCCAAAAAAAGCTGAAGGTGTGACCATGGTCATCGAGCGTGTGATGAGTCCATTGTTCCGGCAAAAGTGCCTGCGTGTAACACAGTTGAAATGACCATATCTGGTCGAGATGCGCGGCGTCCCAACAGCCCATATCGCTGACAACCGAGGCGCCTTCCATGCCTGATTCTTCGCTTAATTCACGCAGAGCGGTCTGAGCTGGAGTTTCACCTGTCTCGATTGTCCCTTTGACCAGCTGTACGCCTGCTATTGGATGGCGGAACAGAAGGATGTGTGTGCCTGGAATACTGGAGAGGATGACCGGGCAAGCCTTGTTCGGTGACATGGCGATTTCCTGATCGGCAATGAAGCACACATCTTACGGCCTTATCTCTTACGCGAGCGGCCAGATATTCAGATCTCCGCTATGGGTCGCCTGCTGCCCTTCGCAACTCGCTCATCCTTCAGCCCTGCCATACTATCCAACATGACCCGTGCAACTTTCCGCTTCTACGAGGAGCTCAACGATTTCCTGCCGGCCGAACGGCGGCGGCAGTCCTTCACCTGCGAATGCGCGCAAGGGGCGACGGTCAAGCACATGATCGAGGCGCTCGGCGTGCCGCACACGGAGGTTGAACTGGTGCTGCTCAACGGCGAGTCGGTCGGATTTGAACGGGCGATCTTCGACAGTGACCGGCTGGCGGTGTATCCCAAGTTCGAAGCGCTGGACATCAGCCCTCTGCTCAAGGTTCGTGCGCAGCCTTTACGGGTGCTGCGCTTCGTCGCCGATGCGCACCTTGGCGGGCTGGCCAGCCTGCTGCGCATGAGCGGCTTCGACACCCTCTACGACAATGGCTTCGAGGATAGCGAAATCGCCGAAATCGCTGCGCAGCAAGGACGCATCGTGCTGACCCGCGACCGCGAACTGCTCAAGCGGCGGATCATCAGCCACGGCTGTTACATACATGCCCTGAAACCGTCGCTGCAACTGCGCGAGTTGTACGAGCGCCTCGACCTGGCGCGCAGTGCGCGGCCCTTCAGCCTGTGCCTGCATTGCAACCTGCCGCTGCACGAGATCAGCCCTGAACTGGCCCGACTGCAGGTGCCGCCACGCATTGCCACCCTCTACTCACATTTCCTGCGCTGCGACGCCTGCCAACGGGTTTACTGGGAGGGTTCGCACTGGCGCGGCATGTGCGCGCTGCTGGCACCTCTGCTGAACCGATAGCCGCGCGCATCACGCCGGCTTACGCGTCGAGCGGATAACGGCCTAGAGCATCCACCTGCGCGCCCCTCAAATAAATGCCGGATTCCGACACCCTCTGCCGGCAGCCGACAAACCCTCAGGTTTTATTTTTTTACTCTCCATTGGCCCGACGCCCATTGCTTCACGTCGGCTCAATCAGTCCTGCCACTGCACACCCCGCCATAGGCTCTAGCCGAGCGCACCATGGTTGGGTTCAAGGAGAATAAGAATAATGAATCCGGGTTTTACATCTTCATTCAACCACCTGCTCGATACCGTCACCGCAGGCACACAACGCGTCCCAGGCGTCGTCGCAGCAATAACCGGGCGAGACGGTTTGCTCTACGAGGGTGCTTCAGGGCAACGAACGCTCGGTCACGCTGAGGCAATGACGACCGACAGCGTTTTCGCCATGTTTTCCACGACCAAAGCGATAACCGCCACGGCAGTACTCCAGTTGGTCGAGGAAGGCCGACTGGATCTCGATGCGCCCGCCAGGGACTACGTGCCGATGATCGGTGAACTCAAGGTGCTCGACGGGTTTGATGCCGACGGCACCCCACGGCTTCGCCTCCCCAAAAAACACATCACCACTCGAATGCTTCTGCTTCATACGGCAGGCCTGGGTTACGAGTTCTTCAACGAGCACTACAACAGGCTGGTCCAGGAACAACGACAACCCAGCATCATCAGCGGGTCGTTGGCTGCACTGAAGACTCCCTTGCTGTTTGAGCCTGGTGAACAGTGGGAATACGGTTCCAACATGGACTGGGCCGGCCTGGTGGTCGAGGCCATTACCGGCAAGCGTCTGGGTGAAGTCATGCAGCAGCGGATTTTCGAGCCTCTGGGCATGACCGATACCGCGTTTAGCATGACCCCGTCGATGTTCCAGCGGCGGGCTTGCATGCACCAGCGTGAAGAGGATGGATCGCTGACTGCCGTCGAGGACTTCATCCTCCCGCAGGAACCCGAAGTGCACATGGGAGGCCATGGCCTGTTCTCGACAGTGAAGGATTATTGCCTGTTTATCCGTGCCTGGCTTAACGATGGACAGGGTGATCACGGACGGATTCTGAAGCCGGAGACGATTTCTTTCGCGGAGAAAAACGGGCTCGACAACCTGAAAATAAAAGCCCTTCCCTGCGTGATTCCGAGTATTTCCCACACTGCGGAATTTTTCCCGGGCATGCCAAAGTCGTGGGCGTTGAGTTTCATGATCAACGAACAAGACGCCCCCACCGGTCGTCCCGCCGGCTCTTTGGCGTGGGCTGGGTTGGCCAATCTTTTCTATTGGATCGACCGCAAGAATGGCATCGGTGGTTTTTGGGCCACTCAGATATTGCCCTTCGTAGACCCTGTTTCGACCAACGCTTATCTGGATTTCGAAACGACGGCCTACCGCAACCTGACCACCTGATTCGATTCAAGTCGCATGAGAGCCCCCAAGGGGCTCCAGGCGATGGCGCAAGAAAACTCTCCCCCTCTGCGAAACCAACAAAAACAAAACAGGTGACTCATGGAGATCTCCACACGTACCCCTGCGCGCGCTCGGTCCACAGTATGCGCATTTGACACTTCAACGATCAGTGCCGGCCTCCTGCTGGCCATTCTGGCGGGCAACGCCCAAGCCATCGATGTGGACGCTGGCGAATACGCCGCTGCGCTTGCGGCCGGCAGCAATATCGGCTTGCTATACCTCCAGCATACCGAACGGCGGTCGCTTTACAGCGATGGTCACAAGGTTGCGATCAAAGCGGGACTCGACTCGGATATCGGCATATTGCGCGTCGCGAATTACCAACAACTAGGTGACTACACGATCAATACGCAGTTCTTGTTGCCATTCGGTCGCCTGGAAGGAACACGTGACAACGACGCGTTGGGACAAACCAGTGGCACGGGCGATTTGATCCTGGCGTCCACCCTGTGGCTCGTGAATGATCCGGCGAAAAACCGTTACTGGGGCATTGCGCCCTACCTGTTCGTGCCTACCGGTAGCTATGACCGAAACGATGCACTCAACCTTGGCGAAAACCGTTGGAAGATGACATTGCAGACGGGCTATGTGACCGGCCTCACTGAAAAATTGTCTCTGGACCTCACCGCGGACGTCACCCTGTTTGGCAAAAATGACGACCTGTCGAGTCAAGGCCTGACGTTGCGCCAGAAGCCGCTATGGCAAGCCCAGACCTACCTGAGGTACGCCGTGACACCCAAGCTGTCGGTGCATGTCGGTGCGTCTCAACTCTGGGGTGGTGAGACACGCGTTGACGGTCAGGATCAGAACGATGAACCCGACACCAGCAAGTATCGCGTCGGAGGATCCTACTGGGTGACTCCTACGTTCCAGGCCCTGCTCAATTACGGCCAGGACGTGTCGGTCGACAACGGCTTCAAGGAAGAACAGCGGGTCAACCTACGGCTGTTGTGGGTGTTCTGACCCGCAGCAAATGACTGGGTTGCCGGGCACCGAGAGTGGCTTTGATGTCTCTCTCGGTGCCCTTTTTTGCGTCAATCGCTAGCACAGTCGGCGTTGCAAGGTTTGCGAGGGCAGTTCACTGAAACGCTTGCGATAGGTGCCCGCGAATTCACCCAGGTTTAGATAACCCCACCGGAAGGCGATGGCAGATACTGTCATGCCCGACTCCGGATCCGTCGCCAACAAATCGCGGCGTGCCCCCTGTAGCCGCTGCTCGCGCAAGAATGCACCGGGCGTCATGCCTCGAAATCGCGAGAAGGCCCCACTCAATGCCCGCACACTGGTCCCGACCGTACTGGCAACCTCTGTCATCGTCGGGAGACTCGCTGCATTGGCACTCATGAATTCTTCGGCAGCCCTGACATAACGGGGTGCAATCCGATTAATCGGGCTATTGAAATCAAGTCCTGATTGCGCGGCGTGACCTGCCCACTCTCGCAACAAATGAACGCACAGGACCTGCTCCAGATGAGCCCCCATACGTCCCTCAGCCATGTGTTCACACGCCTCGGCAACACAACGAACCGCGTACTCCAGCAGACTTAGCCAGCTTGAGCCGACCCCACCGATGACGCACTTGTGTCTCCAGAACCGATCATCGGGCACGAACCCAAACCACTGCTGTGCCATGCGCTCCAAAAGTGCATGAGGAATGGTCAGATTCAATTGCAGGTGATCCGGGTCAAGGTCGACCCGGTAATCGACGCGACTGCAATCGGCAATGAAGGATTCACCCACCGTCGTGTCTTCAGTGACTGAACGCTGCGTCCAGTGCCGGGCATTGCCGCGAATGGTCGTGAGCAGTAATGCATTCCCCGCTTCGGGCGAAAAATCATTGACGCTCACCGCCACGCCATAGCCAAAACGAGTCAGCGTCAACTCGCCAATCCGGGATGAATGCATGGTTGCGTGCGGCTTGATGGCAGGCCCTTTGGGGGACACACGATAGGGCATATAAACGCGATCAGACCAGTCGCTGATTTCATCCCAATCGGTTGAAAAATTTTTGTGGTGCTGGCGTATCGGCTTGCCGCTGACATCGGTTAACAACGCATGGTCGAGAAGCATAGAGACACCTGTTTTTATTTTTTTAGGGTCGGGTTAATGCTTTTGCTGGACCGGGATCATCCGGTGCCAATGAACCTTCGTAAAGGTTTTTTTAAGCCCACGACGGACCGTAATCGGCGCGTCGCCGGGCGCATGCCGGCTGGCTGCCGACGGGTGTGGCGACTCATGGCGACGGCAGGTACGCCATCACGCGCGACTCGCCCATCAGCAGCGGATGATTGAGCTCCGCGCAGGCGCGCAGGTAGTCGGCCACCAGGGTGATGCGCTTGAGCTTGCGCAGATCCTCGCTGTAGTACATCCAGAACTGTCGTGTGACCTCGACTTCCTCCGGCAGCACTTCACACAAGCGCGGATCGGGACCGGCGAGGAAGCAGGGCAAAATGGCCAGCGCGCGCCCCTCCAGCGCCGCATGGTACTGGGACACTACGCTGGTGCTGCGCAGGCGGCTTTGCGCGCCGGGCAGCAGGTCGTTCAGGTAGAGCAACTTGAAGCTGAAGGCCAGGTCCTCGACATAGGTCACGAACGGGTGACTCGCCAAGTCCTCGCTACTGGTAATCGGCGGATGATTGGCCAGGTACCCCGGTGTCGCATACAGCCGCAAGCGGTAGTCACACAGACGCGAGCACACGTAGGGACCACGCTCGGGCCGCTCCAGGGTGATGGCAATGTCCGCCTCGCGCCGCGACAGGTTGACGAAGTGCGGGACCGGCAGGATGTCCACCGAGATGTTCGGATAGTGAATGATGAAGTGGCTCATCTGCGTGGTGATGAAGCAGGAACCGAAGGCTTCGGTACAGCCGATGCGCAGGTGCCCGGCGAGCCCGCCGGTGGTTCCGCAAACCTGCTCGCAGGCTGCCAGCAACGTACTCTCCAACGTTTCGGCGTGGCTGATCAGGTGCTGCCCCTCGACCGTCAGGACGAAGCCCGACGTTCGGGATTTCTCGAACAACAAAGCGCCCAGGCTTTGCTCGAGGGCACGGATGCGCCGCGACACCGTGGTGTAGTCCACCCCCAGGCGGCGTGCGGCACCACTGGCGGTGCGGGCACGGGCGACCTCGAGGAAGAAGCGCATATCGTCCCAATTCACCTGACTGTTCGTTGTGCGTTTTTGCATATTCATTAGGCTTTTCTGCCAATACATATTGGAAATTTGCAACCATATACTCGCATTCAGCCTGGTTTGAACAGCACCGTTTGCCAGCCAGCAAGGTCCCCAACTCAATCAGGACTTACTGCATGAATGCAGGGCGAAACGTCGCCTATCAAACCGAAAACAGGCCGCTGCGCGGCAGCGACATCACGCCCGGATTTTTGCCCGCCGAGGGCTCGTGCAGTGAGCACCGTACAGGCGCGATTCCTGTGACATTCCACCTTCCCCTCGCATCGGGAAGATCGCCAGGGAGGCAATGACTCCAGCAGCATTCAGGTGACGCCCCGCTTCGGGACGTCGCTCGGGTACCCGTACGCCCCTGAAAAGGCCGACAAACAAAAACAATTAAAATGCGGAGCCTCACCATGACGAATGACCATCCGAATCACGCCCGGACCTGCGCCCAGGTCAGGGCCAATCCCAAGTTCCAGCACCTCACCCGCCAGCGCTCGCTGCTGGCCTGGTCACTGAGCGGCGCGGTCCTGGCCGTCTATTACAGCTTCATCATGGTGGTGGCCTTCGCCCCTGCCTGGCTGCACCTGCCGCTGTACGACGGCAGTCACCTCAGCCTCGGCATGCCGATTGGCGTGGCAATCATCTTGCTGTCCTGGTTGCTGACCGCCTGGTACGTGCACACCGCCAACACCCGCTTCGACGCGCTCAGCGCGCAGATCCTCAAGGAGACCCGCGCATGAAACGCCTGATCACCCTGCTCGCCCTCAGCCCCCTGCTGGCCAACGCCGGCCCCATCACCGCCGAGAAGCAACCGCTCAACGTGCATGCCATCGGCATGTTCTTCGTCTTCGTCCTCGCCACGTTGCTGATCACCTGGTGGGCGTCACGCCGCACGCGTTCCGCTGCCGACTTCTACAGTGCCGGTGGCGGTATCACGGGGTTCCAGAATGGCCTGGCGATCGCCGGTGACTATATGTCTGCCGCCACTTTGCTGGGCCTCTCGAGCCTGGTGTTCACCAAGGGTTATGACGGCTTCATCTACATCATCGGCTTCTTCGTCGGCTGGCCCATCGTCACCTTCCTGATGGCCGAGCGCCTGCGCAACCTGGGCCGCTACACCTTCGCCGACATCGTCTCCTTCCGCCTGGACCAGACTCGTGTGCGCAGCTTCGCCGCCCTCGGTTCGCTGACGGTGGTGTGTTGCTACCTGGTGGTGCAGATGGTCGGTGCCGGCCAGTTGATCAAGCTGCTGTTTGGCCTCGACTATCGCACGGCGGTGGTGGTGGTCGGCCTGCTGATGCTGGTCTACGTGATCTTCGGCGGCATGCTCGCCACCACATGGGTGCAGATCACCAAGGCGGTCCTGCTGCTGGCGGGCGGTACGACCCTGATGATCATGGCCCTGAGCCGCTTCGGCTTCAGCTTCGAAACGCTGTCGGCACAGGCCGTGGCGGTGCACGCCAGCGGCGTGAAGATCATGGGCCCGGGCACCTTGCTGGCCGACCCGATCAACGCGGTATCACTGTCCCTTGGCCTGGTCTTTGGCATCGCCGGTCTGCCGCACATCCTGATGCGTTTCTTCACCGTGCCCAATGCCAAGGAGGCGCGCAAATCGGTGCTGTTCGCCACGGTGTTCATCGGCTTCTTCTTCCTCGTCGTCTGCATCCTGGGCTACACCGCCATCGTCATCGTCGGCACGGACCCGCAGTACTACGTCGACGGCAAGCTCGGCGGCGCCATGATCGGCGGCGGCAACATGGTGGCCATGCACCTGGCCAAGGCGGTGGGCGGCAATCTGTTTCTCGGGTTCCTCTCCGCCGTGGCCTTCGCCACCATCCTTGCAGTGGTGGCCGGCCTGGCCCTGGCGGGCGCCTCGGCCATCTCCCACGACCTTTATGCCTCGGTCCTGAAGAAGGGCAATGCCGACGAGAAGCAGGAAATGCGCGTATCTCGCATCGCCACTGTCTGTCTGGGCATTGTCGCGATTTCCCTGGGCATTCTGTTCGAGGGCCAGAACATCGCCTTCCTCGTCGGCCTGACGTTCGGCATAGCCGCCTCGGCCAATTTCCCGGTGTTGATCATGGCCATGTATTGGGGGGGCCTGACCACCCGTGGCGCCCTCTACGGTGGCCTGACCGGCCTGGTCAGCGCGCTGGCCCTGGTCATCGGCTCTCCGTCGGTATGGGTCGGTGTATTGGGCCATGCCCAGGCGATCTTCCCCTACGACCAGCCAGCGCTGTTCTCCATGCCGTTGGCGTTCCTGGTCATCGTGCTGGTGTCCAGGCTGGACCGTAGCGAGCGCGCCGACCGCGAGCGTGCCGCCTTTGCCGACCAGTTCGTCCGCGCCCAGACCGGCCTGGGCGCAGCCATGGCCAGCGGTCACTGACGCCACAGTTTTTCGGGGCCAACGGCTCCGAGCGCGAGTGCGCTCCTTTGCTTCGCGCTTTTTTACTCACGCCCTGCGCCACCTGGCGCAGGGCACCGCCACAGAGCCCTCCCTCCACCGGCCCCGGCCGGTGCGGGAACGGCTTGCCTATAACAACAAGAGGCATGCAATGAAACCCACTCTTTTCACCCTGTTCCTGGCTGGCAGCAGCCTTGCCACCCAAGCCCACGCGGACTTCCTGGCAGACAGCAAGGCCAAACTGGAGTTGCGCAACTTTTACTTCAATCGTGACTATCGCCAGGCGGGTGCCGCCCAGTCCAAACAAGAGGAATGGGCCCAGGGCTTGCTGCTGCGCTACGAATCCGGCTACACCAACGGCACGGTCGGCTTCGGCCTCGATGCCCTCGGCCTGCTTGGCCTCAAGCTCGATTCCAGCCCCGATCGCGCCGGCTCCGGCCTGCTCAAACGCGAAAGCCAGGCGCCAAGACGCGCCAAGGATGAATACGGCGAGCTGGGCTTGACCGCCAAGTTCAAGGCCTCGAACAGTGTGCTCAAGGTCGGCACCCTGACACCCAAGCTACCGGTGCTGCTGGCCAATGACTCGCGCCTGCTGCCGCAAACCTTTCGCGGTGGCCAATTGAACGTTCAGGAGATCAAGGGCCTGACCATCGATGCCGGGCACCTGGACCGGGTCAACCAGCGTGACTCCTCGGACTACGAGAAAATGGGCATCACCACCACGGGCGCCAAAGGCATCGTCAGCAGCCAGGCGCGCAGCAATGCCTTCGATTTCACCACCCTGGCCTACCAGTGGAACGACCGGTTGAACACGAGCTACAGCTACGGTGGCCTGGACAACTTCTACCACCAACACCAACTCAACCTGGTCCAGGTACTGCCGCTGGGCGAAGGGCAGTCGCTCAAGAGCGACCTGCGCTACGCCCGCTCCACCGACGACGGCAGCAGCAACATCGACAACACTGCGTTGGGCGCGCTGTTCACCTACGCCCTCGGTGGCCATGCCTTCGGTATCGGCTACCAGCGCATGAGCGGCGATACCGGTTTCGCCTACGTCAACGGCAGTGACGCGTTCCTCGTCAACTTCGTGCAGATCAGTGACTTCGCCAACAAGGACGAACGCTCCTGGCAGGCGCGCTACGACTACAACTTCGCTGCGCTCGGAGTTCCCGGCCTGACCTTCATGACCCGCTACCTGTCGGGCGACAACATCGATCTGGGTGCACGCAAGCCCGACGGCCGCGAATGGGAACGCGATACCGACATCGGCTACGTGGTGCAGGACGGACCCCTGAAGAACGTCGGTATCAAGTGGCGCAATGCAACGGTGCGCACCTCTCACTTCGGTAGCGACCTCGACGAGAACCGCCTGATCCTCAGCTATACCCTGCCGCTCTGGTAAACAGCCCCGCCAGTCGGGGGCCGCGTCCAATTTCCGAGGATGCAGGCGGCTCCCGACCGGCGCGGGAAAACCATGATTTTTTTGCACAACGCACCGGTTTTTATGAGCATTCTTATTTGATTTTTGCATGCCTATACTCGGTTTCACCGCCTGGTCATGCACCGGCTCAGACCCAATAAAAACAAACAAGGGCACCCATCGTGAAGACATTCATGCTTACCGCCGTCTCCTTGCCATCAAGTACCCGCACGGGTCTCGGGAGACTCCAATGAACAGCCACTGCCAACCTTTCCTCGCCGCTCGAGACTTCCTGCTGGAGCACCGCACCGATTACGCCACAGCCGTGCGTGATTTCCGCTGGCCACAGTTGACCGAGTTCAACTGGGCCCTGGACTACTTCGATGCAATGGCACAGGGCAACCAGGCCAACGCACTCTGGATAGTCGAAGAAGACGGCAGCGAACAACGCTACAGTTTCCAGCAATTGGCCTCGCGCTCCAATCAGGTGGCCAATCACCTGCGCGCCCTTGGCGTACGCCGCGGCGAACGCGTCCTGCTGATGCTCGGCAACGACGTCGCCCTGTGGGAAACCATGCTGGCGGCCTTCAAGCTCGGCGCCGTGGTCATCCCCGCCACCGCCCTGCTGACCCCTGAAGACTTGCGTGATCGCATCGAGCGTGGCCATGTGCGTCATCTGGTGGTCGGCGCCGCTCATGTCGACAAGTTCGACGGCCTGGGCGAAGGCTGCAGCCGCATCTGCGTTGGCCCGGCCCCCGCAGGCTGGACCCCGCACAGCGCTGCCAGCGAACACAGCGAACAGTTCGAAGTCGAGGGCCGCACCCTGGCCACCGACCCGATGCTGCTGTACTTCACCTCCGGCACGACCTCCAAGCCGAAGATGGTGCTGCACAGTCACCAGAGTTACCCGGTCGGCCACCTTTCGACCATGTACTGGATCGGCCTGCAGCCGGGTGACTTGCACCTGAACATCTCGTCACCGGGCTGGGCCAAGCACGCCTGGAGTTGCCTCTTCGCGCCGTGGAACGCCGGCGCCTGCATCTTCATCCACAATGTCGCGCGCTTCAGCGCCCCTGCCCTGCTCGGCGCTCTGGAACGCTACGGCGTCACCAGCCTGTGCGCTCCGCCTACCGTATGGCGCATGCTGATCCAGGAGGATCTGGCCGGTATCAAGGATCGCCTGCGCCTGCGCGAGCTGGTGGGCGCCGGTGAGCCGCTCAACCCGGAAATCATCGAGCAGATCCAGCATGCCTGGGGCCTTGCGCTGCGCGACGGATTCGGTCAGTCAGAGACCACAGCACTGGTCGGCAACACGCCCGGTCAGCCGCTCAAGCCGGGGTCCATGGGCCGTCCACTGCCGGGCTACCGGGTGACCATGCTCGACCCTGATGGCGTACCTGGCAATGAGGGTGAAGTGGCCCTGCCGCTGGACGTGCGACCACTGGGCCTGATGCTGTGCTACGAGGACTGCCCGGAAAAAACCGCCGAAGTGATGCGCGACGGTTACTACCGTACCGGCGACACCGCGCAGATCGACGCCGATGGCTACATCACCTTTGTCGGTCGCGCCGACGATGTGTTCAAAGCCTCCGACTACCGTATCAGCCCCTTCGAGCTGGAAAGCACGCTGATCGAGCACCCGGCGGTGATGGAAGTGGCCGTGGTGCCAAGCCCGGACCCCGTGCGCCTGGCCGTGCCCAAGGCGTTCCTGATCCTGGCCCATGACGAAACCGGGAGCGCCGAGTTGGCCGGCAACATCCTCGCCTTCGCCCGCGAGCACCTGGCGCCCTACAAGCGGGTACGACGCATCGAGTTCGTCACCGAATTGCCCAAGACCATCTCCGGCAAGATCCGCCGGGTAGAACTGCGGCAGATGGAAACCCAGCGTCGTCAGAGCGACGCGCGCGGCGCCCAAGAGTACTTCGAAGAAGACTTCCCTCAGCTCAAGGGCTGAACCGGGGCCGGTACGCCGGCCCCTCCGAATTCAAATCCGACCGCTCGGCCAATCTGGCCGAGGGGCTTAACTCGACCCAAAGAAAGCAGGCAGGACCCGAAAATGACCTCTTCCATCGTTCCAAGCGTCAAGCTCCTGATCAACGGCGAGTTCGTCGAATCGCGCACCACTCAGTGGCGCGACGTGGTCAACCCGGCCACTCAGGAAGTCCTGGCTCGCGTGCCCTTCGCCACCGCAGAAGAAATGGACGCCGCCGTCGCCAGCGCCAAGGAAGCCTTCAAGACCTGGCGCAAGACGCCGATCGGCGCCCGCTCCCGGATCTTCTTCAAATACCAGCAACTGATCCGCGAGAACATCAAGGAACTGGCCGCCCTGCTCACCGCCGAACAGGGCAAGACCCTGCCCGATGCCGAAGGTGATGTGTTCCGCGGTCTGGAGGTGGTCGAGCACGCCACCGCCATTGGCAACCTGCAGATGGGCGAGTTGGCCAACAACGTCGCCAACGGCGTCGACACCTACACCTTGATGCAGCCGCTGGGCGTGTGCGCCGGCATCACCCCGTTCAACTTCCCGGCGATGATCCCGCTGTGGATGTTCCCGATGGCCATCGCCACCGGCAACACCTTCATCCTCAAGCCGTCCGAACAGGACCCACTGGTGACCATGCGCCTGGTGGAACTGGCTGTGGAAGCGGGTGTGCCCAAGGGCGTGCTCAACGTCATCCACGGTGGCGTCGATGCGGTGAACCTGATTTGTGACCACCCGGACATCAAGGCCGTGTCCTTCGTGGGCTCGACCAAGGTCGGCACCCATGTCTACAACCGCGCCACCCAGAACGGCAAGCGCGCACAGTGCATGATGGGCGCGAAGAACCACGCCATCGTCCTGCCCGATGCCAACAAACAGCAGACGCTGAACAACCTGCTGGGCGCCTCCTTCGGTGCCGCCGGCCAGCGCTGCATGGCCCTGCCGGTGGTGATCCTGGTGGGTGAAGCGCAGGCCTGGTTGCCGGACCTGATCGAGCGGACCAAAACCCTCAAGATCAATGGCGGCACCGAGCCTGGCACCGACATCGGTCCGGTGATCTCCTGCGCGGCGCTGGATCGCGTCAACAGCCTGATCGCCAGCGGCGTCACGGAAGGCGCCAAGCTCGAACTGGATGGGCGCAACCCAAGCGTGCCTGGTTACCAGGACGGCAATTTCGTCGGCCCGACCATCTTCTCCGGCGTCACTGCACAAATGTCGGTGTACCGCGAAGAGATTTTCGGCCCGGTGCTGTGCGTCATGCACGCCGCCAGCCTGAACGAGGCGATCGAGATCATCAACGCCAACCCCAATGGCAACGGCACCGCCCTGTTCACCCGCTCCGGCGCGGCGGCCCGTCACTTCCAGGAAGAAATCGACGTGGGCCAGGTGGGCATCAACGTGCCGATCCCGGTACCGGTGCCGCTGTTCTCCTTCTCCGGTTCCCGCGCTTCCAAGCTCGGCGACCTGGGCCCCTACGGCAAGCAAGTGGTGACCTTCTACACCCAGACCAAGACGATCACACAGCGCTGGTTCGACGAGGACGACACCGGCGGCGCAGTGAACACCACCATCACCCTGAAATGATCCCTGCCGGCCGGCGCCCAGCGTCGGCCGGCCGGAGTTGAACGGTGCAATACCCGACATTACGGGTCGATGCGCAGCAGCGCCTCCCCCACTCGCAAAAGAAAAGGTAGTCATCATGCATATCGGTTTTCTCGGCCTGGGCAACATGGGCGGCCCAATGGCCCGCAACCTGCTCAAGGCTGGCCACAGCCTGACCGTCTTCGATCCGTTCCCGCAAGCCGTCGCCGCCCTGGTCGAGGCCGGCGCCAGCGCCGCTGACTCGCCTGCCGGCGTGGCCAAGGCCGGGGTCGAGGTGATTATCACCATGCTGCCAACCGCCGAGCACGTGAAGCAGGTCTATCGCGGCAAGGACGGCCTGCTGGCTAATATCGGCCAAGGCGTGCTGTTGATCGACAGTTCAACCATCGACCCGCTCAGTGCCCGCGAGGTGGCCAAGTTCGCCCTTGCCCAAGGCAACCCGATGCTCGACGCGCCGGTCTCCGGCGGCACCGGCGGCGCGACGGCAGGCACCCTGACGTTCATGGTCGGCGGCCCGGTCAGCGTGTACGACCAGGCCCTGCCGATTCTCCAAGCCATGGGCAGGAACATCGTGCACTGCGGCGCAACAGGCAACGGTCAGGTGGCCAAGATCGCCAACAACATGCTGCTCGGCATTTCCATGGTCGGCGTTGCCGAGGCCATGGCCCTGGGTGTGGCCCTGGGCATGGACGCCAAGGTGCTGGCCGGTGTCATCGGCACGTCCACCGGTCGCTGCTGGAGCTCGGAAATCAACAATCCGTTCCCGGGCGTGCTGGAAAATGCTCCGGCCTCGCGCGGTTACAGCGGCGGCTTTGGTACCGACCTGATGCTCAAGGACCTTGGCCTTGCCACTGAAGCCGCCAAACATGCGCGTCAGCCAGTGGTGCTCGGTGCCGCCGCCCAGCAGCTGTACCAGACCTTCAGCCTGCAAGGTAATGGCGGCCTGGACTTCTCCGCGATCATCAAACTGTTCCGCGGAGAAGCCTGAACATGAGCGAGCAGCAAGCCCCGGTGCTGGCCAGTGTGCGCAACCGCATCGGCCACCTGACACTGAATCGACCGAGCGCATTGAACACCCTGGACCTGCCCATGGTGACGCAGCTGTACCAGCATCTGTCGGCCTGGGAACGGGACCCGGAGATCGTCGCCGTGACCATCCGTGGCGCCGGGGAAAAAGCCTTCTGCGCCGGTGGCGACATCCGCATGCTGTACGACAGCCACAAGGCCGGCGACAACCTGCACGAGCGCTTCCTCAAGGAGGAGTACGCCCTCGACCAGTACCTGCATGGCTACTGCAAACCGGTGCTGGCGCTGCTCGATGGTTTTGTCCTGGGCGGCGGCATGGGCCTGGCCCAGGCCGCCTCGCTGCGGGTGATCACCGAGCGCACCCGGATGGGCATGCCGGAAGTCGGCATCGGCTTTTTCCCTGACGTCGGCGGCAGTTACTTCCTGCCTCGCCTTCCGGGTGAGCTGGGTATCTATCTGGGGGTCACAGGCGGCCAGATTCGCGCCGCCGATGCCCTCTATGCCGATCTGGCCGACTACTGCCTGTCCAGCGGGCAGTTGGCCGAACTGGATGCCGTGCTGGACTACATGACATGGACCAGCACGCCCGAAGAAGACCTGCAAGACCTGCTCGACGGCCTGGCCACCGAGCGAATAGCCGGGTCGGAACTCAAGGCCTATCGCCAGGCAATCGATGAATACTTCGCCCTGCCCGATGTACCGGCCATTCGCGCCGCCCTGCAGCGCGAGCAGCGTCCCGAACTGCGTGACTGGGCCGAGCAGACGGTCGCGCTGCTCGACAGCCGCTCGCCACTGGCCATGGCCGTGACCCTGGAGCTGTTGCGTCGCGGTCGTTACCTGAGCCTGGCCGACTGCTTCGCCCTGGAGCTGCACCTGGATGACCAGTGGTTCGACAAGGGCGACCTGATGGAGGGCATACGCGCCCTGATCATCGACAAGGACAAGCGCCCCCGCTGGAATCCGCCAACCCTGGCAGAGCTGGCACCCACGCGGGTGCAGGCCTTTTTCAGCGACTTCCGGCCCGCCTCCAGCCCTCCCCTTCGCATCGCCTGACCAGCAGGAGACAACGCAATGCACGATATCGAATTGACCGAAGAACAACGCATGATCCGCGACATGGCACGCGACTTCGCCCGCAGCGAGGTCGGACCGCAGGCCCAGGCCTGGGAGAAGGCAGGCTGGATCGATGACACCGTGGTGGCGCAGATGGGTGAGCTGGGCCTGCTGGGCATGGTCGTGCCGGACACGTGGGGCGGTAGCTACACCGACTATGTGGCCTATGCCCTGGCCGTGGAGGAAATCTCGGCCGGCGACGGTGCCCTCGGCGCACTGATGAGCATCCACAATTCAGTGGGCTGCGGCCCCCTGCTGAAATATGGCAGCCCGGCCCAGCAAGACAGCTGGTTGCCGCTTCTGGCCAGCGGCCAGGCGATCGGCTGCTTCTGCCTGACCGAGCCACAGGCCGGCACCGAAGCACACAACCTGCGTACCCGCGCCGAACTGCGCGACGGCCAGTGGGTACTCAACGGTGCCAAGCAGTTCGTCAGTAACGGCAGGCGCGCCAGGCTGGCGATTGTCTTCGCCGTCACCGATCCGGAGCTGGGCAAGAAGGGCCTGTCGGCCTTCCTGGTGCCGACCGACAACCCCGGATTCGTGGTCGACCGCAGCGAACACAAGATGGGCATCAAGGCTTCCGATACCTGCGCGGTGACCCTGAATGACTGCATGATCCCCGAGGCCAATCTGCTGGGCGAGCGCGGCAAGGGCCTGGCCATCGCCTTGTCCAACCTGGAAGGCGGTCGCATCGGCATCGCCGCCCAGGCCCTGGGCATCGCTCGCGCCGCCTTCGAGGCCGCGCTGGGGTATGCCCGCGAACGCGTACAGTTCGGCAAGCCGATCATCGAGCACCAGAGCGTGTCCAACCTGCTCGCCGATATGCACACCCGACTCAATGCTACCCGCCTGCTGGTGCTGCATGCCGCGCGCCTGAAAAGCGCCGGGCAACCGTGCCTGTCAGAAGCGTCCCAGGCCAAGCTGTTCGCCTCGGAGATGGCCGAGCGCGTGTGCTCCAGCGCCCTGCAGATCCATGGTGGCTACGGCTATCTGGAGGACTACCCGGTAGAGCGCTATTACCGCGATGCGCGCATCACCCAGATCTACGAAGGCACCAGCGAGGTCCAGCGCCTGCTGATCGCCCGCGAGCTGGCGCACTACGCGCTCTGAGCCGTTGGCCGGACGCACGTGCTGCGTCCGGCTGCCCCTTCTTCCGCCCCCTTCTGGAGTTGCCCATGCTCGGCCTGCGCAATATTCCCATCAGCCGCCGCCTATGGTTGATCCTGCTGACGTCCATCCTGATGCTGCTGATTCTCGCTGGCCTGATGCTCAAGCAGAACCATGACGATCTCTACGCGGCCAAGGCGCTGAAAACCCGTCATGTGGTAGAAACGGCCAGCGGCATCCTGCGCCACTTCCAGAACCTGGAAAGCCAGGGGCTCGATCGTGAGCAAGCGCAACAACAGGCCCGCGCGGTCATGCGCGACCTGCGTTACGACCGCGAGGACTACTTCTGGATCGAAGACCTCGACACGCGCATGGTCATGCATCCCAATGCCAAGCTCGAGGGCAAGCGCATGGCCGGCACCCGCGACCCTGATGGCAAGGCACTGTTCGACGAGATGGTGACCGTGGCAACGCGCGACGGCTCCGGGCTGGTGCACTACCGCTGGCCAAAACCGGGCTCCGACGCACCGGTGGAGAAGGTTTCCTATGTCGAATTGTTCAAGCCCTGGGGCTGGATCGTGGGCTCGGGCATCTACATCGACGACGTGCAAGTCGAGTTCCGCAGCCAGCTGGTACAGACCTTCGTCATTCTACTGACGATCGCCCTGCTGCTCAGCGCGCTGATCTTGCTGATTGCCCGCAGCATAGCCTCGCCACTGGCGCAGGTGGTCAATGCCATGGAGAACATCGCCAGCGGCGAAGCCGACCTGACGCACAACCTGGACAGTCGCTGGCGCGATGAGCTGACTGTTCTGGGCAGCCACTTCAACGCGTTCACCGGCAAGCTGCGTGCCGTGATCGGCCAGTCGATGCAGAGCGCTGGCAGCCTGGACAAGGCCTCGCAATCGCTCGGTGAGATTGCCAGCAATAGCCAACGCCACAGCCAGCAGCAGTCACAGCAGATGGAACTGGTGGCCGCCGCCATTAACGAGGTCTCCTACGCGGTACAGGAAGTGGCGAAGAACGCCGAACACGCCGCCAACGAAGTTCGCCAGGCCGACGAGCAGGCCTGCAAGGGCCAGCACAACATCGATAGCAGCCTGCAGCAGATCGACCAGTTGTCCGCGACCATCGGCCAGGCTGTCGACGTGATCCAGAGCCTGGCCCAGGAAAGCACCCAGATCGGCACGGTACTGGAAGTGATCCGCGCCATCGCCGAGCAGACCAACCTGCTGGCGCTGAACGCTGCAATCGAGGCGGCGCGCGCTGGCGAACAGGGGCGCGGCTTCGCCGTGGTAGCGGACGAAGTGCGCCTGCTGGCCCAGCGCACCCAGCAGTCCACCGCGCAGATCCAGGGCATGATCGAGCGCCTGCAGAGCAATTCGGAAGCGGCGGTGAAGGTCATCAATGTCAGCAGCCAGACCGCTCAGCAAACCGTGGCACAGGCCCGCGAAACCGGTGAAAGCCTGCACCAGGTCATCACGGCGCTGCGTAACCTTACCGAGCTGAACGCCTCGATCGCCAGTGCCACCCTGCAACAGTCCCACGTGGTCGAGGACATCAGCCAGAATGTCACCCGTGCAGCCTCGCTGGCCCACGAGAATGCCCTGGCGGCAGACCGGTCCAACGAGGCCAGCCTGGAGCTGGGCCAACTGGCGGGCCAGCTCAATCGGCTGTTGGGGCAGTTTCGCGTATGAGGGGGATGAGCAACGATCGAGGTATTGATTCCATGACTACCCCCCAGCCAGTCACGTCCCGCTTCGCCAGCCCGAACGCTCTTTTGGCGGGACCCATCGAACACGTGCAGCACTCGCGCTATCTGGAAACCCGCCACAAGGCGCTCGAGCTATTCGCCAGGTGCGGTTTCAGCCGGGTAAGCATGCGTGACCTGGCGGCTTTTCTGGGCATCAAGGCCGGCTCCATTTACAACCACATCGAAAGCAAGGAGGCACTGCTGTTCGAACTGATCGAGGAGCTCTACGAACAGTTGCTGCATGGCGCCAGCCTGGTGAAACGTCGCAAATCCACACCCGCCGTACGACTGCATGGCCTGCTTGAGGCGCACCTCCTGCTGCATGAACGCATGGGCGCGCATTTTCGCCTGGCGGAGTATGACCTTCATTGCCTGAACAGCGAGCAGCATGACTTGATACAGGTATTGCGCCAGCGCTACGAAGAACATCTGGTGGACACCATAGAGCAGCTCACCGGCATGCCGGTGAGCGTTACCCGTCGCGCGACCTTGAGCGGCGTCGTTTCCCTGCTCAACCAATTGCCGGCCTGGGTTGGAGAGTCCCAGGCAAGCAAGGGGGCACGCCGCAAGCTGCTGCATGACATCGTCATGAGCACCCTGCAGGGTGCGTTGCAGGCGACTGATGCCTGAGGCTCCGCATTCCAGGAAAAACCGATCATCCACCGCTAGAGAGGCGGCCCTCGAAAACACCGGTATCTACTCCGGGTTATAGTTTGCTGCAGCGCTTCCCTTCATCGGCTGCACGCTGACATGTTCGTGAGTTCAATCCGGGCCACGGCAAAAAATACACCGGTGCCGATCGCCTTTTTCAGGCGCTTCGGAAGATCATCGACCAGGACAAAAAAATCGGCATGAACGTGACCATCCGCCTTGAACAAGACCAAGACATCGACACCATCACCCGCCTGACCGAAGCAGCGTTCCAGAACGTAGAGCATTCCGGTCATACCGAACAATTCATTGTCAATGCGCTGCGACGCGCCGATCAGTTGGCCGTCTCCCTTGTCGCGGTAGAAAACGACGCAATCATCGGTCATGTTGCCATTTCACCCGTCACTGTTTCGTCGGGCTCAACGGGGTGGTATGGCCTCGGGCCTATCTCCGTGTGGCCCAATTGCCAGGGGCAAGGCATTGGCTCGGCATTGATGAAGGCCGCCCTTGCCCAGTTGCAGCAACTCGGCGCAGCCGGCTGCGTCCTGCTCGGCGATCCTGGCTACTATGGCCGTTTCGGGTTTCGGGCCCACACTGGCCTCGAGTTATCCGGTGTTCCGCCTGAATACTTCCAGGCCCTGTCGTTTGGTGGCGAGTTACCTGTGGGGGTTGTGAAATACCACGAGGCATTTGAAGCGACCGAGTAAGAGAAGATCGCACCTTGAAAGTCGCGTCAGTGTCCACGGATATAGTGTTCCAGTTGCCGGATCAGGTCGGCCTGCTCGACGATGGCTTCTTTCACCAGATCACCAATCGACAAGAGGCCAATCAGTTGATCGCCGTCCACCACCGGCAAGTGGCGCAGATGACTGTCGGTCATGACCACCATGCAACGCTCGATGCTCTGCCGGCTGTCTGCGGTCACGACGGGCGCGCTCATGATGGCCCTGACCGGCGTACCGACCGAAGAGCGGCCCTGCAGAACGACCTTGCGCGCATAGTCGCGTTCGCTGATAACGCCAACCACCCGCCCTTCCTCTATCACGGGTAGAGCCCCCACATTCTTTTCAGCCATAAGTTTCAGCGCTTCAAGCACCGTCTGATCCGGTGCGATGCTATGTACTTGCCGGTTCTGCATGGCCTTCAGTTTCAGCAATTGTGCAGCTGTTTTCATACGCGCCCCCGAAACCCGTTACGGTTAAAAAAAACAAAAAAAAAACGCCTGAAACCCTTCGGTTCCAGGCGCCTTTGCCTGTTCTTTTGCAGTGTTAAAGCCAGACTTGACTGCCTGACGCACCCAAGTCATCCATGTTCTGTTCGGCCAATCGATCGTCGTTGACCGAGGGGGCTGTCCCGAGGAATACGCTCCAGGTGAATCTGATGTGAGCCTTGCAGCCTTTGTGCCAGTCGGCAGCAGCGAGACTTCTTCCTGTGTGCAAGTCCAGGCTCCCGAGCCAGTGATGACTGTTACGGCGACTGTGATCCAGGTGAGTTTCAGTGAGGGTGAGCAGACTTCCCGAGCAAGCGAATTGCCAAGGGTGCAAATCGAGACGCTTGGGTTAGTGGCGGCGAAAATCCATCGTGCCGCTTGCGCATGGTGCACGTTGCCATGCCGGGCGCTTTAAAAAAGTGCATGGCAACGAATGGCTGGCCAACCAGGCCCGGGTGATCGTGAAAGCTTGAGCCAACCGCTCAGGCGCGCCTGTCGCGGGGCATGGGATTTCCACGCTCCAGTGCAGCCCGGTTGGCAAGACATCGAGCAACTCGGCCAAGGGCAATTGCCCCTGACCCGGCGGCAGGCGACCCTCGCGGGCTTCGCGGATGATTCCCTCCCCCGTGGGCGCCAGTGCTGGCGCATCGCACCACTGCACGCCATGGATGTAGCGCCGATCCAGTTGAGCCACGGCAGCGGCGTTGCCACCGGAGCGGAACAGGTGCAGCGCATCCAGCAGCACGCCGCCGTTGGCCTGCCCCGCCGCCGCGATCAACGCGACGGCCTGTTGCAGGTTGCCGATGTGACGCCAGCGCATGAACTCCAGATCCACGCGCAGGCCATAACCGGCAGCCAACTCGCACACGGCAGCGAAATTATCCGTGAGTCGGCATTGCTCCGGATCGTCGCCCGACACAGTGAGGCAGCGCGCCCCCAGTTGCGCCCCGGACTCCAGCAGCGACGCAAATCCTTCGACGTCCACTTGTGGCGTCAGCTCGACAAATTCAATCTCGTTGACCACCACGCCTTCGCTATCGAGCGTGGTCTTCAACTGCTGCAACGCCTGGCTGCCCGGCGCCAGCGGGTAAGCGATACCACCGGCCATGGCCGGGTGCAGGCGCAGGCCGACCGAACTGAAACCGGCGCGCGCCGCCTCCCGTACCAGGGCATCGGGCGTCAGCTCCAGCGCGGTCAGGTGCGCGACGCCCAAGCCATTCAATAGGTGGCCCTCCCGCCACTGAGGTCGAACACAAAGCCTGTGGTGAAGCTGCATTCGGGCCCGGCGATCCAGGTCACCATGTTGGCGATCTCCTCGATTTGCAGGAAACGCCCCATGGGAATCTTGGCCTTGCTCGCGGCAATGTGCTCTGGCGTCATTTGCGCCATCAGCCCGGTTTCCACCATGGCCGGCGCGATGCAATTGAGCAGCACGCCGTCCTGGGCCAATTCCTTGGCCGCCGCCTTGGTAAACGCGATGACACCGGCCTTGGCCGCCGAATAACCGGAGATGTATTGCACGCCGTCCTTGCCGGCCATTGAGGCGACATTGACGATGCGCCCGTAGCCGCGCTTGCGCATGTGCGGGATGACCGTGCGGCAGCAATGGAACACGCCCGTCAGGTCGATGGCGATGACTTGGTCCCAGGCCGCTGTCGGGTATTCCCAGCAAGGGGCTACCGGTCCATTGATACCGGCGTTGTTGACCAGGATGTCGACGACGCCCTGCTGGGCAACAACCTCGTCGAAAGCCGCCTCGACGGACGCCAGCGAGGCGACATTGACGGCTTGACGCATCACCGGTTCAAAGCCGTTGGCGACGCTGTCCCAGCCATCGACCGCCAGGTCCCAGATGACGATCTGTGCGCCAGCCGTGTGCAAGCGACGGGCAATGCCCAGGCCAATGCCACGCATGCCGCCGGTAACGATGGCCGTCTGGCCTTCAAGGTATCGAGTCATCAAAGTGCTCCTTGTTGAACGGATTGGATTTCGGGCAGGCGGCGCAGATCGCGCACCATGAACAGGTAACACAGCGCACCCAGTACGGTGATCGAGGACACGAAAGCCAGGGCCCAGACGAACGAGCCTGTGGTTGTGACAATCACGCCGATGGTCAACGGGGTCACAATGCCGGCCGCATTGGCGAACAGGTTGAACACACCACCGCTCAAGCCGAGCAAGCCCTTGGGGGCGATATCGGAGACGATCATCCAGGCCAGCGCCGACATGCCTTGGGCGAAATAGGCCACGCACAGAATGGCGATCACCAGTGCGTCGGAGTCCACGTAATTGGCCAGCACGATCACCGATGCGGTCAAAAGGCCTGCGATCACCGGCAACTTGCGTGCGACATTCAACGAGTAGCCGCGGCGCAGCAACGCGTCGGACAGCCAGCCTCCGGCCAGGGTGCCCAGGGAAGCCGCAATGAACGGCAGCACCGCCACCCAACCTACCTTGAGCCAGGGCATGTGCCGCTCGGTGACCAGGTACGTGGGGAACCAGGTCAGGAAAAACACGTTCGTCGAGTTACAGGCAAACTGCCCCAGGCAGATCCCCAGCATATTGCGATGCTTGAGCAAGGCAGGAATCTGCGACCAGCAGAACCGCGTGGCCTTCTGGCCCCCATCGATCACCCCGCCGCCTTCGGCGATGTAGTCGAGCTCGGCCTGATTGGCCGTGGTCGACTCATGGGGCTCGTGGTACTTGCGCCACCACACCAGGCCGTAAAGAACACCCAGGATACCCACCGCCATCAGCAGTACGCGCCAGCCATGGGCGTGCAGCACCCAGAACAGCAACGGCGTGAGAAACGCCAGCCCGACGTATTCGGCGAAGGTATAGATACCGGTCGCCCGGGCACGCTCGCTCTGCGGGAACCAGGTCGCGACCACCCGGCTATTGGTGGGAAAGCACGGCGCTTCGCTGGCCCCCACCAGCAGGCGAAAGCCCAGCAACGAAAGGAAGCCCTGGGCGAGACCTTGCAGGCCGGTGAACAACGACCATAACGTCAGCGCCAGCCAATAGGTTAACTTCGTGCCCAACCGGTCGATCAGGATGCCGCCGGGAATCTGCGCGGCGGCATAGGTCCAGGAAAATGCAGAGAAGATGAGCCCCATCATGACGGCGTTCAGGCCCAGGTCGGCACTGATGCTGGGGGCGGCGATACCCATGACGCTGCGATCCAGGTAGTTGATCATGGTGCCACCGGAAATCAGCGCCAGGATCATGAAACGGGTGCGGGTTCTGGCGGTTTGCGCCGCCGGACAGGCAAGCGTTGCCGCCGCAAATCTATTGTCGGTCGTCATCGTTTTGTTCCTTGTTGTTATCGGGGGTATTACGGGTAGCGCAATTGCCCTGGGCCGGCTTAATGCTCGCCAAAACCGAACAGTCGCCGTGGCGTGTCCCACATCACCTTGCGCCTTACACTGAAATCGGGCATCAGTCGTTCGGCCAGCTTGAGCAGCGGCCCGTAGTCCACGCGCGATTGCTCGCGAATGAACGGCCAGTCCGAACCCCACACGCACGCATCCGGGCCAAAGGCCTGGAGCAACGCCCGCACGTAGGCACCGGCTTGCTCATCGAGATGATCGTGGGCGGCGAACTTCTGCATGCCGGAGATTTTCACGCAGGCCCGGCCGCTCCCGGCCAGACCCAGGAGCGCCTGGAACCCTGGCTGACCGAGGCCTGCGCGGACGTCGGGACGGCCACAGTGGTCGATGAGCAACCGCGGCGCAGTCGACTCAATCAAGCCCAGCAACTCGACCAGTTGGTTGCCATGGACCTGGATCTGGGCGAACAGGTCCAGGTCCGCGAGCCGCCCAAACAGCCCGGCCGCATCACTCATGACGTCCACGCCTTCCAGCGCCGGATTGAACGCAACGCCCACCACGCCCTGTTCCTTGAGCGCTGCCAGCTCATCCAGGCCGATGTCATGGTCGACAACGGCAATCCCCTTGAAGCGACCCTCGCTTTGCGCCAACGCATGCAACAGGCAACGATTGTCCGTGCGGTAGCCACTGCTCGGTCCCACCAGCAAAGCGTGTTGCACACCATAGGCGCCCATGACCCGACCGAACTGCTCCAGGGTTGCGACCTCCTGCCCGGCGGGTGCGTAAACCGTGTCGGCGCGATAGACAAAGCGCGCGGGGTCAAACAGGTGGTTATGGCAATCGATCTTGGGTTCGTCGTAGATGCTCAAGGCTGCTCCCGCCAAGCGTCACTGCGCCTGCTCACTGATCTTTGTTATTGTTCGCCGCGTGGGCGATGCCGTTGCAGTGAAGATACGACCAGGCGATCCGCAGCGCTCATACAGAGATCGCTCGAACAATAACCAAAGGTTAATGACCCATGCCCTACGGCGAAGGCCCCGACGCCAACACGATGGTGTTCAAGCTGCGGCACATGGAAGTGTTCCGGGCGGTGATGCTGACCGGCTCGATCAGCGGTGCGGCAAAAATGCTCTACGTGTCGCAGCCGGCAGTCAGCAAGCTGATCGCCTATATCGAGAGTCGGCTGGTCTACCGCCTGTTCCAGCGCATCAACAATCGCCTGGTGCCCACCGCCGAAGCCGTGACCCTTTACCGGGAAGTCGAGCGTGTCTACCAGGCTGCGCTGGCCGTCAATGAGTGCGCGTTGGCCCTGGCCAACGGCCCCCACCGTCAGCTGCGCATCTGCTGCAGTGCCTCACTGTCGACGGTGGTCATCCCGTTCGCCCTGGCCCGACTCAAGCGGGAATTGCCATCGCTGAACATTGAATGGCAAACCACGCTGATGGGCGATATGCCCAACCAGATCCTTTCGAAGAAGGTCGACCTGGCTGTTTCGGCACTGCCGCTGATCCATGACCACCTGCACTCGCTGGCCTTCATGCGCGCCCGCATGGTCTGCGTGATGCCGGCTGATCACCCCCTCGCCCACCGATCTTCATTGTCCCTGCACGAACTGGTCGACCAGCCATTGTTGTTGTTTCGCCCCGACATGCCTTTTGGCCGCTTGCTGGCCGACGAGATCGAACGCCAGGGCCTGAACCTGTGCTCCATGCTGAATTTCACCAATGCCAACGAAGCGGTCGCCCTGGTCAAGCAAGGCATGGGACTGACCATCATCGATGAGTTCGTGGCCCAGGACAGTGGCCTGATCGTCGTACCGCTGGTTGAGGCGATTCATTTCGATATCAGCTTTGTCTACTCGCGGTTTGAGCCGCCTGGCGAATCCGCCATACAGCTCATGCAGGTGCTTTATCGCCAGGCGGTCAAACTGGGACGAGTGATCCCAGGCTGCGAGCTGCCGAATATCGACCGATAACCACCGCATTGCCCGCATCGGTCAGCAGCAACAATAAACGCCACACCACGAAGGCAGCGCCCCGATTGAACATCGATACCCGAATCAAATTCCGTCATCTTGTCTGCTTTCTCGAGGTCGCGCGCCAGGGTAGCCTGGCACGTGCTTGCGACAAGTTGGCAATCAGCCAGCCAGCGCTCTCCAAAACGCTCAAGGAGCTGGAAACCCTGCTGGCTGCCACGTTGTTCGAGCGGGGAAAAAAGGGCTCGACGCTGACCGAAGCCGGAGTGGCCTTTTTGCGCTATGCGGGGCCGAGCGTGCAATCGCTGCGTGAAGGGGTCAACAGTCTGCGCTCCGGTGTACATGAGCCGATTACCGTACGACTGGGCGTGCTATCCACCGTCGAAAGCCTGTTGGTTCCTGAAGTTGTCTGCCGTCTGCACGACCGACAACCTGCGTTGGTTGTCAGTGTCGTGACCGGGCCCAGCGCCTACCTGTTGTCCCAACTGCGTATCGGTGAGCTGGATCTGGTGATTGGCCGAATGACCGATAGCCCATCGATTCTCGGGTTGACCTTCGAGCACCTTTACAGCGAATCCATGACCCTGGTGGTGCGTTGCGGCCATCCGCTGCTGGCTGATCCACAGGGGCATAAAAACCTCGAAGACTATCCAGTGGTCTTGCCATTGACGGGAACGACGATCCGGAAATTCGCCGACGGCCTGTTTGTGCAGCACGGTATTACTCCGTCACGCCAACGCCTGGAAACCCTGTCGGTAGCCTTGAGCCGGCGCTACGTGCAATGCAGTCAGGCAATCTGGGTCGCGCCTCTGGACGCTGTCCGGCAGGACTTGCGGCAAGGCGAGTTGGTCGAGCTGGACCTGGGGATGCGTGAACCGGGCGGTTCCGTAGGGTTGTGTACAAACCCCGCGATGCCCGTGACACCCGCAGCGCAGCGGTGCGTGGAGGCGCTGCGTGAAGTCGGGCAGGAATATCGCGAGGGCAAATATCCATAACCATATGGATATGGATAACGTCGGTTTTTTCAATTTTAGGCTGGAGCGCAACGAGGGAGACTTAGCCACAGGTAGCCGCCAATGCAGCGTTTGCCTCTGACTAACCCTGACAACAGGAAGACCGACATGTCTGATGCGCATGACAGCCGCTTCGTCATTCGTGACCGTAACTGGCACCCCAAAGCCCTGACACCTGACTACAAGACTTCGATCCTGCGATCCCCCCGCCAGGCACTGGTGAGCATCCCCCAATCTTTATCCGAAACCAGCGGCCCGGATTTTTCCCATCTGAAGATGGGCCAGCACGATAACGATCTGCTGCTGAACTTCAATCATGGCGGCTTGCCCGTTGGCGAACGCATCATCGTCGCAGGTCGGGTTTGCGATCAGTACGGCAAGCCGATTCCCCATACCCTGGTGGAGATGTGGCAAGCCAATGCCGGTGGCCGTTACCGGCATAAAAAAGACAGTTATCTGGCCCCCCTTGATCCGAATTTCGGCGGCGTCGGCCGTGCATTGACCGACCGAGATGGCAACTACAGCTTCCGCACGGTCAAGCCCGGCCCCTATCCATGGCGCAACGGCCCCAACGACTGGCGACCGGCCCATATCCATGTCTCGATCAGTGGCCCGTCAATTTCCACACGCCTGATTACCCAGCTGTATTTCGAAGGTGATCCGCTCATCCCCATGTGCCCGATCGTCAAGTCGATCGCCAATCCGGACGCGGTGCAGAGCCTGATCGCCAGGCTTGACATGAGCATGGCCAATCCTATGGATTGCCTGGCTTATCGCTTTGATATCGTCCTGCGCGGCCAGCGCAAGACCCACTTCGAAAACTGCTGAGGAGGCCTGCACATGCCCGTTCAACTGCTGCCTGAAACCCCGTCGCAAACAGCCGGCCCCTATGTGCATATCGGACTGGCACTGGAGGCGGCCGGCAACCCGCCGCGCCAGCAGGAAATCTGGAACGTCATGGCTAAACCAGGCGCGCCCGGTGAGCATATTTTATTGATGGGCCACGTATACGATGGCAATGGACACTTGATTCGTGACGCCTTTCTGGAGTTCTGGCAGGCGAACCACGACGGCCTCTACGACACCGCTTACGATCAGGAAAAACCCTTCAACGGCTTTGGCCGCACGGCCACCACGGATGTCGGCGAATGGAGGATCGAAACCGTCAAGCCTGGCCCGGTGAAGAATGCCTCGGGGATCCCGATGGCCGCGCATATCAACGTGTCGCTGTTCGCTCGCGGCATCAACATTCACTTGCAGACGCGACTGTATTTCGGCGACGAATCCGAGGCGAATGCAGTGGATCCCGTATTGAATCTGATCGAACAGCCTCATCGGCGTGAATCCCTGATTGCCAGTCGCTGCACGGTGGACGGGAAGTTGGCCTACCGCTTCGATATCCACCTTCAAGGCGAATCGGAAACAGTGTTCTTCGACTTCTAGCGACGCAAGCACCGTGTTGAGATACCAGCGCTCAACCTCTACAAAACCCGTGCTGAGACAACCACAAGTTGTCCAGCAAGGGATTGTAATTGGCTGATCGGCTCAACGAATTCCCCTCGATTCATGAGCAATCCGGCAACAGTGTTTATCCCGCCGACCGATATTTGCGCCCCCGCCAAACGCCTAATATCGGCACTAGCCAAGTGAGTGAACCCAGTCGGGCACAACCTTCTCACGCGGTAAAAAACCTTTGCAGGACAACGCTCAGATCACGAGGTGAACATCATGAAACTGTTAAGAATCGCGCTCTTTGTCGCACTTGGCGCCGCCGGTGCCCAGGCCTTTGCAGACGACAGCCACTCGAGCGCCGCCGGCCAATCACCGGTTGAAACCTATACCTACGGCACCAGGCTTGATATCAAGCGCGTCATTGAAGTGTCGGAAATCGCCAATGAATGTGCACCGGTCCCGGCGCGCATGACCTATGAAGACTCACAAGGCCAACGCCGCACGATCGAGTACCAGGTAATGGGCACTGGATGCTCGAACGGTTGAACACTGTTCGCACGATGGAGGGTCGACACTCCATGCCTACAGCGCCAGCCACATCGCTACACAGATGCACTGACAATTTTTTCATCGGACGCCAGCAACCCCGGAATGGAATGCTTCAGGAATTCCACCCAGGTTTTTATTTTTGCATCCACGAACTTGCGTGACGGGTAGATCGCAAACAGGTTCAACTCTTCAAGCCGATACTCCGGCAATACGCGCACCAAGGTCCCCGCCCGCAGGCCCTCGACGGCAGTAGCAATCGGCTGAATGCCAATCCCCATCCCGTTCTTGATCGCGAATGTCATGGCGTCAGCCGTGTTGACGTGAAAGGGCGACACCGGGGTGCTGAACGTTTCCGCCCCAAGCGGGCCTTCAAATACCCAGTTCTCGGCCGGCATGACCGTGTTGACGATGCGCAGGCAATCATGGCCATCGAGTTCCCTCGGCGACCCGGGAATCCCGCGCTCGCGCAGGTACGCCGGCGAAGCGCAGAGAATGCTGTAGGTGATACCCAGCCGCTGGGCGACAAACCCGGAATCAGGCAGGTCCCGCGCCAGCACGATCGACATGTCATAGCCCTCCTCCAGCAGGTCCGGCAGCCGATTGGTCACGGTCAGGTCAAACAGCACCGAAGGATAGGTTTCCCGGTAGCGGGCAATGGCGCCGATCACGTAATGGTTGCCAATGGCCGACATGGCATGGATTTTCAGCCGGCCTGCGGGCATGACCTGGGCCGTGCCCGCCTCTGCATCGGCCTCGCGTACTTCCTGCAGAATTCGCTCGCAACGCTGCAAATAACGCACACCGGCTTCGGTCAATGCCAGGCGTCTGGTCGTCCGGTTGATCAGCCGCGTCTGCAGCCTGGCCTCCAGGCTGGAAACGGCTTTGGAAACATTGGTCGTAGTGGTGTCCAGCATCGCGGCCGCCGCGGTGAAGCTGCCGCTTTGGGCGACTGCCACGAAACACCGCAGGGTCTGGAAAACATCCATCGTTTTCACCTCAAGGAAAAAGCCAACAGGACGGCCCGGTGACGGACCGCCCCGGCGTCAGGCACTACGGCTTGCGCGCAATGAATCCGGGGACACCGGTTTCAACCACCGAATTGAAGCGTATACGGGTGGTGATGTCTTGTTGAATCTCGACCATGGCCCTGTGCGGCAAGGTCGAGATATCGATATTTTCCCGGATATGGCTCGGCGTTGCCGAGGTGGTGAGGAACGCCACTCCACGTTGTACCGACCAGGCCAGTGCCACCTGGGCCGGCGTTTTCTGCAGGCGCCGGGCGATGCCGGTGATCACCGGGTCCTGCAGCACATTCGGTTGCATGCCATGCCCCAGTGGCGCGAACGCCAGCACGATAATCCCGTGCTCCTTGCAGAATTCAAGCAACTCCCACTCTGGCAGATAAGGATGGGACTCGACCTGCACCACCGCAGGTTTGATCCGGGCGACGGCGACAATCGCCTTCAGTGCCTCCAGTGTGATATCGGACAGCCCGATGGACCGCGCCCGCCCCTCATCCACCAGTTGCTCAAGTGCCCGCCACGTCTCGATCAATGTCACGCCGTTGTCGTAGATGACGTTGCCCTGCCCGTCCCGCGGGTCCTGGTTTTCACCGGGTTGAAAGGCAAACGGCGTGTGGATCAGGTAGCAGTCGATGTAGTCCACGTGCAGGCGTTGGCAACTGGCTTCGAACGCGGGCTTGACGCGCTCGGGACGGTGGTTGGTGTTCCACAGCTTGGTGGTGATGAACAGCTCCTCGCGCCGGACTTTACCGGCCTCCTGCATCTCCTTCAGCGCTACGCCAACCTGCGCTTCGTTGCGATAACGCTCGGCACAATCGAAATGGCGGAAACCGGCGGCCAGCGCTTCCTTTACCGCGTCGGTGGTGGTGGCGAGATCGCGGAACAAGGTACCGAATCCAACCGCCGGCATCTCGACCGCCCCGTGGTTGAGCGCGAACCGGGTATCGCGCAGTCCGTCATGAAAGGCTTCATAGGTCATGTGGTTTACTCCAGGCCGCAGCCATTATTGATACGAAGGTTTCTGCCCGTCGCCGGAGGCGACGCGTTGCTCGAAGGCACCGACCGAATTGCCGCCCAGCGCAATGAACAACTGCACGGTGTCGAGGTACTGCGCGGTTTTCACGCGGATCTGTCCCAGCAGCGCCTGTTCATAGGCACGCTCGGCTTCGAGGACCTGGAGAATGCTGTTTTCGCCCTGGGCAAAGGCTTGCTGGTTCAACTGCAAACTGGTTTCGGCCGCGCGCAAGGCATCGCTCTGGGCCAGGTTTTCCTCGGCGTCATGGTTGATCGCCTGCAAGGTGTCGGCGACCTGCCCGAACGAGGTAATGACCGTCTGCTGGTAACCGGCGAGCGTCGCCTTGTAACCGTCGACGGCCGCCTGCTGTTGCGCCTTGAGCGTTCCGCCATCGAAGAGCGGCCCGGCCAGCCCGGCAGCGAAACCCCAGAGTGCCGCGCCGCCATTGCCGGAGGCCGCCTGCGCCAGGGACGCCGACAGCGTGACGTGGGGATAGAGGTTTGCCGTCGCCACGCCCACCGCCGCGCTGGCCATGTGCAGTTGCGCTTCGGCTTGCAGCACATCCGGCCGGTCGTGGGCCATTTCCGAAGGCAAACTCACCGGCATGTTCGACGGCAGGACAAAATCGCCGAGGTCGAAGTCGGGAGCGATCCAGTCCGCCGGCCCCTTCCCTGTCAGGATCGACAGCGCATGGCGGGCGGCATCGCGCTGCTGAGCGAGGGGCGGCAACAAGGTGCGGTCCTGCGCCAGCCGTGTCTCGGCCAGCGATACGTCGATCTGCGTGGTGCTGCCATTGAGGTGGGCCATGCGCACCAGCTCAAGGTTCCTGGTGTCATTGGCCAGCAGCTTTTCCACGGCCCGGATCTGCGCGTTGGCGGAGGCCACCAGCAACGCCTGGCTGGCGACGTTGCCGGTCAGGGTCAGGTAGGCCGCTTCGTACCGGTGTTTTTGCAGGTCGGCAAACGCTTGCTGCTGTTCAACCAGTCGCTGGTTGCCGCCGAACACATCAAGGTCGAAACCCACCCGCGGTCCTATTGCGTAGAAATTGACGACGGATGGCTCCTTGGCGTTGTGCACCCGTTGACGGCCGGCCACGGCGCCGAAATCGACCTGCGGATAAAGCGCGCCCTGCGCCGCCGCAACCGAGGAAGCGGCTTGCCGGATCGTGGCATCGGCGGCCACCAGGTCCAGGTTGCCGTCGATGGCGCGACGAACCACGTGATCGAGCTTCGGCGAGCGAAAGGCAGACCACCAATCGCCCCTGACCTTCCTTCCAAGGTCGATCCGTGGGTCGGCACCCTGGGCCAGACGCTGTTCGGCTTGTGGGTCATAGTGCTGCGATGTACTTGCCGCGGGTGTTTCATAGTCTGGGCCAACGGTACAGGCCGTCAGCAATACCAGCACCGACAACCCCGTGAGTTTCGTTTGTATCCAGTAGCGGTTGATGACCAGCGCATAAGATTTCATTTGGCAAACTCCACGAAAACTAATTGGCCGCAACCGGCTTGCGAAGAAACAACACCAGCGGGCTCACCACCAGCATCACCACCATCAGGATCTTGAACTGGTCGATCACGGCGATGAACGCGGCCTGGCCGGTGATCATTTCGTTGAGCCCGCCCAGCACCTGCAACGGCGCCGAAACCAGCGAATGCGCAGCGCCGCGGTACGGCGTCAGGTTGCTGGCCAGTGCCATGTGCATCGCCTGGGTGTTGTTGAAGAAAAACAGCTGCACGATCGCCACCCCCAGCGTGCTGCCGTAGACACGGGCCAGGTTGAACAGCCCGGTGCCTTCGGGGCGCAGCGCAGGGTCGAGCGTGCTGAACGCGACCTTGCTCACCGCCGGCATCAGGATGCCCAGGCCCGCGCCCTGGATCGCACCGGCAACCGCCACCGGCCACTCGTCCATCAGCGGCGAATAACCGAGCATCAGCCAGTTGGCATAAATCACCAGGGCGACACCGGCCGCCACGAACAGGCGCGGGTCAAAGCGCTCGGGCAGCCGCCCCATCAACAGAAACGCGCCGACCAGGCCGATGCCACGGGGAATCGTCAGGGCGCCGGTGGTGTCAGGCGGGTAGCCGAGAATTTCGTCGAGCATCGGCGAGGTCAGGGCCATGGTCGACAACAGCACGAAACCGAGGGCGAAAAAGATCACCGTCGACAACACGAAGTTGCGGTCCTTGAGCAGGCGCTTGTTGAGGAAGTGCACGTTCGAGGTCAGCACATGCACCACGAACAGGTAGATCCCCAGTGCCGACGCCACGGCTTCCAGCCAGATTTCGGGGGCGGCGAACCAGTCCAGTCGCTCACCGCGGTCAAGCAGCATTTGCAGGCTGATCAAGCCAAGGGTGAAGGTGCCGAAACCGAAGAAATCGAACGCTGGAGCTTTCTCGTCTTTCTTCTCGGTCAACAACAGCGCCGCCACCAGGAAGATGAACGCCGACAGTGGCACGCTGAGGTAGAACATCGGCCGCCAGCCAAAATGCTCGGCGATCCAGCCACCGATACTCGGGCCGCTGACGATGCCGAACAGCACGATGGCGGTCCAGCTCATGGCAAATTTTGCCCGCTTGTCCTGCGCCAGGGTTTGCGTGGCAATGGCCATCGACAGCGGCGCCAGCACGCCACTGGCAATGCCTTGAATGATGCGCGCGCCCACGAATTCCAGCGGTGTCGTCGCGGCCGTGGCGAGCAACAAGCCAAGGACGAACAACGCCAGCGCCGCCTGATACACCAACTTCAAGCCAAAGCGCGCGGCCAGCCACTGCGCGAGCGGCATGCTGATCGCACTGGCCGCCAGGTACGAGGTGAAAATCCACCCCGCCTGATCGTCGCTCATCGACAGGCTGCCCTGGATCAACCTGAGTGCCGAGTTCGGCAGCGGCAGGTTTGCCGACTGCATATAGGTCGCCAGCAAGGCGGCGAACCGGAGCGAGCGCGCACCCTCCCCACCGGGGCTTACCATCGGTTGGGCGTTCATCAGAAATTACCTGCGGTCAGCAATGCCTTGAGCGGATGCCACCACGGGCTGCGAAAACGGGTGTCGATCCGCACCGTGGCGCTGGTCCCGGAGAACAGCGGCAGCGCCGGGTCCGCTTCGTCGAGCTCAAGCCGCACCGGCACCCGCTGCGTCACCTTGACCCAGTTACCGGTGGCATTTTCCGGTGGCAGCAGCGCGAAGTCCGACCCGGCCCCCGGGCTCATGCTGGTGACGTGGGCCTTGAACACGCGATCCGGGTAGGTATCGATGCGAATGGTGGCTTCCTGGCCCGGGCGCATGTGGGTCACATCGGTTTCGCGGAAGTTCGCCTCGATCCAGACCTCGTGACCGGACAACAAGGCAAAGGCCGGCGCGCCGTTGCTCACATAGTTGCCCACCTGCAGGTCGTCGACCTTGGCCACGGTGCCATCCTGCGGCGCATACACCGTGGTGTACGAGAGGTACAACTGCGCCTCGTCGAGCTGCGCCCTGGCCTCGCGAACCGTGGGGTGACTATCGGCATCGATGTCCGGATTGCCGTTCAAGGCCACCACGGTGCTGGCGATCTGTTGTTCGATGGACGCGATCCGTTGCCGCGCCACTTTCACGTCGGTGTCGGCACGTTCGTAAATCGACTTCGAAACGAACTCGGACGCGACCAGTGCTTTCTTGCGGGCAAAATCCTTTTGATCGAAGTCGGCCGACGCTTTCGCCGATTGCAGTTCCGCCTGTTGCTGCTGATAGCTGGCCTTGAGCCCGTCGATACGCAGCCGTGCCACGCTCAGTTGTGCCTGTGCGCGGTCGACTGCGATCTGGAACGGTTTCGGGTCGATCCGGAACAGCACCTGGCCCTTGTGCACCTGCTGGTTGTCTTCGACTGCGATGTCCACCACTTGCCCGGAGATCCGTGCATTGATCGACGCCTTCGCCACCCGGGCGTATGCGTTATCGGTCGAGACATACGCCTGCCCCGATACGTAATGGGCATAGCCCAGCGCCGCGAAGAGAACGGGAACCCCCACCATCAGCCAGGGGCGCAATTTCTGTTTCAGCGGTTTTTGGGTGGGCGCGACGGCCGGGTTGGGGCCAGGCTGCCCGAAGGTCTGTGAAGCCGGGATATCGAACGCTTTGGTCATGGTCGAGTACGCCTTTGGCCGGGTAATCGGGCAGGCGTCGGCAGCAAGCGCCGGCGGCCCGGAAGTCAATAAATGCTGGAAACAAGCAAGCCCGTGCGCGGCCAGGAGGATCGCTCCCACCGCGTCGGTTTTGTCGCCGCAACACTCAGTTCGCGCTCGGCTACAACAAACCCTGGCTCAAGGAATTTCTGATTCCTTAATTTTGTGCGATGGTGTAAGAATATCCCTCGACCCACCTCTCCACAAGGATTTTGTACGACATGGCACAAAATAAATCGACAGAGGGCAAAGGCCGTGGCCGCCCTCGGGCATACGACCCGCAGACAGCCTTGCAGCAGGCGCTCGGTGTGTTCTGGAACACCGGCTATTCCGGCGCGTCGCTCGACAGCATCGCCACCGCCGCCGGCATGAATCGCCCCAGCCTCTATGCGGCATTCGGCGACAAGCACGCGCTCTATATCAAAGCGCTGGAGCAATATTGGGAATTTGCCGCCGCGTCCATGCACGAGGCGCTGACGGACCTGGACGTGCCGTTGGCCGAGGCCTTGCAGCGCTTCTATGAGGGGCAGCTGTCGATTTATTTCTCCGGCGACGGCCAGCCCCGTGGTTGCTTCGCCATCGGCACGGCAACCACCGAAGCCGTCGAGGACCCGGAGATTCGCGAAGTGTTGTCCGACCGCTTGAGCCGGCTGGATGCCGATCTGGAAGTTCGCCTGCAAGCGGCGAAAGATGCCGGCGAATTGCAAGGCGATGCCGACCCCGCAGCCCTTGCCGTGCTCGCCTCGTCCCTGCTGCACAGCATTTCGATACGTGCCCGGGCCGGCAAGTCCCGAACCGAGCTGACGGTGCTGGCACAACAGGCGATCAGAGTGATCTGCGGTGGGTGAAAAACTCGAAGATATTCTCGCCGGGCAATTGGCCGTGATCTTCTGCGGCATCAACCCCGGCATGACTGCCGCCGCCCAGGGGCATCATTTTGCCGGGCGCGGCAATCGCTTCTGGCGCACGCTGCATCTCGCCGGGTTTACCCCCGAGCAAGTGCAACCGCAAAACGATCGGACGATCTTGAGCTACCAATGCGGCTTGACCGCGGTGGTCGAACGGCCGACGGCCAGTGCAGATCAGTTGTCATTGCGCGAGTTCACTGCCGCCGCCGCAGACTTCGAACAGAAAATCGCACGCCATGCGCCGCGTTTCGTGGCGTTTCTGGGCAAGGCGGCCTATTGCGCGCTGTCCGCTCAGCGGAACGTTGCCTGGGGCCTGCAACCGACAACCTTCGGCAACGCTTCGGTCTGGGTCCTGCCCAACCCCAGCGGGAGGAATCGAGGGTTCAGCCTCGATCAACTGGTCACGGCGTACCGCGCACTGCGCCTGGCCGTCGACGAACAGCAGCGGGTGTAATCACCCCGGTGGAATCGTCGCGAGCACACCGATCAGGATGGTCAACAGCAGAAAGCCGCCGAGAAAAATCGTCATCTTGGCCATATGGCCTCCCACACTATGAATTGGCGGTACAGGGGCGTCTTGCGTGGCCCCAACGACGTACCGAAGACTTATTGTGGGCTGGCGGCTGTATTCGTTACAGAGGCAGATTGCCCTGAAAAATACGGATCAGATGCGCTTTCAGGCTGCACCTTCGGGCGTTTTGCCGGGAAGAGTTTACGGGCGATGTCCACAAACGGCGTGACGATCAAACCCTGCATCGTCAGGTAACGCTCATGATCCTGCTCACCGGTGCCGAATTGAAGGGTCTCGGGGCTGGGCTGCGTGACGTAGAGCGTGCCGAACATCCAGTCCCACAGCGACAGGTTGATGCCGAAGTTCTTGTTGAAGTGTCGCGGCGCATCGCTGTGATGAATCTGGTGTTGCGCCGGGCTGCTCAGCACCCGCTCCAGCACCGGCCCGAAGGAAAACCACACATGGCTGTGGCGCAGGTTGGCCGCCAGGCTATTGAAGATGAACACCATGTAGGTCACGCCAAATAGCGTATAGCGGCTGATCTCCCCGCCGCAGGCGTACCAGAAGACCCCGGCAAACGCGCTCAGGCAGACGATGTCGGTGAGCTTTTCCACCACCTCTTCCAGAAAGTGCACCCGGCTGGCCGTCGCTGGCACCAGCACGGGCGCCGAATGATGGACTTTGTGGAAGGCCCACAGATAGCGCGAATGAAAAGCGCGATGGCCCCAGTAATGGCTGAAATCCTTGACCAGGAAAACGCCCAGCCCATAGAGCAGGGTCAGCGCCAGGTTCTCCTCCACTTGCGTACGCGCGCCCCAAAGGTTGCTGAAGAACGCGATGTAGTCCGCTGAACGCAAGACGTACGGATCGACCAGGCCGACGATGGGCAGCACCAGGACAACCTTGAGGATGGCGATGACAAAGTAGTAGCGGTAGTCGAGCAATGCCGAGCGATGCAGGTACACCCGGCAGCCGCCAATGAATTGCCCGAATGAGCGCGCGTCGGTCAAACCCCGGGATTTGCGCCAGCGAAACAGGCCATAAGCGACGCCGTAAGACATGCAGAGAAAGGATAGACCGAGCCGACCGTTGAAGTCGAAAATGCCCAGGAATTGCCCGGTGACCGGTTCGATCACCCACTTGAGAAAATGAAGATGGATAGTGGCAAGAACATCCATACCAGGCTGCCCGACGTAAATGGAAGGGCAATTGTAAATAAGAATGAGTCTTTAGTGTGTTGAATTATGCCCAGCGGTTATCCACCCAGCGCAATAATTGCAAGGATCAGCACGGCCCCCGTGGTGGCCATGATCACCCCTCCCTGCCATTGCGTGGCGCCCGCGTATCTGGCGAGCATCCAGCCTGCGATGAACAGCACCACGAGTCCGATCAGGTTGGACAGGCGGATGGCGAGTGCCGTCTGGTCGAGCAGTATGAACGGCACCACCAGTGGAAATGTCGAGCACACGACCAGCAGGAAAACCCCGAGCGCACCCTTGAAATCGTTCCAGCCGAGGCCGGCGCGGGTCGGCAAGGGGGGCTGCTCGAGCAACCGGCGGCGCAACAATTCCAGGCCCTCGCTGCCGGCCGCCGTCGCGAATTGCATCGGCAACACTTGCGCGACGAGTGCCTGACCAGCCGCGGCGTCCGTACCATTGCGCAGATCCAGGTACAGCTTGATCCGGCGCGTGCGTTCGACCAGTGCGCGCAACAGGTACATGACCGCATCGGCCAGTCCCCAGGCGAGATTGCATCCGAGCGCGGCAATCATCATCGTGCGCTCGGCCGCCTGGTCGGCCGTGGACACGCTGATGGTGCCGGTAAACGTCATGGCCATCAGCAGGCCGAAGATCACCTCGGTAATGCGCTCGACAGGGTCAAGTACAGGCGCCCTTTCGAATTGACCATTGGTTTGCATGAACTCACCTCGCCAGGATATGCCGGCACGATTTCGGTCAACGCTTCGTCCACACACCGGTTGTTCAAGCTGTGCAGTCGCGTTTGCGTCAAGTGTAGATTGAACGGCTACACTCATGCGGACACGTCACCTGCTGTAAAAGGAGTGATTCATGCTTGATTACTTCGCACTGGGCATACTGATATTTGTCGGGCTCGTCTTGTTCTACGGGATCATCGTGCTCCATGACATCCCCTATGAAATTTCCGTTCACCGCAACCACCCACACCAGGATGCGATTCACGCCACCGGCTGGGTCAGCCTGTTCACCCTGCATGCGCTCTGGCCGTTCCTGTGGATCTGGGCGATGGCCTATCGAGAGGACCGGGGCTGGGGTTTCGGTGACGGGCACTCAGCCAAAAGCCATGTGGTGCACCTCGAACAACAGGTCGCCGAACTGCAAGGGCGGATCGAGCGCCTCGAGGCGGCAACGGGCACGGCACAGACCAGGCTGCCAACGGACAATCAAGGCGAGGGCCTCTGAGCCATGGATCTTTTACTCATTCTGACGTATGCCGCACTCTGCGTTGCCATCTTCAAGATCTTCCGCATCCCCCTGAACAAATGGACGGTACCCACGGCGGTACTGGGCGGGATCGTGATCATCGGCGCGCTGATTTTCACCATGAACTACAACCACCCCTACTCCGAGGTGGCGCGTACCTATTTCGTATCGGTGCCGGTGATACCCGTGGTCAGCGGCCAGGTGATCGACGTGCCGGTGAAATCCAACCAGCCCCTGGAAAAAGGCGATGTGCTGTTCAGCATCGATCCCGCGCCTTTCGAATACCGGGTCAGATCCCTCAAGGCACAACTGATTTCCGCCCAGGCCGATCGCGCGCGGATCACCGAGTTGATGAAGCGCAACTTCGGCACCCAACGGGAACTGGACGTCGTGGTCGCTCGCAGTGATGACCTGAAGGCACAACTGGACAACGCGCAGTACGAACTCGACAACACCACGGTCCGTGCGCCGAGCAAAGGCTTCGTCACCCATGTTTCGCTGCGTCCGGGCATGATGGCGACCAAGTTGCCGCTGCGCCCTTCGATGGTCTTCATTCCTGACGAAGGGCACTACTTCGCCGCGTGGATGCGCCAGAACAGCCTGTTGCGCCTGACCGAGGGCGACGAAGCCGAAGTCGCCTTCGACGGCATTCCCGGGAAGGTATTCGAAGGCAAGGTCAAAACCGTCGTTTCGGTCATCGCCGAAGGCCAGGTTCAACCTTCGGGCACGCTGATCGGCTTCACCGGTTCACCACCGGCCGGCCGGGTTCCGGTGATCATTGAAATCACCGACCCCGACTATGCCCAGTACAGCAATCTGATGCCCGGCGGGTCCTACGGCCAGGCGGCGTTGTACAGCCAGCATTTCCATCACATCGCGATGATGCGCAAGATCCTGCTGCGCATGGCCGCATGGATGAACTACATCTTTCCGTTCCACTAACCCGGCAGCGCCGGCAGCTGGCTCAATCCTTGAATTGGGTCAGTTGCCGGTTCAGCGAACCGGCCTGATCGCGCAATTGCAGCGACTGGTCGAGCAGGCTGCGGATCGCTTGATCGTTCCGCTCGGAAATACGGCTGCCCCCCCCCTGGATAGCGGCGGACAATTGCTCCCCCGTCGCGGCCTGGCTCTGGGTCTGGCGCGCCACTTCGCTGATGCGCGTCAGGATGTCCTGGGCATGCTGGCGGATCTGGTCGACGCCTTGTGCCGACGTGGTCAGTTGCACCACTCCCTGACGCACCGCCTCACCAGGCCTGGATACCCACCGTCAACCCCGACAGCGGACGAATCTGCCACGGTAAAGCCGGCACCCAGTTCAACTTCCTTGGCATTGGCCTTGACGATCGTCTCGACCAGGGCGGAGGTTTCCTGTACGGACGTGCCATAAGCGATATAGGCAATGGAACCCAGCAGCAGCGCCATGACGACGACTGTTCCGATCAGGGCCGTCCAGAACAACTTGAAGTGTAAAGAGCGGTTAGGCATGGACATTCTCTATTGGGCAAGGCGTCAGCCAGAGCGCCCAACTGGGTGAATGCAATGTGAAGGAACGCTTGATGAGCTTAAAAGAGCCGGCCCAGGAACGTAGTACCTGTAGGAGCGAGCTAGCTCGCGATGGTCGTCAACGATAACGCGGGTGGCCTGACTTGACGTGGCGCCCTCAGGTTTTTCGCGAGCAAGCTCGCTCCTACAGGGGGGGTGGGCACAGGGTCGGCGCTAGAGTATCCAGCCCAGCAGCAGGTGCGAGGCAATCCAGGGAGATGCCTGGGCCACTCCCCATGCCAGCAGGGCGCAGACCAACAGGTAGCCCACAACGAACTTGAACATCGAGTCCTTTTCCATGCCACCCTCCCGGCTTTTCAGCCATGCCGGGCGCTCAATGCGAATGCGTGACTAATACGTCGCCCGTGAAGGGTTGGATTACAAGAATGGTTTCCAGTTCCATCGGCATACAAATCGGAAAAATGACCTGCCCCTGTGCTGAGGCAGGCCGCCTTGGCGCTCACCTCACTTCAGGTACCACCCCCAGGGTTCGCCGCTGTAGCGGGTGATCTGCTTGGTTTCCAGGTAATTGTTGTAACCCCACTCACCCAGCTCGCGACCGATGCCGCTCTGTTTGTAGCCGCCCCACGGGGCCTCGACGAAGGTCGGCTGCGAGCAGTTGACCCAGACAATGCCGGCGCGAAATCCGCGCGCGACCCGTTCGCAGCGCGGGATATCCCGGGACATGACCGCGGCCGCCAGGCCGAATGGCGAGTCATTGGCCAGGCGCAGCGCTTCGGCTTCCGTGTCGAAGGCGCGCAGGCACACCACCGGGCCGAAAATCTCCTCACGCCACACCGCGCTGTCTTCGGGAACATCCACAAAAATCGCCGGCGTCAGGTAATAACCCTTTTCCAGACAGTCCGGTCGCACGCCGCCTGAAACCAGCCGCGCCCCTTCTTGCCGACCGGCTGCAATCGCCGCCAGCACCTTGTCCAGCTGACCCTGACTGACCAGCGGCCCGAGTTTCACGCCTTCCTCGAAACCCTGGCCAATCCGGATCTGCCCGGTCGCGGCAACCAGGCGCTCCAGCAGCGCCGGGTACAACGCGCGCTCCACCAGCACCCGCGAAGTGGCTGAGCAGACCTGGCCCTGGTTCCAGAAGATCCCGAACAGAATCCACTCCACGGCGGCTTCAATATCGCTGTCGGCGAAGATCACGAAGGGTGATTTGCCGCCCAGTTCCAGGCTGATGTTTTTGATATCGTTCGCGGCGGCCTGCATGATCTTGCGCCCGGTCGGCACACTGCCGGTGAAGGCGACTTTATCGACATACGGGTGTTTGGCCAGTGGTGCTCCGGCGTCACGACCCATGCCGGTGATCACGTTGAGCACCCCGGCGGGTAACCCGGCCTTGTCAGCGATACCGGCCAGTTCAAGCGCTGTGAGCGGTGTCAGTTCGGAAGGCTTGAGCACCACGGTGCAACCCGCTGCGAGTGCCGGGGCGACTTTCCACGAAGCCATCAGCATCGGGAAATTCCACGGGATGATCGCTGCCACCACACCGACCGGTTCCTTGATCACCGATGAAGTGAATCGCGTGTCCGGCACTTCGATCGACTGTTCACTGTGTTGATCCGACTGTTCGGCCAGCCCGGCATAGAAGTCGAAGCAACCGGCGGTGTCGGCGATGTCCCACAACGCTTCCGGCAGCGGCTTGCCGTTGTCGCGCACTTCGATGGCGGCCAGTTCGTCCTGACGGTTGCGGATGCCCTCGGCGATCCGCCGCAATACCTGCGCCCGTTGCGCACCGGACCAGTGTGGCCAGTCACCTTCATCAAACGCTGAACGCGCAGCGGCAACCGCCCGGTCGACGTCTTCGAGCGTGGCGGCCGCAACCCGTGCCAGAACCGACCCGTCACTTGGATCGAGGGTATCGAAAACACCGCCACTAACCGGAGCGACCCACTGGCCGCCGATGTATAACCGTTGATAATCACCCATTGGACACTCCTTGATCCTGCGGCGCCGACGCTGCTGATACAACTGCTCGGCAACCTGCAATTGCTCGCGATCGTTGACCCCGAGCACATCGGTTTCATCCACTTCCACGGCGGTCACCGCCAGCCCCGCCTCGTTGGCCACCGCCACCGCATCGGTGAGGTAGTACTCGCCCTGGGCATTGTGGTTGCCAATACGCTCCAACAGCTCAAGGCAGGTATCGGCGCGCAGGCCCATGACCCCTCCATTGCAGAAGTTGATGTCCAGTTCCTGCGGGCTGGCGTCCCTGGCTTCGCGGATCGCCAGCAAACGCCCGTCCTTGACCAGCAATCGCCCATAAGGTCCCGGCTGCTGAGTGTGGAAACCCGCCACCGCCACCGCTGCGCCGTCGATCAGCGCCCGACGCAAACGGCTCAAGGTCTGCGCGGTGATCAAGGGCGAATCGCCGAATAGCACCAGCACACAACCTTGCTCATGAGCCTGCAATGCAGGGCGGGCCGCGAGCAGCGCATGGGCCGTGCCCCGTTGCTCATGCTGGGTAAACACCTGCGCCGTCGGTGCCGCCTGCTGCAGGTACTCGATCACATGCCCGCCGCCAGCGCCCACGACCACCGCCCGTTGCGCGATACCCGCCGCCTCCACCGCCGCCAGCACATGGCCGAGCAGCGGCCGGTTGCCCACCGGGTGCAAGACCTTGGGCAGCGGTGAACGCATGCGCGTGCCCTGCCCGGCCGCCAGAATCACCGCCAGCGTCGGCCAATTCATGTTGTCGCTCATCGCGATCCTCCTGTGTGCATCAAGGCTTCAGGCCGGATCGCGATAGAACACGTCGTCGGCGTACGGATACCACCAGTCCTGAATCTTCGGCTGATGATCGATGATGACCATTTTCGAGCGGCGGAACGCTTCCAGCCCCTGACGCCCGAGTTCGCGCCCGAGGCCGGACATTTTCCAGCCGCCGAACGGCAGCGCATCGTTGTCGATCAACGGATTGTTGACCCAGACCATCCCCGCCTCCAGACGCTCGGCGGCTTCCATGGCTTCGGCCAGGTCCGTGGAAAACAGCGAGGCGCCGAGGCCGAACGGCGAGTCGTTGGCCAGCCGCACTGCTTCATCGAAATCACTGACGCGGCAGATCGCCGCCACCGGGCCGAAGCATTCTTCCTGAAGAATCGCCATGTCGCCGGTCACGCCGGTGAGGATGGTCGGTTCATAGAACCAGCCGACGTCCTGCCCCGGTGGAATCCGCCCGCCGCAGACCACGTTCGCGCCCTTGGCCACGGCGTCATCGACCAGGCGCATGACTTTATTGCGCGCCGCTTCGCTGACCATCGGCCCGATCTCCGAGCGTTCCAGGCCATGGCCGATGCGCAAGGCACGCGTGCGTTCGGCGAACTTCGCGACAAATTCGTCATGGACCTCGTCAACCACATAGAAGCGCTCGGCCGACGTGCAAATCTGCCCGCTGAGGTGGAACGCAGCCGTCACCGCCCCCGCCGCCGCGACGTCCAGCGGCGCATGCCTGGAGATGATCAACGGATCACTGCCGCCGGCCTCGATCACGCAAGGTTTCATCCGCTCGGCACAGGCCACGGCGACCGCCTTGCCTGCCGCCACGCTGCCGGTGAACGCCACCGCGTGGGTCTGCGCCGACTGCACCAGCAATTGCGCGGTGGCGGCATCGCCCGGCACGCAGGACACCAGTCCCGACAGCAACGCGGTGAAATGCTCCATGAACTTGAGGGTGCACAGGGTCGTGGCCTCCGCCGGCTTGATGATGCAGGCGTTGCCCGCCGCCAGCGAGGCGGCGACCGTCCAGCACATCAGCAGGATCGGAAAGTTGAACGGCATGATGTGCACGCTGACGCCATACGGCTCATAACGCACATGTTGGAAGGAGCCGATCTGCGTGGTACCGGCGACCTTGCCGGCATCGTCCCGGGCCATTTCCGCGTAGTAGCGAAAGATCGGCGCGCAGTTGGCCAGTTCGCCCATGGCTTCGGGAAACGGCTTGCCCATCTCCAGCGTCATCAGCCGTGCGACTTCACGGTTGCAGGCAATGTTCTGTTCGATGGCGTTGGCCAGTTGATGCAGGCGCGCGGCGCGGCTTTTCGCGTCGACCAGGCGCCATTGGCGTTGCGCGGCGGTGGCGGCATCGATGGCGGCTTGCACATCGGCGGCGCCACACACGCCGACTTGCCCGACCGGTTGCAGGGTCGCCGGGTCAAGCACTTCGCGCACGCGGCCATCGGTCAGCGGCAGGAACTCGGGATTGATGAAACGCAAGGCACAAATGCTGTCAAACGTGGCCATGGGATGATCCTTGAACCAATCGATAAGGGGTTTCACGCAAAGCCGCCAGGGTCCTGGCGGGCAGTTCTTCACGCCAGCCCGGCACGTGCCGGTCAAGCCACTGGCGCAGCGGTGCAAAGGCTTCGGCGTCCAGGGCACGGACAAACAAACCCAGGGTGCGCGGCAGGTGCGCCAGGTAACCGTGCTTGCCGTCACGGCCGGCCAGGCGCACGAAAATCCCCAGCACCTTGGCGTGACGCTGGGCGGCCAGGCGCCGGTAGTCTTCAAGAAAGCGCTGCGCATCCAGCTCCGGGCGCTGCGCCAGGTAATCGCTGATCAGTGCCGCCCGCAGCGCCTCGGGCACATCGCGCCGGGCGTCTTCGAGCAGCGACATCAGGTCATAGGCCGCCGACCCGGCCAGGGCGTCCTGAAAATCCAGCAAGCCGCAGGCCGCGACACCTTCACGGCCCTGCAGCAGCATCAGGTTGTCGACGTGAAAGTCGCGCAGCACCAGGGCTTCGCGGCGTGTTGCGACGTCGCGGCAGGCGGTAGCAAACAACGCCAGATACGACTCGCGCAGATCGTGCGCCGCACCCTTGCCAATCAGCAGCGGCACGTACCAGTCGATGAACAGCGCGCACTCGTCCGCCAGTCGCTGCTCGTCGTAAGGCGCCAGCTCCGCGGCTGGCGCTGCACGATGCAACGCCACCAGCGTATCGACCGCCAGGTGATACAACACCGACTCAGAATGCCCGGCCACCAGCAGCCGGGTGTAGGTGTCGTGACCGAAATCCTCGATCAGCGCCAGCCCCGCCGCCTCGTCCACGTCCAGCAAGGCCGGCGCGGACAGGCCCAGTCCCTGCAACTGCCGGGCGATGCGGACAAACGGGCCGATGGGTTCGCGCTCGGGCGGCGAATCCATCAGCAACAGCCCCGCGCCGTCCAGGCGGAAATAACGCCGGGCCGAAGCATCCGCCGGCAAGGCGACCAGCAGGGCCCCGGCAAAACCGGCGCGGGCCAGGAAGGCGGCGCGCTGGTCCTCACGGGTTGGCATTGATGCCTGTGCATCGGTCATGGCAGTCACCGGATCATGTAGACCTTTTTGATGGTCTCGTGGACGGTGCACACGCCCTTCCAGTCCTTGCGGAAGAAAGCGGCGGTGTCTGGCTTGATCTCGATCACTTCGCCGGACTCGTGAACGTAGGTGCAGCGGCCTTCGAGGAAGTGGCAGAACTCGTCGCTGGTGACATGGCAGAACCACTTGCCCGGGGTGCAGATCCAGATGCCGCATTCGGACTGGCCTTCGGCGCCCTTGTGCAGCACCACGCCGCTGACGCGGGACTCACCTTCGAGCATGGTCGGGATCACGCCCCAATCCTTGACGTCAGTGATGCCCAGCGGGTCGTACAGAAACGGGGTAGTCATGTGTTGTTCTCCAGGTTGTGTGTAGGAGCGAGCTCGCGATGGTCGTGAACGATTACGCGCGATACCAGATGCCCGGCGGCGCTCTCGGGTTTTTCGCGAGCGAGCTCGCTCCTACATTGGTTGTTCAGGTTCAGGCCAACATATAAACGTTGCGAAGGGTTTCGCGGACCTCGCATTCGCCCGTCCAGCCGGCCGGGAACAGCACCAGGGTGTTGGGGCGAATCTCGATCACTTCGCCGTTGTCGTTGCGGTACGTCGCGTGCCCGGCGATGAAATGGCACAGCTCGTCCCGGGGAATCGACAGGCGCCAGCGCCCGGGGGTACAGACCCACAACCCGGTTTCCGGGCTGTTGTCCGGGCCCTTGAACAGCAAGCGGCCGCTGGAATGCGAAACCCCTTCGATGGCATCGCTCTGCACGCCCCAGTCCACCAGGTCGGTGCGGCTGCTGACGGCTTCGAGGTACGGCGTGATACCCGCCGTGGTGGATGAATCAGGCATGGTTAAGCACCTTGTCGAGAATCGCCGCCGCGTCTTGCGGCCCTTTGCGTGATTGCATGTGCGCGCTGGTGCGCTGCAAGCGTTGGCGCATCGCCTCGTCGTTGAGGCACGCCGCGAGTTTTTCCGCCAGCTGCTCTTCGCTCCATTCGTAGCGATCGAGCTTGAAGCCGTGACCGCTTTCCTCGGCGCGCATGGCGTTGTCGTGGCCGTCCCAGACGTAGGACATGACGATCGCCGGTTTGCCGAAAAACAGGCACTCGGTGAAGCTGTTGTTGCCGCCGTGGTGGATCACCGCGTCGACCTGGGCAATCACCGACGGCTGCGGGAACCAGTTGGAAATCTGCACGTTGTCCGGCAGGTCCGTGTACTCGTCAAGGTGCTCGCCGACATTGAACAACGCCCGGTAAGGCAGCTTGCCCACCGCGTTGATCAGGCGCTTGAGCAGCTCGACATCGCCGGAACCGAGGCTGCCGAAACTGGCGTACAGCAGCGGCTTGTCGTTGTGCGCGCGAAACGGCGGAATCTCGTACGGCGTGTCGTGGCGTACGCAACCTTGCAGGTAATGGAAACGCTCGGCCGGCAGCGGATGGCGGCGGTCGAACTTGACCGCATCCGGGTACAACAGCAGGTTCATGAACGGCGAGGCTTCAAAGAATGTGCCCAGCGGGTACGGTTCCTCACCATGGGCCTGCAGGAACTGGTTGAAGTCCTCGTGAATCGGCCCGACCACTTCCTCGAAACGCTGGCGGAATTGCACGTGGCCGGCCTTGTCGTCGATGCTCATGCCCGACAGGTGCGGCGGGATATCCGGGTCTTCGATCTCGTTTTCCGAACAGGAAATGATCCGCACCCAGGGCTTGCCGTATTGCTTGATCGCCGGGAACAGGATCACGTTGTCGACGCAGATCAGGTCGGGCTTGACCTTGTCCAGCACCGCCGGCAGGTCCTTTTGTGCCCACTTGGCGGTTTCGACGATGGCCGCCCAGCATTCCTTGACGTAGTTGTCGATCTGATCCAGCGGCGACTTGCGGAAATTCGGAATGTGGCCGTTGATGAAGTCGACCCAGTAGCGGGCCATCTCTTCGGCCGGCATCGGCGCCGACATGTTGACCATGTGCTCTTCAAAACCATAACCGGCATAGACACCGCTCATGCCCGGGTCGGTCAGGAACACCGCCTTGTGCCCCAGCGCTTCACACGCCTGGGCGATGCCGACTGAGTTCAGCGCCGGGCCGTAGGCGGCTTCCGGAAAGAATGCGATCACTTTCTGTTTCATCGAGTGCTGCTCCTGCCTGGTCTTTTTATTGTTCAGCGTGTCAATACGCGGGCATGCCGGACTTGCCAGCCCAGCCGGATGGTCGTGTCGATTGCAAAATGGGCGAATTCAAACTGTGAGGACGGCACGCGCACGATCAGCGGTTTGTCGCTGAGCGGTGTCTGCACGTGCAGATTGGTGTCGAGGCCGTGGTAGGCGACTTCGACGATTTTGCCGCTGACCTGATTGGCGCATTCGCTGCCCTGCTCCGTCAGCACCTGCAGGCGTTCGGGGCGAACCACCACGGCAACGGACTGACCGGACACCAGCGGCGCGTCGGTTTCGACGCTCAGCTCCTGCCCGTTGACCCGCACCGAGTGCTGGCCCGAGCGCACGCCTTCAAGCAGGTTGCTGACGCCGATGAAGTTGGCGACAAAACGGCTGTTGGGATTTTCGTAAAGCTCGGTCGGGCTGCCGCACTGGCAGACCTTGCCGCCGTCGAGCACGGCCATGCGGTCGGACATCACCAGCGCTTCTTCCTGGTCGTGGGTGACGATGATGAAGGTGATGCCGCTCTCGTGTTGCAGGCGCTTGAGTTCCAGCTGCATCTTTTCCCGCAGCTTCTTGTCGAGCGCGCCCAGGGGTTCGTCGAGCAGCAACACCCGCGGCCGCTTGACCAGTGCCCGCGCCAGCGCCACCCGCTGACGCTGCCCCCCGGAGAGTTGATCGGGCTTGCGCTCGGCCAGCTCGCCCAGTTGCGCGGTGCTCAGCACTTCATCGACCCGACGACGGATTTCGCTTTCGGGCAGGCGCTCCATTTCCAGGCCGTAGGCAATGTTCTTGCGCACGGTCATGTTGGGAAACAGCGCGTAGGACTGGAACATCAGGTTCAGCGGACGCTTGTTGGCCGGCAGCGGCGAGATGTCATTGCCGTCCAGATAGATGCAGCCACCGCTGGGGGTCTCGAAACCGGCGAGCATGCGCAGCAGCGTGGTCTTGCCGCAGCCCGACGGCCCGAGCAGCGCGAAGAACTCGTTCTCGCGGATGCTCAGCGACACCTCATTGACCGCCAGACCGTTGCCATAAGACTTGCTGACCTTATCCAGGATCAGTACCGCGGAAGAATTATTCATGGGTGCGAGGAGCCTTGTTGAGACGCTGCGAAGCCAGCAGCGCGGTGATGCTGACCAGCATCACCAGCGTCGCCAGAGCATTGATTTCCGGGGTGACGCCGAAGCGGATCATGGCGTAGATCTGCATGGGCAACGTGGTCGAGGCCTGGCCTGAGCCCGAGTTGAAAAAGGCGATGATGAATTCGTCCACCGACAGGGTGAACGAGAGCAACCCGCCGGCCAGCACGCCGGGGAAGATCACCGGCAGCAACACCCGGCGCAAGGTGGTGAACCAGCCCGCGCCGAGGTCGATCGAGGCTTCGAGAATCGAGTAGTCGAAGTGCTTGAGCCGCGTGCGCACCACCGCGCAGACGAAGGCGATGTTGAACACCGCGTGGCTGATGATGATCGAGTGCAGACCCAGGCCGACCTTGAGCAGGTTGAAAAAACTCAGCAGCGCAATCGCCAGCACGATGTCGGGAATGATCATCGGCGCCATGAGCAAGGTGTCGACCACCTGGCCCTTGTCGTTGCCCTTGCGGCGCAATTCGATGCCCAGCGCGAGGAAGGTCCCGAGCACGCAGGCAATGAACGTCGCCGACAAGGCAACGATCAGCGTGTTGAGCGCCGCCGACAGAATCGCCGTGTTGTGCGCCAGTGCCGCATACCACTTCAGCGATACGCCGCCCCAGGCGGTGGGCAATCCGGACTTGTTGAACGAGAGCAGGATCAACACCAGGATCGGTATATAAAGGAAGGCATACACCAGCCCCAGGTGCGAACCCAGCACGGTAGCGCTGACAGAACGTGGCTGACTCATGAGCGCGCCCCTTCTGCACGACGGGCCACCAGGGCCTGGATGAACAGCAGGATCAACATGATCGCGATCAGGAAGAAGCTCAGCGCAGCGCCGAACGGCCAGTCCCGCGCCGTGAGGAATTGCGCATAGATCAGGTTGCCGACCATCTGCACCTGCTTGCCGCCCAGCAGGTCGGCGGTAATGAAGTTGCCGATGCTCAGCACGAAGACAAACACCGCCCCCGCCGCGATACCCGGCACGCTCAGCGGCAGGATGATCCGGCGAAAGGTCATCCAGCCCGAGGCGCCGAGGTCTTTCGAGGCGTCCCACAGTTCGTTGTTGATCCGCGACAGCGACGAGAAAATCGCCAGGATCACAAAGGGGATGTAGTTGTAGACCAGGCCCAGTACCACCGAGGCTTCGGTGTACAGCAGGCTGATGGGTTCGCCGCTGTAGCCGAACACTTGCAGCACGCGGTTGATAAGGCCTTCGCGGTTGAGCAGGACGATCCAGGCGTAGGTGCGGATCAGGTAATTGCTCCAGAACGGCAGCATCACCAGGAACAGATACGCCGCCTGGCGCCGCCGTGGCGCCCGGGCAATCGCATAGGCCGCCGGGTAGCCGATCAACACCGCGAACACCGTGGCCAGCCCGGCGATCTTCGCCGACTTGAGCAGGATGCCGAGGTACAGCGGATCAAACGCACGCTGGTAGTTTTCCCAGGTGAACAACCAGTCGATACCGCCATACGCGCCGCGTTCGACGAAGCTGTAGACCAGCACCAGCAGGCACGGAATCACCAGAAACATCAGCAGCCAGCCAAAGCCGGGCGCAAGAAGCCAGGCCGACAGGCGCCTGTCAGCATGCAAAGCACTCATTACCCATATCCTCCCGCTTCAGGACAGAAGCGGCTTGCGAGCGTGGCGAGGCATGCCGGGCATGCCTCGGATCAATGCGGCGTCAGTTCTGCGCCGCCATGATTTCGGTGACGGCCCGGGTGTAGGCCTTTTGCGTGGTGCCGCCCAGGTCGCGCAATTGCTCCATTTTCAGCAACTCGGCGGGGGCGATGGTCAGGTTGGGGTACTGCTTGAGCAGGTCGGCGGACAACCCGGCCATTGCGGCCTGGTTGGGGACTTTGTAGAGGATGTTCTCAGCGACCCAGGCGTGGTTTTCCCTGGCGAGCATGAAGTTGACGAACTTGAAGGCCTCGTCCTGATGCTTCGAACTTTTCAGCACCACCATGGTGTCCACCCACAGGTCGGAACCCTCCTTGGGCACCACGAACTTGATCGCCGCGTTGGCTTGCGTGCCGTAGTTGCACCAGCCGTCCCAGGCGTGGGCCATCAGCGACTCACCGGAGGCCAGCTTGGAATAGAACGTGGTGTCGTCGAAGGACAGGATGCGTTTTTTGGTGGCGATCAGTTGATCGCGAACCGCCGCGATTTGCGCGGGGTCGCTGTCGTTGACCGACCAGCCCTTGGCGAGGAAACCGGCGCCGAGCATCCAGCGGTCGGTGGCGAGCATCGTCACTTTACCCTTGAGGGCATCGCTCGGGTTGAGCAGCTCGTTCCAGCTTTGCGGCGCCGGCGTCACCTTGTCGGAGCGATAGCAGATGCCGGTGGTGCCCCAGGTGTAAGGCACGGAGAACCGGTTGCCCTGGTCATATTCCAGGTGCGTGGCTTCGGGGTAGAGGTTTTTCAGGTTGGGGACTTTGACCGGATCGATGTCTGCCAGCAGCCCCTGTTTGTGCAGGACTTCGGCGAAGGGCGAGGAAACGAACACCACGTCATACCCTTCACCACCGGACGCCATCAGCTTGCCCATGATTTCTTCGTTGGTGGCGTGCAGCGCCTTGTCGACGTCCACACCGCTGGCAGCCTTGAACTTCTCCAGCGCATCCGGGGCCATGTAGCCGTCCCAGATGGAAATCACCATGTCTTTCGCACTTGCAGCCTGTGAAGCGATCGCCAGGGAAACGGCCAATCCCGCACACAGAAGATCATTCAGCTTGCTCATAAATACTCACCCGACGATTGTTTATTGTTGTGTTCGAAGGCAGTACGGCAAAACGAGAAACGATTGCTGGTGTTTTTTTTTAGAAATTAGGACCAGTATCAAAAGATGTCAACGCTTTTTTCCGGCCTGACGCTTCGCCGGCGCATGACATAAGATGAGCACCTGAGCCCGACCGCGGACACAACGAGAAAAGACGCTTGAGCACGACAGCCGAAAAAAAACCGCGCACCAATCACCTGGAACTGGCCCGCCGCATCCTCGAGCACACCCAGGAAAGCGGGCTGGTGGCCGGCGACCCGGTGGCCGAACAGGCCCTGGCCCGGACCTTCCAGGTCTCGCGCACGCTGATTCGCGGCGCGCTGAAAGTGTTGCAGGAAGAACACCTGCTGAGCCACGAAGCCGGCAAGGGTTACCGACTGCTGGCCTCGCCGGCAGGCCAGGCGTTCAACGCCGCCCTGCCCCAGGCCGAAGAAGAAGAGATTGCCGCGTCGGTGCTGCGTGATCGCATGGCCGGGCGCCTGGGCGACAGCATCAGCATCAGCGAACTGATGCGACGCTACGACATCGGCCGGCCGGCGGCACAAAAGGCCCTGCAGCAACTGAGCGAAAACCAGGCCATCGAGCGTGGTCCCGGCCAGTCCTGGCTGTTTCGCCCGTCGCTCAACAGCCTGGCCGCCCTTGAAGAGAGCCTGAAATTCCGCCTGATCCTCGAGCCCGAAGCCCTGCTCAGCCAGAGCTTCAACGCCGACCCGCAACGCCTGGCGCTGTTGCGTAGCGCCATGCAGAGCCTGCTCACCCGCCCCGTGGAAGACTTCGATATCCAGCAGTTTCGCGAACTGGACATCAGCTTCCATGAACTGTTGGCCCAGAGCTGCGGCAATCGTTTCATCAGCGACGCCCTGCTCCAGCATCAGGGCCTGCGCCGCTTGCCGAACCTGCTGCCATCGGTGAGCGTGCACCGCCTGCAGGAAGCCCTGCGCGAACACCTGCAAATCATCGCGCAGATCGAGCGCGGACAGATGGAGATCGCCGCCGACCTGCTGCGCCTGCACCTGCGCCTGAGCGCCGCGCAACGCCCGCAAACCGCCAACCGTGGCATCCCGCAAAGTCATCTGTTTGGCCGTCGTTAAACGGCTCGCAAAAACATGATGATTTTTTTTTGAAAATAAGACAGCATCAAAAACACCTTCAGGAGCGGCGGGTCTGACCCGCCATGGACAGTCCCTCGCCATGCAAAAACAAAAACTGATCGCCCTGTTTCCGGAAGCCAGTTTCGGCGCGGCCTTGAACTGCATCGGTATTGCCCAGTCGCTGCGAGAGCTGGGTGCCCGGCCGGTGTTCATCTGCCATGAACATTTCCAGGGACTGTTCGCCGAATACGGTTTCGACGAATACCCGATTCCGCAAGCGAGTCCGTTGTCGGCGGCGGAACACCAGCACTACTGGGAGCGCTTCATCGAGCGCAGCATTCCGTACTTCGACCAGACCCCGCTGGCACAGATCGACAGCTACGTGGCACCGGCCTGGGAAGCCATCATCGACACCGCGATCGAAGCGGAAAAACCCTTGCAGCAGTTGCTCAGCCGCCTCAAGCCCGACGTGATCGTGCTCGACAACGTGGTGATGTTCCCGGCCATCGCCAACGCCGGGTGCCCGTGGGTGCGGGTGGTGTCCTGCGCCGAAACCGAACTGCCGGATGCAGCCGTTCCGCCGTACCTGTCCGGCTGCCTGGCCAGCGACACGCAGGCCTGCGAGCGTTACACCGAGCAGTACCTCAAGGCTGTCGCGCCGGCCCATGAACGCTTTTCGCAATTTCTCCTGACCAACCATACGCCGCCGTGCCCTGCGGGGCAGTTCCTCACCGACTCACCGTGGCTCAATCTGCTGCTGTCACCGACGCCAGTGCGCTATGAACGCCGGCAACCGCTGGACCCGCAGCGCTACGTGTACCTCGACGGCTGCGTGCGACGGGAAGCGCCGTACATCGTGCCGGACTTTCCACGGCACAACGACGCGCCGCTGATCTACCTCAGTTTCGGCAGCCTCGGCGCCGCCGACACCGGGATGATGAAGCGCCTGATCAGCACACTCTCGACCTTGCCTTTTCGCTTCCTGGTCAACGTCGGCGCCTACCGCGACATGTACACCACCGTGCCGGACAACGTGTACCTCGACAGCTGGTTTGCCCAGCCGGCGGTGCTCAAGGAGTGCGATGTATTCATCCACCACGGCGGCAACAACAGCTTCTGCGAAGCGTTGTACTTCGGCCTGCCATCGCTGATCATTCCGTATTGCTGGGACGGCCACGACAACGCCGCCCGCGCCGAGGAAGTCGGTGTCGGCCGCTACCTGCCGCGCTTTGCCGATCCTGTCGCCGCCCTGCCCGCCGCCCTCGAACAGCTGCTGGCCGACCAGACGATGAAACAACGCCTCCAATCGTTCAGCGAGCGCATGCAGGCGACCCGCGGCACCGACATTGCCGCGCGGGCGATCCTCGCACTACCCGATCTCTAGCCATAACAACAATACCGTCGGGCAACCGAACGCAATCGTCGCTGCCCGACACACCGCCGGAGTTTCAGCATGAATGCCCCATCGCGTTTCGATGCGCTTGATCATGTCCTGCCACATCCCTTTTGGCGCGACACCGTCACGCCACCGCCCGCCGCACCTTGCGTAGCCGGAACGGTGCAGTGCGACCTGGCCGTGGTTGGCGGCGGGTTCACCGGCTTGTGGACCGCGCTGCTGGCGCGTCAGCGTCGCCCCGACCTGAGCATTGCAATCATCGAGGCGCGGCGCTGCGGGGGTGAGGCCAGTGGGCGCAACGGCGGATTCTGCGCACCGAGCATTTCCCATGGGGTGTCCAACGCACTCAGGCGCTGGCCCGATGAAGCGCAGCAGTTGATCCGCCTGGGCCGGCAGAACCTCGATGAGCTGGCCGGCGACCTGCAACGCTTCGGCATGCACGTCGAGTTCGAACGCCAAGGCAAACTCAACGTCGCCAGCCAGCCGTGGCAGGTCGACGGCTTGCGTGCAATGCAGCGCAATTACGCCCGCTTTGGGATTGATTGCGAATGGCTGCAAGGCCCTCAACTGGCACACAAACTCGACTCCCCCGCTTACGTGGCCGGCCTGTTCGAACCCAACTACGCCCTGCTAAACCCGGCCAAGATGGCTGCCGAACTGCGCCGCGTGTGCCTTGAGCAAGGAATTCAACTGTTCGAAAACAGCCCGGTCCTGCAGCTCGACGCAGGCAACGACAGCCTGCGCCTGCGCACTGCCGACGGCGAAGTCAGCGCCGGGCAAATTGCCCTCGCCACCAACATCGCGCCACCGCTGCTCGGCCATCTGGCATCGAGCGTGATCCCGGTCTATGACTACAGCCTGGTCAGCGAACCGTTGAGCGATGCGCAGTTGCAAGCCATCGGCTGGATCGGACGCTACGGCATCGCCGACGCCGGCAACCAGTTCCACTACCTGCGCAAGACCGCCGACAACCGCATTCTCTGGGCCGGCTACGACGCCATCTACCATTTCGGCGGACGTCGCGACGAAGCCCTGACCCAGCGCCCGCAAAGCTTCCGGCGTCTCGCCGAACAGTTTCAACAGACGTTCCCGGCCCTGCGCGGTGTGCGTTTCAGCCATGCCTGGGGCGGCATCATCGACACCTCCGCACGCACCACGATGTTTACCGGTTGCGAGCATCAGGGCCGCGTCGCCTATGCCTTGGGTTTCACCGGTCAAGGGGTGTCCGCCAGCCGCTTCGCCGCGTTGAACATGCTCGACCTGCTGGCCGGCGAGCGCACCGAACGAACGGAGCTGCTGATGACGTCCAGCGCACCCTTCCGCTTTCCGCCCGAACCCTTGCGTTATGTCGGCGTGAAGCTGGCCCAGCGCTCACTGGCGCGGGAGGACCGCGACGGTCGCCGCGACTGGCTGCTCAAGACCTTCGATGCCTTTGGCATCGGTTTCGATTCCTGATCCGGAGACCACCATGTCCACAGCCCTGCCCCGGCACGTCATCGACTTCGCCAGCGACCTTGCCCCCCGTGAAACTGAAATCAACGACCCGGCCGTGGTCGACGCACCTTATCGCAGCAAGAGTTGGCGGCACTTTGTCGCGCCCGGAAAAAACGCCGTGGCCGGCATCTGGGAGGCAGGACCGCACCGCGAGCGTTGTCAGTGCGATTACGATGAGCTTTGCCACATCCTGGAGGGCACGGTGCGCCTGACCGATGCCGAGGGCGTCGCGCGTACGTTCGGCCCCGGTGATTCCTTCGTGGTCGCCAGTGGATTCAATGGCACCTGGGAAAACCTCACCACGGTGCGCAAGGTCTACTTCATCCTCGGCTAACGGGCCTCGACCGCTGCCTCGGGCTGCTGACGCACCTGATTGCGCCCGTTGCGCTTGGCCTGGTACAGCGCGTCGTCGGCGCGGGTCAGCAGGCTTTCCGGGGTGTCGCCGGATTGCGCATGGGCCACGCCGAACGACGCGGTGATGGTGTCCAGCACGGTGTCGGTGCCCCGGGCCTTGACCCGCAGCGCCTGGACTTTCAGGCGCAGGCGCTCGGCAAAAGCGCCGGCAGCCGCCAGGTCCGGGCAATCCTTGAGCACCACACAGAACTCTTCACCGCCATAACGCGCGGCAAAGGCCTCGGCCGGCAGCGAATCGCGCAACACCTGGGCGACGTGCTGAAGCACGCGATCGCCCAAGGGGTGGCCGTACTGGTCATTGAATTGTTTGAAGTGGTCGATATCCAGCATCACCAGCGCCACGCCGCTCGCCGCGTCGTTCATGGCCTGTTCAAGCTTGCGGTTGAAGGTGGTGCGGTTAAGCAGTTCGGTCAGGCCGTCGAGGGTCGCCGCCAATTGGGCGCGCTCCAGTTTGTCGCGCAGGCTTTTGATTTCATGCTGGGCGGACTGCAACTGGGCGAGGAAATGCTCCTGCTGACTCTGCATGAGCTGGGTGCTCTTTTGCAGTTGGGTCAGGATGCTCGGCAAGCGCTCGCTGGCCGGCTCTTCGAGCATTTGCAGGTATTGGCCGAGGCTGGCCTGGAAGTTCTGATTGCCCTTCACGCTGCGCGAAACATCGCGCTCCATGTCATCCACCAGATTGATCGCTTCCTGTTGCCCGGAGCGAGCGTCCGCCAGCTCATCACGGATGATGTACTCGCGAAACAGTTTGGTGGCCGACTCCGGAGGAAAGTAGTCGAAATCGTTGACGACCCGGTCCAGGTGCCGATTGAGTTCCGGCTCCTGGCCTTTGCTGTAGGTGTACCAGAGCGCGTAATGCACCGGGTTGGGCGGAATGTTGTGACGAACCATCAGCGGCACTGCTTGCTTGAGCAGCGCCGCCGCCTCGCGGGAGTCTTCTGGATACAGCGCTAGAACAGTCGCACGCGTGTCTGATTGGCTCATGGATTCACTGTGGTTGTTTATCATTGGCGATTGGCAAACTCGCTGAGCATAGCCATACGCCCGACAAACGGCTATCCCGAATTACACAATCGTTTCAACCCGGCACGCCTGTTCCACAGACCCGATCAAGCATTGGTCGGCATCAGGCCGGCCCTGTTCTGGCGCCGACGATAAGCCGTGTCACGGTTGGCCAGCCAGTAGTAAAGCGGCGTGGTGACCACCAGGCCGACCAGCCACGACAGATCCGCTCCGTCGATATGCACCGCCACGGGCCCGGTGTAGATCGGCGTGTTCATGAACGGAATCTGCACCACGATGCCGATGGCGTAGGCCAGCAGCGCCTGCGGATTGAAGCGGCCATAGATGCCACCGTCGACGCGGAAGATCGAGGCGATGTCGTAGTCACCCTTGTGGATCGCATAGAAGTCGATGAGGTTGATCGCGGTCCAGGGCACCAGCACCACCAACAGCGCCAGCACCAGGTCGACGAAGTGCCCGATGAAATCCGCCGAGGCACCGATGGCCGCCACGCAGCAACCGGCCAGGATGATCAGCGACAGCACCGCCCGGCTTTGCGCGGTCGGAATCCAGCGGTGGGCGAAGGTTTGCAGCAAGGTGATCACCGAGAGCACGGCGCCATACAGGTTCAGGGCGTTATGGCTGATCACGCTGAGCAGGAACAGCACCAGCATCAACGGGCCGATGGCGCCGGTTGCAAGCTTCACGGCGTCCATGGTGTCCATGCCCACCGGCGTTGCCAGCACGGCGACGGCGCCGAACACGAACGACAGGATCGAGCCCAGCGACGAGCCGAGGTAGGTCGCCCAGAAGGTCGAGCTGACTTTCACGTCCTTGGGCAGGTAACGCGAGTAGTCGGACACGTAAGGCGCGAACGCGATCTGCCAGAGCGCCGCCAGCGACACCGTGGCCAGCCAGCCGGAGATGTTGAAACTGCCGCGGGTCAGGAAGTCATCGGTCTGCACGTGGGTCAGGATGTAGCCGAAGCCCAGCACGATGCCCAGGCCCAGCACCCAGGTGCCGATGCGGTTGAGTACGTGGATGAAGCGGTAGCCGATGATGCCGATGATCCCCGAACCGAGGCCACCGAGGACGATGCCGACCGATACCGGCACGCTCTCGACCACGCCATGCAGCGACTTGCCGGCCAGGACAATGTTGGAGGCGAAGAAACCGATGTACATCACACCGGCAATCACCACCACCAGCAACGCACCCAGCGAACCGAACTGGGCGCGACTCTGGATCATCTGCGGAATGCCCATCTGCGGGCCTTGCGCCGAGTGCAACGCCATCAGCACACCGCCGACCAGATGGCCAACGATGATGGCGACAATGCCCCAGACCAGGTTCAGGTGGAACAACTGCACGCCAAGCGCGCCGGTGACGATGGGCAACGGCGCGATATTGCCGCCGAACCACAGGGTGAACAGATCTTTGACCTTTCCGTGGCGATCCTCAGGGGGGACGTACCCGATCGTGTGTTTCTCGATGAGCGGGGCGGATGAAGCGGTGGTGGACATGACGAACTCCAAGGCAAGGATGAGTACGTGTTCGTACTTCGGTGTGCGCCAACGCAACGGCGCATTTCTTGTTGGGAGCGATCATGGACAAAGAGCGGCGGGAGGAAAATTAGTTAATTTGTGCCTTTAAACCTTAAAAAAGATTGCGCAACACTGGCAATTTATCAGCAGAAAAAACCTGCTTTCACAAAAAACAAAGCACAGCACGTCACCCCTCCCGATATCGGAGAGGAGCAACGGCAAAGCATGAACCCGAGTCATTGCACTGTGCTTTTTGTGGGAGCGGCGGTGCGGCGATCCGACTTGCTCGCGAAAGTGGTCTTTCAGCCACATTGATGTTGGATGTGCCGCCGTCTTCGCGAGCAAGCCCGCTCCCACAGGGTTTGGTGTCGTTACACGATTGTGCGTTACCGCGCAGCCCAGGCGTTGAAGCGCTGTTCAAGCTCCTCGCCATGGTCGACCCAGAACTCGGCATCCACTGCCCGCGCACCGGCCAGGTTGGCCTCGGCGGTCGGCAGTTGCTCTTGCACGTCCTTGGGCAGCAATGGCAGGGTCTGGCGATGCACCGGCCCGTAAGGGATGTTTTCCGAGAAGACTTTTTGCGTCTGCGGCTGGCTGGCAAATGCAATGAAGTTCTCGGCCAGTGCCTTGTTCGGCGTGCCTTTGACCACCGCCCAGTATTCCGGGTCGTACAGGCTCTGCGGCCAGACGATGCTCAGTTTCATGCCCTCCTTCTGCGCCGAGGCAATCCGGCCGTTGTAGGCCGCGCTCATCACCACGTCGCCGGCCACCAGCCATTGTGCCGGTTGTGCGCCCGCCTCCCACCACTGGATGTTCGGCTTGATCTGGTCGAGCTTGGCAAAGGCCCGCGTCACGCCTTGCGGAGTGCTCAAGACCTTGTACACCTCGTCGGCCTTGACACCGTCGGCGAGCAAGGCGATTTCCAGGGTGTACTTGGCGCTCTTGCGCAGGCCACGCTTGCCCGGGAAGTCGGCGACATTCCAGAAATCCGCCCAGGATTGCGGCGCCTTGGCCTGCTTGCTCTGGTCATAGGCCATGACCATCGACCAGACATAAGTGGCCACCCCGCATTCGGTCAGCGCACCCGGCACGAAGTTCGCCGAATCACCGAAGCGTCCGGCATCGAGCTTCTCGAACAGACCCTCCTCGCAGCCGCGCAGCAACTCGGGGCTTTCGACTTCCACCACGTCCCAACTGGTGTGACCGGCCGAGACCATGGCCTTGATCTTCGACAGCTCGCCGTTGTACTCCCCGGCGATGATGTTGCCCGCGCCGCTGGCATTGAAGGGCTGGAAATAGGCCTTATCCTGGGCCTGTTTGGTGGCGCCACCGAAGGAAATCACGGTGAGGTCCTGAGGGGCCGCCCACACACTGGCACTCAACAACGCCAGGGCAAACGGAACACTGCAACGCAAGGATCTGGACATGGATCGCTTCCTCGGGCCTTGTCAGCCCTTTGTTGTTATGGGTGTTCGGATTCACTCAAGTAAGCCGCCAGGCGATCCATCAGGCGGTCACAGGCCGCCATCTGTTCGACGCTGACAAATTCATCGGGTTTGTGCCCCTGATCCATGCTGCCCGGGCCGCAAACCACCGACGGTATGCCGGCCTGATCGAACAGCCCGCCTTCAGTGCCAAAGGCCACGGTGCTGAAATCATCGCTGCCGCACAGTTGGGCAATCAGCTGCGCCGCCGCGCTGTCGGCGGGCGTCGCCAGGCCGGGGTAGGCCGAGATTTTTTCAAAGCGGATAGCGGTATCGGTGTCCACGGCCTGCATGGCCGGCAGCAGCGTCTGCTCGGCGTAGTCCTGCAGCTCATCGACGACCACTTGCGGGGCGAAGTCCGGCAAGGCGCGTATTTCGAAATCGAAACGGCAGTCCGCTGGAACGATGTTCAGCGCCGTACCGCCCTGGATCACCCCGACCTGCACGGTCGAGAACGCCGGGTCGAAGCGTTTGTCGTGCAATTGCGGACGGGCCAGCGTGGTGCCGATGTCTCCCAGCCGACCGATCAGGCGCGCGGCCTGCTCGATGGCGTTGACCCCATACGGCGCATAAGCCGAATGACAGGCTGCACCGCGCACGTGGCAACGCATCGCCAGCTTGCCCTTGTGGCCGAGCACCGGCTTGAGCTCGGTCGGCTCACCGATCAGGCACAACGCCGGTGCCGGGATGCGCTGGGGCAGCACTTCCAGCAACCCGCGCACGCCAAGGCAACCGACCTCCTCGTCATAGGAAAAAGCCAGGTGCACCGGACGCTTCAACGGGCTTTGCAGAAACATCGGCACGGCCGCCAGCACAGAAGCCAGATAGCCCTTCATGTCCGCGGTGCCGCGTCCGTAAAGCTTGCCGTGCGCCTCGCTCAGGCAGAACGGCTCGACCGTCCAGGCCTGACCGTCCACCGACACCACATCGGTATGTCCGGACAGCACGATGCCGCCGGCCACGCGCGGGCCGACCGTGGCCAACAGGTTGGCCTTGGTCCGCTCGGCGTTGTAGATCAGTTCGCAATCCACGCCCAGTTCGTGCAGGTAGTCACGCACGAACTCGATCAGCGCCAGGTTCGAATCGCGGCTGACCGTGGCGAACCCGATCAAGCGCGCGAGCATGGCGCGGCTGCGCAACTCACTCATCGCCGGGCACTCCATAGCTCGGAGCCACGGTCGGATTGAGCGCACGGGTCAGGTAGTCCTGCAATTGCGGCTCGTAGGCAGCCCACAGTTTGCCCAGCTCGCCGATCGGGTTTTCATCGGCCCAATCCACCCGCAGGTCGACAATCGGCCAGGTCAGGTCACCGACCACCGACAACGCCGCCGAGTGCACCGCGCCGGCTTCGCCCCCCGCATCCTGCCCGGCCTGCAAGGCGTTCATCAGGCGGGTGGCGAGGCAGCCTTCGCTGTTTTCGAACGCCGCGACCATCGCCTCGATCACCCCGCTGTTGGCCAGCAGGTTGCCAGCCGCCGCGCATTGGTCGCCGGCCAGGGCGTTGTTGATGCCCAGCGCATGGTTGCCGCTGAACACCGCCGTGCGTCCCTGGGCATCGACCACCGCCACCTGGCGGTACTGGCTGTAGCCATTGCGGGTCAATGAGTGGTCCAGTGCCTGGGGCGGCGCCGAGCCGTTGGCCAGTTCATCGAGGATCTGCGGGCCGAGGGCCGGCAGCGTGATGTTCTGGCTCGACACCGCGCCGACACCGGCCCGCAGCCAGGGGCAACGCGCGCCGACGGCAATGCTCGAAGAGCTGATGGCAATGCCCAGCTGGCCGGTCTCGGCGCAGCGACCAACGATGGAAAAGGTCATGGCGAATTCCTTATTCAGGGATGACAGCGATCACATCGATTTCCATCAGCCACTGCGGCTGGCCGAGGGCGCTGACCACCAGGCCCGTGGAAATCGGGAACACACCCTTGAGCCACTTGCCGACTTCCTGGTACACCGGCTCGCGATAGCGCGGGTCGATCAGGTAAGTGGTGGTCTTGACGATGTGGCTCAGGTCGCTGCCGGCCTCTTCGAGCAGTTGCTTGACGTTGCGCATGGCCTGTTCGGCCTGGGCACGCGGATCACCGAGGCCCACCAGTTGGCCGTTGAAGTCGGTGCCGACCTGGCCACGGACATACACGGTGTTGCCGGCGCGCACGGCCTGGCACAGGTCGTTGTCGAGCGTCTGGTTCGGGTAGGTGTCTTTGGTGTTGAACATGCGGATGCGGGTATGAGTAGGCATTAACGAACTCCCATGAGGCTGGTTTTCTGAAGAGGTGCGCGGGCGGCGTCGGCTTGACGCTGGGTCGCATCCCGATAGTTGAAATAGGTGTGCTGCTTAACGATGTGATCGGCGATGTGCTTGGCGTCGTGCCAAACGCCCCAGATGAACGCGGAGCCACGACGGGACTGCCAAGGCAAACCGACGAAATACACGCCTGGCTCGGCCGACACCCCGCGCTGGTGCTGTGGCTTGCCGTTTTCCTTGAAGGCATCGACCTTCAGCCAGCTGTAATCGGTGGAGTAACCGGTGGCCCAGATGATCGTGGTCACGCCGGCCTTGAGCAGATCCAGTTCCAGCACCGGATTGGTCACACAGTCCGGATCGGCGAGCATGGCGCGGGCTTCGGGTTCCAGCGGCAGGTCCAGGCCGTTGCGTTCGATATAGGCGTCGGCCTTGTCGAGCAGCGCGAGGTAGTTTTCATCACCGCGCCGGATGTTGTCGGCGAGGTTGTTTTCGAAGCTCACAACCGCGCCGTTGAACGCCTGGGTCAGGCCGACCAGGGTCATGCCCTGATGGGCCAGCCGGCGGAAGTCCACGGTGTGGCCGCCACGGGCACCGCTCACGGCGATGGTCACGTGCTCCTTGCCCGGCTGCATGGCCTCGGCATCCCACTCGCCAAGCACCCCCAGCCACCAGCAGAAATCACGGTTGCGGTAGGCGCGCGGCGGACGATCGTGGGCACCGACCGACAGGTAGACCTGTTTGCCGGAGCGTTGCAGCTCATCGGCAATCTGCACGCCCGACGAACCGGCGCCTACCACCAACACTGCGCCTTCGGCCAGTTGCTGCGGGTTGTAGTATTGGGCGGAGTGAATCTGGCTGATACCAGCGATTTCAGGAGCAATTGGCGGAATGGCCGGACGCTGGAACGGGCCGGTGGCGACCACCACGTGGCGGGCCTCGATCACGCCATCGGAGGTTTCAACGGTGAAACCCGGACGATCGGCATTGCGCTCTACTTTCTTCACCTCAACGCCGGTGCGGATCGGTGCGTTGAACTTGCGGGCGTAGGCTTCGAAGTACTGAGCCACCTGCTCTTTGCCGGCGAAGGCATCCGGGTCCAGGCCGTCGAATTCCAGGCCCGGGAAGCGGTCGTGCCAGGCAGGACCGTTGGCCACCAGCGAATCCCAGCGGCCGGTGCGCCAGGCTTCGGCGATACGGTTGCGCTCCAGTACGAGGTGGGGCACACCGAGTTTGCTCAGGTGTTCACTCATGGCCACGCCGGCCTGGCCGGCGCCAACAACAAGCGTATCAATTACGGTTTTATCAACTGTCATGGCTGTGCACTTCTGAAAGGTGGTTTGATTCAGGTCGGTCATGGCTGCCGCCTCGATTCTGATCACTGTTGTTGTTCTGCTGCGGCTATCGGTGTCAGGGTGTTGGCCGCATTCTGTTCGGAGCCGGGAAATAGCGAAATTATGTTTTTTGTGGTCGCTGGCGAGGAAAAAGCGTCGAGGCAACCGGCTGGCCGCATGAGGTTGCGGCAGGCCCGATCCCGGCCTATGGTCCTAGCGATGCAATGCCTGCGATCGAGGCCTGATGGCACATCGCAGACCACTGTCCACCCAGTGCGTATTTGCGCAAGGAAGTGACGACATGCCAGACAACTCCCGCCCTGCCGTGCTCGAACTGATCGGCAATACCCCTCTGGTACGGGTCAGCCGGTTCGATACCGGCCCGTGCACGCTGTTTCTCAAACTCGAATCGCAGAACCCCGGCGGTTCGATCAAGGACCGCATCGGCCTGGCGATGATCGACGCCGCCGAACGCGATGGCCGCCTGCGCCCCGGTGGCACCATTGTCGAAGCCACCGCCGGCAACACCGGCCTTGGCCTGGCCCTGGTCGGCCGCGCCAAGGGTTACCGGGTGGTGCTGGTGGTACCGGACAAGATGTCCACCGAGAAGGTCCTGCACCTCAAGGCCATGGGCGCCGAGGTGCACATCACCCGCTCCGATGTCGGCAAGGGCCATCCCGAGTACTACCAGGATGTCGCTGCGCGGCTGGCTGCGGAAATTCCCGATGCGTTCTTCGCCGACCAGTTCAACAACCCGGCCAACCCGCTGGCCCACGAATACAGCACCGCCCCGGAGATCTGGGCACAGACCCAGCATGATCTGGACGCCATCGTCGTCGGCGTCGGTTCCGCCGGGACCCTGACCGGGCTGACGCGCTTTTTCCAACGTGTGCAGCCGGAGCTGGAAATGGTCCTGGCCGACCCGGTCGGTTCGGTGATGGCCGAGTACAGCCGCAGCGGCACCCTGCCCACCCCCGGTTCGTGGGCCGTGGAAGGCATAGGCGAGGACTTCATTCCGTCGATTGCCGACCTGTCCAGCGTGCGCCACGCCTACTCGATCAGCGATGAAGAAAGCTTCGACCACGCCCGCCAGTTGCTGCGCGCCGAAGGCATCCTCGGCGGTTCCTCGACCGGCACCCTGCTGGCCGCCGCACTGCGTTACTGCCGCGAGCAGACCACGCCGAAACGGGTGGTGAGCTTCGTCTGCGACACCGGTACGCGCTACCTGTCGAAGATCTACAACGACCAGTGGATGAACGATCAGGGCCTGCTGCAACGCAAGCAATACGGTGACCTGCGCGACCTGATCGCGCGGCGTTTCGAGGATGGCCGGGTGATCAGCGTCGGCCCCGACGACACCCTGCTCACGGCCTTCCAGCGCATGCGCCTGGCGGATGTGTCGCAACTGCCGGTGCTGGTGAACGGCAAGCAACTGGTCGGCGTGATCGACGAGTCCGATATCCTGCTGGGGGTGCATGAAGACGTTGCGCACTTCCGTAAAGCCGTGGCCAGCGCCATGACCGACAAGCTGCAAACCCTGTCCCCCGACGCCACGCTGGCCGATCTGGAGGCAGAGCTGGGTCGTGGGCTGGTGGCAATCATTCAGGACGCCTCGGGTTTCCACGGCCTGATTACCCGAACCGACATGCTCAACCACCTGCGGAGATCCCTGCCATGAGTCAACACGACAAAAATGCCCCGCCACAGGGCTTCGCCACCCGCGTGATCCATGCCGGGCAAACGCCGGACCCGTCGACCGGGGCGTTGATGCCGCCGATCTATGCCAACTCCACCTACCTGCAGCAGAGCCCCGGGGTGCACAAAGGCCTCGACTACGGGCGTTCGCACAACCCGACGCGCTGGGCGCTGGAACGCTGCGTGGCCGACCTCGAAGGCGGCACCCGGGCCTTTGCGTTCGCCTCGGGCCTGGCGACCATTTCCACGGTGCTGGAACTGCTCGACGCCGGCTCGCACATCGTCTCCGGCAACGACCTTTACGGCGGCACCTTCCGCCTGTTCGACAAGGTGCGCCAGCGCAGCGCCGGGCACCGCTTCAGCTTCGTCGACCTGACCGACCTGGCGGCGTTCGAGGCGTCCCTGCAGGACGACACCCGCATGGTCATGGTCGAGACCCCGAGCAATCCGCTTTTGCGCCTCACCGACCTTGCCGCCATCGCCCGCACCTGCCGCGCACGCGGCATCATCTGCGTGGCCGACAACACCTTCGCCAGCCCGTGGATCCAGCGCCCGCTGGAACTGGGTTTCGACATCGTGCTGCACTCGACCACCAAATACCTCAACGGCCACTCCGACGTGATCGGCGGCATCGCCGTGGTCGGGCAGAACGCCGAGCTGGCCGAACGCCTGGGCTTCCTGCAAAACGCCGTCGGCGCCATCGCCGGCCCGTTCGATGCGTTCCTCACCCTGCGTGGCGTGAAGACCCTGGCATTGCGCATGGAACGTCATTGCAGTAATGCCCTGGACCTGGCGCAGTGGCTGGAACGCCAACCGCAAGTGTCGCGGGTTTACTACCCCGGCCTGCCGTCACACCCGCAGCACGAACTGGCGCAACGGCAAATGCGCGGTTTCGGCGGGATGATTTCCCTGGACCTCAACAGCGACCTGGCCGGCGCCAAACGCTTCCTCGAGAACGTGAAGATCTTCGCATTGGCCGAGAGCCTGGGCGGCGTGGAAAGCCTGATCGAACACCCGGCGATCATGACCCACGCCACCATCCCCGCCGACACCCGCGCAGAACTGGGGATTGGCGACGGGTTGGTGCGGTTGTCGGTGGGGGTTGAGGATGTAGAGGATTTGCGTGCCGATCTGGCGCAGGCGTTGGCGAGGATGTAAATCACCTGAATGGCGGGACGCCGCAAACCCTGTGGGAGCGGGCTTGCTCGCGAAAGCGGTGGATCAGTCGGCAATGACGCTGCCTGACACACCGCTTTCGCGAGCAAGCCCGCTCCCACAGGTCTTTTCAGCCTCAAGCCCTGTTGCAGGCTGGTCAAGCAAGCAAGAGTCCCTATAATCGCGACGTTTTCGTCTACCCTCACGAAGCGTCGTGCAGCAATCAGCTTGTGCGGGGCGCATCGACATTTTTCCGCTATTGAACCGGAGAACTTCCATGCTCAAACGTACCCTGGCACTGGCCGTCGGCCTGACCCTATCCTTTTCCGCCCTGCTGGCACAGGCTGCCGACACCCTCAAGGTCAGCGCCATTCCTGACGAAGCCCCGACCGAACTGCTGCGAAAGTTCACGCCACTGGGTGCTTATCTCGAGCAACAACTGGGCATGAAAGTCGAGTTCGTGCCGGTTTCCGACTACCCGGCGGTGGTCGAGGCACTGGCCACCGACCGCATCGACATGGCCTGGCTGGGTGGCTTCACGTTCGTGCAGGCGCGACTGAAAACCGGCAATGCCATTCCCTTGGTACAACGTGAGCAGGATGCCCAGTTCACCAGCAAATTCATCACCGCCGACCCGGCCGTCAAGTCGCTGGCCGACCTCAAGGGCAAGTCGTTTGCCTTCGGCTCGGTGTCTTCCACTTCCGGTAGCTTGATGCCGCGTTATTTCATGCTCAAGGACGGCATCAAGCCGGAAACCTACTTCAGCCGTGTCGGCTACTCCGGCGCCCACGACGCCACGGTCGCCTGGGTTCAGGCCGGCAAGGTGGACGCCGGCGTACTCAATGCCAGCGTCTGGGAAAAACTGGTCAAGGCCGGCAAGGTCGACACCGACAAGGTCAAGGTCTTCGCCACCACACCGGCCTATTTCGATTACAACTGGACCGTGCGCGGCACCCTCGATCCGGCCCTCGCCAACAAGATCAAGGTAGCCTTGCTCGCGCTCGACCCGGCCAACCCGGAGCAAAAAACCATTCTGGACCTGCAGGCCGCCAGCCGCTTCATCGAAACCAAGCCTGAGAACTACAAGGGCATCGAGGAAGCCGCGCGCGCTGCCGACCTGCTGAAATGACACTGCATCTGAACCGGGTCAGCCTCACCCACGGCAATGGCGTGCGTGCGCTGCATGAGGTCGACCTGCACATCGCTGCAGGCGAGCAGGTCGCCATCATCGGGCCGTCCGGTGCCGGCAAGTCGAGCCTGCTCAACCTGCTGGCGACCGCCCTGCGCCCCGGCAGCGGCACGGTCGAAGTGCTCGGCGAGCACGCCTGGCAGCTCGGCGCCCGCCAGCGCCAGCGCTTGCGCGCACGCATCGGCCTGGTCCATCAGGCGCCGCCACTGCCACCGCGGCAACGGGTGGTCACGGCGGTGCTGGCCGGAAAGCTCGGGCAATGGGGGTTCGCCAAAAGCCTGTTGAGCCTGCTGCATCCGGTGGATGTTCCGGGCGCGCGGGCGGCACTGCTCAAGCTGGACCTCAGTGACAAGCTGTTCGCCCAGTGCCAGCAATTGTCCGGCGGCCAACTGCAGCGTGTGGGCATTGCCCGCGTGCTGTACCAGGCCCCCGAAGTGCTGCTGGCCGATGAGCCGGTGTCGGCGATGGACCCGGTACTGGCCGGGCATACCCTGTCGATCCTCTGCCGCCATGCCCGGGAGCACCAGGTGACCCTGGTCGCCAGCCTGCATGCCGTGGAACTGGCCCTGACGCACTTCTCGCGCATCATCGGCCTGCGCGATGGCCAGGTCCTGTTCGACCTGCCCGCCAGCGACGTCGACCACGCGCTGCTCGACAAGCTCTACGCCAACGAGCAACTGCAATCGCCGCCCGTCCCGGTGGTGCCCTTGAGTGTGCAGATTCCCCGATGCTGACACGTGAAATGCGGGACCCGGCCACCCTGCCCCGGCTGTTGCTCAGTCTGTTGGCGCTTGCCCTGCTGTGGCCTGGCATCCACTTCAGCGAACTGGACCTGGGTGTGCTGCTCAAGGCCGACAGCCAGAGTGAGATGGGCCGTTTTGTTTCAGCCTTCTGGCCACCCGCCCATGGCGAAGAATTCCTCCAGTTGCTGTGGCAAGCCACGCTGCAGACACTGGCCATCGCCACGGCCGGCATGGCCCTGGCCTTGCTGCTGGCCGTGCCCGCCAGCCTGCTGGCCAGCCGGGCGCTGTCGCTGTCGGCCGCCTCGCGCAGCGGTCGCCCGAGCACCCTGGGCCGGCTGTTGCGCTGGCCGGTGCGCGGGCTGCTGATCTTCCTGCGCAGCGTGCCGGAAATCGTCTGGGCCTTGCTGTTCGTGCGCGCCGTCGGCCTTGGCCCGACAGCCGGGGTGCTGGCCATTGCCATCACCTACAGCGGCATGCTGGGCAAGGTCTACGCGGAGATCTTCGAGTCGGTCGACCAGCGCCCCGTCCACTCATTGCTGCAAGCCGGCAGTGGCCGGTTGACGGCCTTCTGCTACGGCATCCTGCCCAATGTCGGCGCGGAATTACTGTCGTACACGGTGTATCGCTGGGAATGCGCGATCCGCGCCTCCGTGGTGATGGGGTTCGTCGGCGCCGGCGGGCTGGGCCAGCAGATCGACTTATCGTTGCGCATGTTCGCCGGCGGTGAAGTGGCGAGCATGTTGCTGACCTTTCTCCTGTTGGTGCTGTTCGCCGACCAGATCAGCCGCCTGTTGCGCTGGAGGTTCGCATGAATCGCCTGATCAACCTGCTGCTGATCCTCGGCATCGGCGCGGCAGTCGTCGCCTCGTTTAGCTATCTGGGCATCGATCTCGGCGAGCTGACCGGCAGCGGCAACCTGAAGCAGATGGGCGCCTACGTGCTGCGCTTTCTCAGCCCGGACCTGAGCGCCGGCCATCTGCAAGCCATCGGCCGTGGCGCCGTGGAAACCATGGCCATGTCAGCCCTCGGCACCCTGCTCGCCGCCGTGTTCGGCATGCTCCTGGCACTGCCGGCGGCCGGGCGCTTCGGTTGGCCGTTGCAGAGCGCATCGCGCCTAGTGCTCAACGCCCTTCGCGCCATCCCCGAACTGGTGTGGGCCGCGCTGATGGTGCTGGCCGCCGGACTCGGCCCGAACGCCGGTACCCTGGCACTGGCCATGCACACCACCGGCGTACTCGGCCGCCTGTTCGCCGAAGCCCTGGAAAACACCCCAGCGGAACCGGCCGAAGCCATCCGCCTGCAAGGCGGCAACGTCGTCTGGGCCTTCTGTTACGGCACCCTGCCCAACCTGTTTCCACAGCTGCTGGCGTACATCCTGTACCGCTGGGAAAACAACATCCGCATGGCCAGCGTGCTCGGTTTTGTCGGTGCCGGCGGTTTGGGGCAGATGCTGTATGTCAGCCTCAGTCTGTTCCAGGAGGCGCAGGCCAGTACGGTGATTTTGGCGATGTTGGTGCTGGTGTTTGCGGTTGATGGGTTGAGTAGTTGGAGTCGGCAGCGTTGGGTTAAGGCGTGATGGGGGGTTGGATGGATTTGCTTAGCTGATTGCATTCGGGCTGAGCAGGCATTTGTATGGGGTTGATTGCCGCGTTCTATGGATATGAGCGGTAGAAAACGACCCGAAGCGGCCGGTGGTAATAGTCAAAAACGGCCAGAAGCACCCGCTCGGGTATGCATTTAATTCTGCACTTTATAACTACTACCGTAACCGTTCACCCACAAGGCCTCATAACTGTAAGGCTTTTGTTTTTTAGAGGATTTACTTGCCATCGAGCTAGACGACGCTCTAGGCTCAGTCTGCTATCAGAATTACGGTATCTATCAAGTAGCTCATAGGGAAAAAGGCTGTGATCAAGAACATACTGATGATCGTTGGTTTCCTCACTCTAGCTGGCTGCGCCAACCCCTACGCCAAAAACTACAAGTCACTTTCTGATCCGGAATATATCGCCACCTATAGAACAAGCCCCGCTCCTGCGGAACCGACTCTTGCGCTCGGCACTAACCCAGTCCAGGACGTTCAGACGTACTATGAAAACAGCTATGAAGCACTTGGCTTTAGTATGTTCAGCGACGAGTTATCGACACAGCAGAAAGCAATTGAGCAAGGTCGGGCAGTTGGTGCTGATTTAGTTGTCTACTACGAACCCATTTACCAGCGCACCAACACCCAAGCTGTACCTGTATCACTTCCTACTCAGCAAACTGTGAGTAGTTATGGGCAAGCGACCGCTTACAATAGCTATGGCGGATCAGCCACTGCATATGGCTCATCGTATGGAACTGTTTACGGCCAACAATGGACTGCAATCCAAGTTAGTCGGGATAGCTATTTTCAGACCGCCACGTACTACGTCAGGACCAACCAGCCTTTAGGACTGCATTTCCGCGCACCCACTACTGCGGAAGCTCAAGCTCTTGGCACACAACGTGCTGTAGTGATTACCTCCATTGTGCGCGGTTCTGCTGCCTATCAAGCGGATTTCCTTCCTGGAGATACAATTCTTAAGGCTGATAATCTTTCCGTTGACCAAATTCCTAACGTTGCCGATTTTGTACGTGCGCGCCAAGGAAAGTCGGTCGACGTCATGCTTATCCGCAATGGCAAATCCATAATAAAGAAACTAACAATACCGTAGCTCAAGTCCAAACTAAAAAAAGGGAACTGATTTATTTTCCAATAGGTGGCAAAAAACAAATCTGCGCCCTTTTTTGAAAAACAAATCCGTCCCCTTTTTTGTTCATGGCTGCCATGACCTTCTGTAAAATGCCCTCATTCGCCTGCAAGGCGACTTCAACAATAAGAGCCTGAGGCATCCATGATCGACGTTTCTGTAGCATTACTTTTCGCAGGCGCTTGCATTGCGCTCACGCTGACGCCTGGCCCAGACATGCTGTTGATCGCTTCGCGGAGTCTGAGCCAAGGTCGAGCTTCGGGCTTTGTATCGCTTGCAGGCATTCAGGCAGGCACTTATTGCCACGCACTGGCTGCAGCGCTGGGGCTGTCGCAGTTGATGACCGCTGTGCCTGCTGCTTACGACCTCGTCAGATTCGCCGGTGCCGCGTACCTGGCATTTCTTGCGTGGAAGGCGATCACCAGTAGCTCGTCACCCTTGGCACCGAATGAAGCCTTACCAACCACGCCGCTATTGCGCATTTTTCGACAAGGTCTGCTGACCAATCTGTTGAATCCAAAAATGGCGCTATTTGTACTGGCTCTGTTTCCACAATTCGTGGACCCCACCAAAGGCTCCCTGGTGGTACAAATGCTGACATTTGCGACCATTTTGAATGCCATCGGATTGGTCGTGAATGGGGCTGTGATTCTCCTGGCCAGCAAGGTCGGGAGCAAGCTGACCAGCAATGCCAGCATTGCCAAGCGACTGAATCAGCTATTGGGCGCGGTTTTCATGGGCCTGGCTGTTCGTTTGGCGCTGTTTTCCGGGAAGTAAGTCGACCGGTTGAGTCCACAACCAAAAGCGGTCACTCAATTGAATGTCTCTCTGGCCATAAGCGGGCAAGCAGAGCCTGATGGCGGTGACCGCAGGTGTTGCTTGTTGAGCATGCGCTGTTGCGCCCAGGATCACCAAGGCGCAAGCCATCAAGCCTTTCAACAAAAAAGTTTCAGATCCGATAGCTTTTTCATACCAGGTACCTTTTTCAGGTGTCGATCCGAGGTATTCGCAACTCCGGTGGCAAGCGCACATCAACAATGACCCTTGGTGCATTACCACCGAGTAGATCGCCCAGATACTGCATGCAGAATCACTTCCGCCCAAATTGCATGACCACGCATTGGTTAAGCCCCACGGCGATTTCTAGTGCGGCATTGTCCATTTCGGATGGCGCAGACGACTCTGAAATGGGGTTCCCTGGATTTCATTGGAAATATTTGGCATTGGTTTTCAACACTCAGAATTTCACACTGTTCCCGGGACTCAAGCTGCTGCTAACGCTATGCGCGATAAGCCTGCTTGGCTGTTCACGTAGCGACGAGATAGGGCAATGTAATGCTGCGACGCTAGCGCCTGCTCGACAGGTGGTCATCATCGACATCGACGGCCTGCGTACCGACGCGATTAGCCCAGCACTGACCCCCTTCCTGTCCCAGTTGGCTGAGTCCAAGGGATTGGCTTGGGGGAGGGTCGATGTCAGCAACGGTCGCACGCAACAGACTTACTCCGCGCCTGGCTGGATCAGTGTGCTCACCGCAAGTTGGGCAGGCGCACATGGCATTGTTGATAACGAGAGCCCAGGTCCCGTCAAAAGCCAAACCGTGTTTGAGCGCCTTCAAACCCGCAAGGCTGATAGTCGCAGCATTCTCATTACCTCCTGGAAGCCGCTGTACGACTTGGTCGAGGGGCGTTTGCGGGGTTTGCCGGAGCTACACCATGCGGCATTTTTGCGTAAGAACGATGCAGCGGTCGAGCAGGAAGTACTGACCACCTGGCGTACATGCCAGCCCGATCTGGCCTTCATTCATCTCGATGCAGTAGACGAAGCGGGCCATAACGGTGTTTTCGACCCGTCTGATCCGGGCTACGCTGCCGCCGTGCGAGAAACAGACGCCCGCATTCGTCGCCTCTGGGAGAAGGCATTTGCGTCACCCGCCGCCCAGAGTGCAATACCTCAGCGCCTGGTCGTTTTTGTCAGTGATCACGGGGGCATCGGCAACAAGCACGGCCGCTATTCAGAAGCTGAACGCTGGGCGCCGCTGCTGGCCATATCGCCGTCTGGTTATCCTGCAGTGAAGATCAGCGAATTGGTTGATATTGGTCAGGCTTCGCTGGATTTCGTCCATTGAGGGTTGGACTATCCCGGCTCAGATAGACATCCCTGATAAAATACTGGACTCGACAGCGGCCCATTGTGACTGGCTGCTTTTGGCCGCTCTCTGCAGGCCATGGTCACAAAGCCTGCTGGTTAAATCCGATGCAATCGATGGTCAAGTGGAGTGCAATTTCGCACCTGACGACCAAACCAATACTACCCTCGCAAAAAACCCTTCCTGCGCATCAACACAGGAAGGGTTTTTTGTTTGCGGCTGATCAGTCTTTGGCCTGGTTCAACTTGGTGAACAGCTCGGTCGGTACTTTCTTGCCATTGGTGACGTACTGGTTGGTGCGGAACTTGTACACCTCACCCTCGGACAGGAAACCGTCCCCTTTTCGCTCTTTTCGCTTAAAAAACAATCTGACGCTTAGACTCATGGGAATCACCCGTCGGAGACGGATCTGTCATCTCTGGCATGAACGTCTCCTATGGGTTATCGATTACAGCCAGTGGTAGCGGACCAAAGTTGACCCATAGATATCCGCAACCAGCAACCACTATGCACCTTTACCTGCTTTCAGCCGTGATCAAACAGCACGCCATGTCGAAACGAAAACTGCTGCCAGAAAAAACGAAATTGGAATTGGCAGTATCGATTGCACAGCAGTTAATTGCCTACCTGTGCGTCGAGTGACAATCCTGAATATGCCTACGACCAACACAAACGCTATAACGAGCGACCACCCATATTCACTCATGAGATACACCTGGCCATTCTTGATTTACATTAAACATCGGCTCCATAGGCCGCCCCCGGAAAACACTAAAATACGAAACGCCCGCTGAACGATTTAGCCAATCTGTTGCATCGACCTGTTGAATCCACAGCCAGAAGCAGTCCTTCAGGACTCGTCGATCTGAGTCCATTAGACCAAATGTCCGGCTCGATTCTGAGGAGGAGCGGCAACGTANTGTTGAATCCACAGCCAGAAGCAGTCCTTCAGGACTCGTCGATCTGAGTCCATTAGACCAAATGTCCGGCTCGATTCTGAGGAGGAGCGGCAACGTACTAATAGTCGAGCTGTTTAGCGATTAAGTGATTGATGTTTCAGATAGCGTCTACCGATACTCAGGATCAGGTACATAAGCAACATGCATCCTGCGATACCGAGAGTCGCAGGCGCTCCAAATCGTGCTGCGATCAACCCTGCCAGCATCCCCCCTACAGCTTCAAATCCGAATCGCATGGCGATATAGAAAGCGACAACTCGACCACGCAGTGAGCCGGGTGCGCCGCTTTGCAACTGCATATTAGTGCTCACGTTGCTCATCGTGATGCCGAAGCCCAGCAACACCAATCCAAACAATGCCATCGGCAAGTTTGCGCAAAGGCACACTCCCAGCAGCGCGAAGCCGCAGACAAGCGCTCCGCCATCGGTGAAGTATCGCAATCGAGACAGCGATCCACTGAAGGCTAAAATCAGGGTTGCCACGAAGGCACCAGCACCGGCGGCGCCCCATAACCAGCCGAGAATCCTCGCATCACCGGCATACACCGTCTTTGCGAGAATAGGCAAAAGCGCTGCATAGCAGGACGCCAGCAGGTTCACCATGATCACGCTGATCATTAACTGCCGAACACTCACTGTCCGCCAGAGGTAAGCCACCCCTTCTCGAAAAACTTGAGAAGTCGAGCCGGTTGCTTTTGGTGATGCTGTCGCCTTGACCTTAAGCAATCCCAACATAAGCCCCATGTAGGCAAATGCAGTCAGAAGGAAACAACCCGCCTCGCTCGTCACCGCTATCAAGGTGCCCGCCAAGGGTGGCCCGACAAACCTCGCAGCGTTGATCAACATTGCGTTTAGCACTAACGCATTCGGCAGATCCGCAGGGTCGTCGACGAAACTACCGATAAGCGCTTGGCGTAACGGTGTCTCCACCGCATTCAGCAGCCCTAGCAGGAGCGCCATACCGGCAATCGACGCACCATCGATCCAGCCGAGCTGAGTGATGACGGCAAGCGTGAGTGATTGGAAAACCAGCACCACTTGCACACCAATCAACAACCGTCGTTTGTCATGACGATCTATCCAGGCACCCGCGAGCGGCCCGATGAGAAGTTGCGGTGCAAGTGAAAGAAACGTGATGAGACCAAGCAGAACGGCTGAGCCAGTCAAATGATAGGCCAGCCAAGCCAAGGCGACCTGTTGAACCCATTTGCCTAGAGTAGAGATGCCCTGGCCGACGAAATAGATTTGGAAGTTTCGATTGGCAAGTGCCCGAACTGGAGCAGGCCAACCTGTGGGGCGAGAAGAGTATGGATTGGGCAAGAATGAGATTCCTTAAAAGGCCACGCCATTCCTGATCGATCCATTGTCTACCGCGCACCGTAAAGTTTGATGCGCGGTAGTGTCTTGGATCAGAGTGGCAGCAGGCAGCCTTTCGTCTTCAAAGATTGCAACACCCAAGAACGATCGTTTTTGCCCTGGGCGATGAGCTCCATCTGTTTTTGCTCGGCGGTATATTTGGCCGTCGCACGATCATAGACTTCAGCGACATGGTCAAACGGCACGCACAGCAAGCCATCATCATCGCCAATGACCAGATCGCCTGGTTCGATAACCATACCATCAATAGCAATCGGTACGTTGATCTCGCCTGGCCCATCCTTGTAAGGGCCACGGTGCGATACACCGGCGGCAAACAGTGGGAAGTCACCACCGCCAATGTTAGCGGCATCACGAATTGCGCCATTGATGACGATCCCAGCTACGCCGCGCTTTACCGCGTAGGCAACCATCATTTCACCGATCAGCGCGTTGGTTAGATCACCACCCGCATCAACCACAATGACGTCTCCAGGCTCAGCGATGTCGATAGCGTAGTGCAGCATCAGGTTGTCACCTGGACGAGCCTTCACTGTCACTGCCGGGCCAGCGAGTACACCGTCACTGTGCATAGGACGCAGGCGAGAGCCCCCTGCGGTCATGCGATTCATGGAGTCGCTGACGTTGGCTACTGGAAGCTCACGATAACGTGCGACCCATTCTGCGCTGACTTTGCGTGCGCGCTCTAGCACCTGAAATCCAATGCTCATGTGACATACCTCTGTTTGGTTTTATTCGATCACATCGACTGCCGTCGAAGCCTATTTTTAGAATTGCATTTCATTTATTGAAACGCAATGGGGATTTTTCCCGGAGAAGACCGCTACCCGACAAGCGTCACAAGTATGTTATTGCAACGTCGTTTCATTATGGTAGGGTTATGCCATCGCAGTCGCTGCATGCGCCAGCGTTTATCTCCACGATAAAAACAAGGTACCTACGATGTCCCTAACCATTCTGCTAACAGGCCCTGAACTAGCTGCGGATGCCATGAACCTAGCCGCCGCAGAGGGCGTCAGAGTCATTCCAACGACTCCCTATCTGCCCGCTGAGGAATTGGAAGCCATCATTCGTGCGGAGCAGCCTGACGCGATCATCGTTCGCCAAGGCCAACTGACCGGAACGATGATCAAGGCCTCGAAAAATTTGAAAGCGATCGCTAAACATGGCGTTGGCTACAACACCATCGACATCGAGACCGCTGCCGCTTGCGGCATTCCAGTAAGCATTGCCGTAGGCGCGAATGCTCAATCAGTAGCCGAGCACGCCTTCGCCTTGATGTTTAGTGTTGCGAGACAAACCGCCCTGCTGGACGCACGCATGCGCGACGGTCATTGGGATAAGTCCGAGGCGAACGGAATAGAGTTGTTTGGCAAGACGCTCGGTCTGGTAGGACTAGGGTCGATCGGCAGCATCCTGATGGACTTGGTCGCCCCACTGCGGATGAAAGTGAAGGTCTATGACCCCTATCTCCAGCAGCTACCGGAGCGCGATCATGTGGAGCGCGAACAGGACTTCAATCGTCTACTGGCTGAGAGCGATATCATTAGCCTGCACTGCCCGCTGACCGAGTCCAACCACAACCTGATCGGCGCTGCACAACTCGAACTCATGCGCCCAGGCAGCATCTTGATCAATACCGCTCGTGGCGAACTGATTGATACCCAAGCACTGGTACAAGCACTGAGCGAACGTAAAATCGCCGGCGCTGGATTGGATACGTTCAATCCCGAGCCTCCACCAGCTGACAGCCCTTTGTGGGGCCTTCCGACGCTCGTGGCGACTCCTCATGTCGGCGCCAATACCTCCGAGGCACGTGATCGCGTAGGTGTTGTCGCGTTGCGACAGATCTTGGATGTCTGGGCAGGCCAGCCACTGGATCCACGCTGCGTGGTCAACAGGCACTTGCTCGACTGCTGATCGCATGATTGCGCGCTCCTTCCGCTACGAGAAGGAGCGCTTCCGTAACGCGACACTCCAGAAAAAAAACAATTGGAGAGCCTTATGACTTCACCAACTTCCACCGTAAGTGAACTCGAACGCAGCACGATGCACCGGGTCGCTTGGCGCTTACTGCCATTCCTGATCATCTGCTATCTGATCGCGATCATTGATCGCGGCAACATCGGAATGGCCTCACTGCAGATGAACGCAGACCTGGGCTTAACTGCAAAAGTATTCGGATTTGCCAGCAGCCTGTTTTTCTTTTCTTACTTCCTTGTGGAAGTACCCAGCAACCTGGCCATGCAAAAGTTTGGTGCTCGGATCTGGATCGCAAGGATTATGATCACGTGGGGCATCATTTCGGCGGGAACCGCCTTCGTTCAGGGGGCAAACTCTCTGTACGTGATGCGCTTCCTGCTTGGTGCTGCCGAGGCCGGTTTCTTCCCAGGCGTGCTTCTGTACCTCACCTACTGGTTGCCATCGGCCTATCGTGCCCGCATGGTCGCAATTTTCATGGTTGCCATTCCTGCAGCCAATTTCATTGGCTCGCCTTTGTCTGGGCTTCTTCTCAGCCTTGATGGGTGGATGGGAATGCGCGGCTGGCACTGGCTTTTCATCATCGAAGGTATCCCGGCAGTACTGTTAGGCATTGCTTGCCTGTTTGTACTCACAGACCGTCCCGAGCATGCCAAATGGCTTACCGATGAACAGCGTAACTGGCTGACTCAGCGCTTAGCTGAGGAATCATCGAAGAAAACCGCTATCGGCCATATCTCGTTGTGGAAACTGCTACGCCATAAGGATATTTGGGTGCTTGCACTCATCTACTCTGGAGCATCTGCTGCCGGCAGCACCATGAGCGTCTGGGCTCCTCAGTTGCTCAAAACCTTTGGCCTGACCTCCTTGGAGATTGGCCTGGTCAATGCCATTCCCTATGGCGTCGCTTCGGTGTTGATGATTCTTTGGGGCCGCAGCTCCGACCGCACTGGGGAACGTCGTTGGCATACAGCAATGACATTGTTGCTCATTGCTGCAGGTCTGCTCATGACGCTGTTCACCTCATCTTTGCCTGCCACTATCGTGATGCTGACCATGGTTTTGGTCGGTGCGTATTCGATGAAAGGGCCATTCTGGGCGCTGGTATCTGGCTGGTTGTCGTCCTCTACTGCTGCAGCGGGACTGGCAGCGATTGGCGCCATGGCAAACCTGATCGGTGGAGGCCTGATGGTGAATGCGTACGGCGCGATTCACGATGCAACCGGTAGCTATGCATTGGCACTAATGCCGCTAGCAACACTCTGCACAGTTGCCGGACTCATGGTTCTGGTAATCGGTCGCAAACGTCAGCGTGAACAAGCAGATCTTGCAGTCAGCATTAAGTAGAGACTGCTCACCAAAATATCGATGCCCATTTTCCCTTGGCGGAATATGGGCATCGTTGTTTTGGTACTACAAAAAGAGAGGGTTCTGTTGCGTGGCGACAACCCGGTATTACTTTACGGCTTCAAGCTCGCTGCTGGCGGGCGTACTGTCTGCCGGCTTGAAGCCCAGGCTACGCATCAGGTCACGCGCGGTATCGAAAAAGATGGCCCTGATGCTGTCGGCAGCCTCTTCTGTCAGTCGGCTTGCAGGCCCGGAAATGACCAGTGCCCCCATCAATTCTTGTTGTGCGCCATAGATAGGCAGGGCAATCGAGGCCGCATGAGGATCCGTTGCACCACGCGAGTAATAAGGTTTTGCCAGTGCGATGCCTACCTGGAAAGGTGCACGCAGCGCCTGGGCACCGGCCGCTTCGTCCATGGGACGCATATCGCCCGGCTGCAGGTTGATCCGCAGACTGTGGAAGGAATTCACCCGGTACTGGCACATCCGATAGGCACCATGGCGAACGTAGAATGATGCGGTTTCGCCGGACTGCTCGGAGAGATATTGGAGCCTGGGCATCACGTGACGCTCAAGATCCAAGGCCTCCTGGTAAACAGCATTAAGCCTCATGACTTCGCTAGCCAACTGATAGCGGCCATCCGCCATTCGATTGATCAGACCATGATTTTCCAGGGAGACCATTAAGCGCATGACCGTGCTTTTGATTAGCCCGGTACGCTCAACCAGATCTACCAGGCTCAACGCCGTATCGCCGACTCGAAAAGCCGTGAGCACGGTCAAGACCCGGTCAGCCGAAGCCACACCATTTACCGCTGGACGCGGCCGCGCATTCGCCATCAGAAAAACCTCATCTATTGGGCCCGTTAACAAATCATTGTAAGGGCCGGAACATCGATTATCCGACAAGGACGATATCCTCGCCATCCTTGTGGCAATTCAACTCGCTACCTGCAGCTGACATAGCCATTTTTCGACTCAAAAACCTGGAGCACGAAGAATGGAAACCTCCACCCCAAATTTTACGGCGCCTGAAAAGCAAAAAAACCAGTGAGGTGCTGTATCACACCACACTGGCAGAGGTTAAAGCTTTAGCCCGAGATCAGACGCTGATGCACAGATACTTGATTTCGAGATAGTCCTCGATCCCGTACCTGGAGCCTTCACGGCCCAGGCCCGAGGCCTTGA
>NZ_JBKFTN010000028.1:0-68832 GCF_050432945.1 Pseudomonas sp. 18173
TGCGCTGGAGTCGGTCTTGGGGCCGCCGGGCTGGCGAGGCTGAAAGCTCGCCAGCAGGTCAATCCAGTTCTGGTTCTGCTCGCTGCTGAAGTCAGCCTGGGCTGTGGTGGAAAAAATGATCGCGCGTCCCGGCGTAATCAGAAACGCCGCCTGGCGCTGATAGAAAGGTCGGCCATCGGTCATGTAGTACGCATCGATCTGCACACCCTCGATCGGCGCCGAGGTCGACAGCGCAACGGCCTTCTTGCCCAACAGCGTGTAGCCGCGCAGCCTGGACGCGAGCATCTTGATCTGACGCTCGACGTAGGCCTTGAGCACCTCGCCGGGCAGCAACGCGTCCCGGGAAATGGTGATGCTCAACGGCGCTGGAATACTCGCCCCCAACACAAACATGTTGACCGTGCGGTCCTGGAAACCTTGCGGCAACACGATGCTGCCTTCCTGCAACTCATAATCCATTTTGGGTAACTTCCTTGAATCAAAAAAAATCGGGTGTTCAGCGGACAGCAAGGCCGTCGAGCATGCCGTCAAAATCAGCCAGCCAGAGACTGAGCGCGGGCCGGGCCGGATCAATCTCGCAAGCGATACTCAGCCATTGCACATCGTCACGCCCGGCGACGGGCACCAAGGCACCCACCAGGCGCGCGTGACGATCGGCGTGACCGGACTTGAAATGCAGATCCACGGCCTTCGCCGCACTGCCGGCCACGCTGACATCACGCTGGCGGATCATGCGCAGGTCCGGATGCACCTGGCGAAGCACCTGCACCGAGTCCTCGAAAAGCTGCTCCAGGGTCTGCCCCTGTTGCACATCAAGGCGCCTGATCGTCAGGCTGACCGGCTCGCCCTGGTGCTCGAGGGTGGTCTGGACCTCGCGAAAATTGAACCCCGTCGGGAATGCCAGGTTGAAACCACCGAAGGTGAAGCTGCTGGGTGTGTCTTGCAGCGCCACCACAGGCTCGGGTTCCGGCTCGGGCTCAGGCTGGACGAGGAGCGCGTTCTGCTGCGCAAGGCGTTCGGCCTCCTCTCGCGCTTCACGCTTTTCGGAAATGCGATCGTAGAGACTGACTCTGGTCATGGCGCCGTTACCTCAATCATTGACCCTGACCTCGGAACCGGTGATCTGGGTCGTGCCGGTGCTCGTCGTGGTGATCGCCTTGCCTTTGATCTCGATGCCGTCCGGAGTGAGCGTAATGCTGCTGTCCCCGACCTGAAGAATGATGTGCTGGTTGGCACTGACCTGAATGAACTGCTTGTCGACCTGAATCGTCAGCGAGCCTTCCTGGACATTCATCACCGTGTCTTTCCTGATCGTTTCGGTGTGCGTGCCACCGACGGTGATCGTGCGGTTGCTGCCGACATTGTGGGTCTCGTCGACCTCGATCTCGGTGTCCATGTTGCGCTCGGCGTGCATGACGATCTGCTCGGCACCGGCCTTGTCTTCGAAGCGGAAGAAGTTTGCCGTACCACCGTTGCCCTTCATCGACCGCGTCAGAAACCCGCTCTGCGTCTTGTTCGCCGGTAACGACCACGGCGGGGTGTTCTGGCTGTTGTAGAGGCTGCCCATGACCAGCGGGCGGTCGGGGTTGCCGTCGAGGAACACCACCACGACTTCATCACCCACACGGGGAATCTGGATGCTGCCGAAGCCACCACTGGCGCCGGACTGCGCGACACGCACCCAGCAGGAGCTCTTGTCGTTGAACTCGCCGTAGCGGTCCCAGTGGAACTGCACTTTTACCCGGCCCAGTTCGTCGGTGTAGATCTCCTCGCCGGGTGGGCCGACGACGATGGCAGTTTGGGGGCCGGATATGACGGGGGTCAGGGTATCCATTTGAGGTCGAAACTTGATTTTCTTGCGCACGCAAAAAAAATCGTTGGCATAACCCGCCTGTCCGCCGGACAGATAATTATTGCTGCCCCGATGCTGGACGCTCATCAGCAGAAACTGTCGGTCTTCAAGCGAGCCATTATCGTGCTCGTAGTGCTGCGTGAGTTCGAACGTGTAGCCGGGGCGCATCGCCCGGCAATTGCTCCCACCGGCAAACTCCTTGCCTTTGAGTTCCAGTGCCTCGATGCGATTGCGCACCAACACTTCGCCATCATCGTAGTTCCCATGGGTGTACTGGCCCATGAAATCGTAAATCTCGTACGCCGGAACATCGCCCTGCTGATTGAGACTTTTCATGGTCACTGGAAGACGGTTTTGCGGCTGACGGTAGTCGAATGTCTGAACCGCTATCTTGCTCGACTGCAACTCCCGCACTGCGTTCCAATAGGTGATCGAGTCCGCTGATTCAGTAATGGACGCCGTATGAAAACGCACTTGAGGTTGCTCTGCCAGTGCAGGCAACTGGGTTGAGTCATCCATGATGATCAACGTATGGCTATCGGCGGTGTGCTCGTAGTAATAGAACAGCCCTTCGTGCTCCAGCAGACGCATCACGAAATGCCGATCACTTTCCCGATACTGAGTGATGTAGCTATGGGGTTTGAGCGTGCGGTTGATGCGAAACTCGAACTTGGCCAGCCCTTCATAACGGCTGAACACCTCGGTAATCACTTGCTCGACCGTTTGGTCCTGGAAAATCTGCGAGTCGAACCGCTGCTCAAGCAAACTGAGCCAGGAACCGATAAGCGCCGAATAACGACACATCCCACCGTCACTACCATTACTGCCGAAACGCAATACATGCCCGTTGATAAAGCGGCTCGCGCCCGTAGCCAGTTCGATCTCGATCGTCGCCGACTGCCCCATCGCACTTTTGAGCTTAACACTGGCATCATCGGACAACAGGTCCAGCTGGAAGCCGAACTCCATCGACAGGCCCTCGTGCCCGACGAAGGATTCAAGCAGCAGTTCCTGGCCACTTTTGAGCGGCATGGTCAGTTTGAACAGGCGCCGGTTCTGCGCGGAAAACAGGGATGATAGGTCCATTGTCATATGTAACTCCTGTAAATCAATATTCGGGCAATCGCTGCATTAACGTTTGGCCGTCAGGAACCTGTCGACTGGTGCAGGGAAGCCATCCACTTAAATAATCGGCCCAGCCACCAGCGGCTGCGGGCTTCGCGAATTTCGTCGATTTGCATGAAGGTGTAGGGGGTGAGCATTTTGCGTTCACGGATACGGAGGGTGCGGAGACCGCGGATGCTATGGCGTAAGTAAAACAAAATAATTACAGAAAACCCCGTGCAGCCTACCACCGCAACCATGCCGCCCGTATCTGCACCCACCGACTTCAGAAAAATACTGCCTGTGAGCGTCGACACACCTGAAATTAATCCGAGGTTATAGCTCTTGGCATTCACAACTTTTTTTGGCCGGGCTGCGACCCTATTGCCTATGCATTCGAAAGGAAAGAACGATGATTTACTATAAAAAATCACTACAAACACCAAAAGCACGATGGTAATCGGTGCTATTCCAATGGATACAGACCTAAGATCACCCCTGCCAAAAAACTCTGAAGCGATCAAGTACGCCAAACAGCTGGCAATATAAGGAAAAATAATTACCCCTACCAACAACACCACCGACAGAAACACAACAAACCTCTCACAGCAGTAAATCAAATACAGACTAAAACCAAAAGAAATAACGACAAGAAATAAATACCACCACCAACCTTCAAAGGTTAACGGTCCAAAAACCCCAAAAAAGGCAACCGAAATAACGTTAATCCAACCGCCTTTTTTTATAGTTTGTGCATTAATCATGAGACTCGCGCAAAGAAAGAATCCACTTAAAAAATCTGCCCAACCACCAGCGGTGGCGGGCTTCACGTATTTCGTCAATTTCCATGAAGGTGAAAGGAACATCCATGTTGCGTTCTTGAATACGGAGCGTGCGAAGACCTCGAACGGTGTGTCGCAGCAAAATTAATATGGCGACAGAACAGCCGGTGCAAATTGAAACAGCAACTACATCTATGGTAAGCGCATCAACCGACTTAAGAAATACACCACCTATCAACGTCGTAACGCCTGCTATAAAACCAATATTGTACTTTTGCTTACTTTGCTTTCGCGCACGCACAGCAATCTTATTATTTGTGCATTCAAAAGGGAAAAATGATGGCTTGCTAAAATACACTATAGCGAACACTGCAAAAACTAGAATCGCCGGAGACAATCCAACTGCAATAGCCAAAACACTTGTCTCACCCAAAACATTTGAAGCAGAAAGGTATGCCAACCCGCTGGCAAGGAAAGAAAAAATACCGATCGTAGCTGTCAGCACCGTCACCAAATAAACAACATAGCTTTCACACACATAGATCAAGTATAAAGTCCAAGAAAAAAACAAAGCGCAAAAAAACAAATACCCCCACCAGTAATACTCTATGTTGGATGGCCCCAGAGCACTCAAAAACGTCACCGAACAAAAGACCAACCAACTACCTTTTTTCATAGTTTGCGAATCAATCATAATAAATTTTCATTTTGTTAAGTAATCTCCAATTTTTTTGTCGACCCCTGTATAACTCATACCCGCTTGCGCTAGCAATCCAACCCCCCAGCCGACTGCAAGAACCAGTGCAAGGGGCGCTGCCCCGGCTGATCCAATACCAAATGCAAAAATAACCAACGCACTTCCGGCGCTCCCGGCAGCAAGCGATGCAACGTTAGTAGGCTGGCTATAAACAGACTTCCTATAAAATTCATCCATCGTTGTCGAACTTGAATAATCAAGATACGCCTGCGGCCCAATGGCTAACGCTACTCCCACCGTATTACCCGACATAAATTTCAGTGCTCCCGTTGCGCCTCCGGCATGCAACATTGCACGCTTATTAAGTGCAGCCTTCGTTCCATAGGCCGGTACATGAGCAACTTGAGACCCGACCTGACCGAGCACCTTGTAACTTTGTGCCCGGGCGGTAATCGGCACTTCAAACACCAACTGGCCTGCAATCCTGATTAACTTAATCTTTCCTTTGAAAGCTTTTTTAGCCGATATCGAGTTCGCCTTACCCCGACTGTTCGCCCAGTTGATCAGTTTTTTTTTCTCGGATTCCGAAATATCCAAAAAGTCGACCGTCGATTTAGATCTGGCCAATGCGGCCACAGTGTTTCCTGCACTGACCAACGTGCCAGGTAAATTAGCCGGAGAAAACATCAAGTCGCCAATCCCCGGAATTGACTGTGCGGTTCTTTGCAGTTCTTTCAGCGCTTCAATGGAAACGTTGACTGCCGTACCCAGGTTTCTGATTAACGAGCGCAGTAACTGTGCAGACTCTTGCGCCTCACTCGGCGACATGTCCAATTCGGGCGAAGCCAGTTCATGGGCAAGAAACATCGCCGCGTTGTAATCACTGGTCGCATAGTAACCGGCAAAATTCTGCGCTGCAGGAAAAGCGCGCGAGGCAATCTCGCTGGGAAATGGAAGATTGCCGCCACCGATCAATCCGGCTTGTTGGCGTGCTCCGCGAGGATTGGCCACTGTGCAGGGTAAAAACCTTTCGTCCATGTTCCTTTCTCCTATACCTGCCGATCAGAAAGTTCCGTAGGAAACTATCCCCGTGTAATGCCCTGCTCACTTTCAGCGCGTCACACGCAACTAACTGAAGCCTCTCTCCAGAAAACAACAATAACGACCAACTGATCCGGCCAAGCTGCTCCGGGATGTGATGACCCTACCCGCCAAAAATTCCGGGCATATTAAAAAACGAGAAACACATCACAGTTTGTCAAGCCGAGACTTGAATACGTGCGAAAGGAAACACCCATGCAACACTCGGTGTCAACCCGGTTTTTCTTGTTGAGGAATTTCGTCCACGACGTCAGCGCCATCACTGTCGCCGGTGCAAAACCTCTCACTACCCGCTGCTTGTGCTTCATTACGCGACTGAACCCGTCTGGCAGGTGAACCGGTTCACCTATTTACAATTTAATTTGAACTAAAAATTGGATCCAACACACTCGCCAAACCCTTGCGCCTGTTGGGTTTCAGAAAGGCTTGTAAGTAATTTCCTACACGTAGTGGCACCGAGACAGCATTGCGACCTGTATCAAAAACAAGAAAAAATCCGGCCCCATGTGAACTTCTCGACATCGGTATTGCCCTACACGAGGTTACTGGCAACTCAATATCCATATGCCAGCATCGCACTTCCAAACATTCCTGGCAGTGTGATTTTTTGATGTCAAACATCAGCAATCACAACTCGTGGACAGGTGTTCAATCGAGAAATTAGTAGCTCTTCACACCCGGATTGATCCGGTTAGCGGACGTGGAGTGTTCAAGGATGATGTACCGATGACTCAGACGTTTTTTGATGTTGAAGCATTGATCAAGCTGCGAAGCCAGACCCGGGCCATTTCCGATGCGCTCAAGGCGCAGGCTTCGGACTACCTGGCGACCCTGGCCTTGCTGATTCGTCCGCAGGCGTTTTTCGGTGAATACCTGCAGGGTGCGCAACGCAGCAGCGGACGCGAGACCCAGCACCATTTCAAGGAACTCAAGGAGCTCTACGACCGCATCGGTTCGGCCGCTCCATTTCAGTTGGTCAACGAACTCGAAGTGCCTCTCAACCTGCTCAGTACCACCCCGCAACTGTTTGCGCTGGAGTACGACAAGGTGCTGTCCCAGAGCGGTCAATCCATTCGCATCACCAGCCCCGTGCGCTGGGTGGTCGGGTTCAGTTCGTTCGACCTGGCCCGTTTCCGCACCGTGATCAAGGACCCCAATCGCAGCAGCGCCGAGCTGTATCGCTTCGTCGTGCATTACCTGGTGCTGTTCTACTGCCTGAGCAAGTCACCGGGCCTGAGCCGCCTGCTCGAAGGCCTGCGTTTTCCCGTCAGTTTCGAACGCCTGAAGGACTTCGGCGACCTGCCCTTTTGCGTCATCAGCTCGCCGGTTCGCTCGCAATTGCCTGACGAGGCCGTGATCCGCAGCAGCACCCAGATCGCCGGCAACACCAGCTTCGAGGAGTTGGTGGGCCACGCAAACATCATGGAAATGAACGATGAAATTCGTCAGCGCCTGCTGCTGACGATCGAAGGAATGTAACGCGCTCGGCCACCCATTGAACCGACACGCAAACGACTTGCAGTGAATTGTTCGCACAGGAGATCACGATGGCGAAGAAGGAAAGTACCCAGCACAAACTCGACCGCGTTCGCGCGCCTCGGGTCCATATCACCTACGACGTGGATATCGGTGACGCTCAGGAAAAGAAAGAGTTGCCCTTTGTCGTCGGTGTGCTGGGCGATTTCTCCGGCAACCCGCTGGAGCCGCTGCCGAAGCTCAAGGACCGCAAGTTCATTTTCATCGACCGCGACAACTTCAACGGCGTGCTCAAGGGCATCAAGCCGCGCCTGACCTACCGCGTCGACAACACCCTGGCGAAGAACGGCACGCAGCTTGGCGTCGAGCTCAACTTCAACGCCCTCGAAGACTTCGAACCGCAGAACGTGGTCAAGCAGGTCGAGCCGCTGCGCAAATTGCTGGAAGTGCGCAACAAGCTGGCGGACCTGCGCAACAAGATGGGCGGCAACGACAAGCTCGAAGAGCTGTTGATGGACGTGTTGCAGAACACCGAGAAGCTGAAAACCCTGGGCAAGGAATTCGGCCGTGAAGCCGCCGTTCCAGCCACCGACGGCAAAGCGTAGGAGCCTGACGATGAACGACAAGCAAACCGTGACTCAACAGGACAGCACGCTGGTCGAAGTGGACAGCTTCACCGCGCAATCCTCGTTGCTCGACAGCATCATTTCCGAAAGCCGCGTGGCCCGCTCCGAGACCGAGCGCACCCGTACCCGCGACCTGATCGGCGAGTTGGTCAACCAGATCCTGGAAGGCGAAATGACGCCGAGCAAGGACCTGATCGCCGTGCTCGATGCGCGCATCGCCGAGATCGACGCGATGCTCTCCGAGCAGATGAACGAGATCATGCACGCCAGTGAATTCCAGCAGCTGGAAGCGTCCTGGCGCGGCCTGAAGTATCAGGTCGACCAGACCGAGACCAGCACCACGCTGAAGATCCACTTGCTCAATGCGTCGAAGAAAGACCTGGTGCGCGACCTCAAGGCCGCTTCCGAATTCGACCAGAGCGCGCTGTTCAAGAAGATCTACGAAGAAGAATACGGCACCTTCGGCGGTGCACCGTTCGGCATGCTGCTGGGTGACTACGAGTTCAACCGTAGCCCGGAAGACATGTACCTGCTCGAAGAGATTTCCCACGTCGCCGCGGCCGCCCATGCGCCGTTCATCTCGGCGGCCTCGCCCGAGCTGTTCGGCTGGGATTCGTTCACCGACATGTCCGGCCCACGGGATCTGGCGAAGATCTTCGACACCGTCGAATACGCCAAGTGGAAGTCCTTCCGCGCCAGCGAAGACTCGCGTTATGTCGGCCTGACCCTGCCCCACGTGCTCGGTCGCCTGCCTTACGGCCCGGATACCACGCCGGTCGAGGAATTCAACTTTGTCGAAAGCGTCGATGGCCGCGACCACAACAAGTACCTGTGGATGAACGCCGCCTACGCGCTGGGCACCCGGGTCACCGATGCGTTTTCCCGTTACGGCTGGTGCGTGGCGATCCGTGGTGTCGAGGGTGGCGGTCTGGTGGAAGGTCTGCCGACCCACACGTTCAAGACCGATGACGGTGAAATCGCCCTCAAGTGCCCGACCGAAATCGCCATCACCGACCGCCGTGAAAAAGAGCTGTCGGACCTCGGTTTCATTCCGCTGGTGCACTGCAAAGGCACCGACTACGCCGCGTTCTTCGGCACCCAGTCGGCGCAGAAGCAGAAGCAGTACAACACCGACATCGCCAACGCCAACGCCCGGCTGTCCGCGCAGTTGCAATACATCTTCGCCACTTCGCGCATCGCCCACTACATGAAGGCGATCATGCGCGACAAGATCGGCAGCTTCGCCTCACGCAAGGACGTCGAGCTGTTCCTCAACAAGTGGCTGTCGAGCTATGTGCTGCTGGACGACACCGCGAGCCAGGAAGCCAAGGCCAAGTTCCCGTTGCGCGAAGCACGCGCCGAGGTGTTCGAGGTGCCGGGCAAGCCGGGGGTGTACAAGGCCGTGACCTACCTGCGCCCGCACTATCAACTGGACGAGCTGACCGCTTCGTTGCGCCTGGTCGCTGAATTGCCGCAATCGACCCGCGGCTGATCGAACACATTGCCAGGGAGGCACCATGTCAAGTCGACACAAGCTGTTGCCATCACTGCTGGACCGATTGCTGGACGATCGTCCGCATCAGTCCATCGAAGCGTCATCGCAGCGCTTGTGTTCGCTGGCCGATTACAAGGCCAGCATCGTTCGCGACCTGGAAATCCTGGTCAACACCCGCCAGTCCCTGGTCGCCAACGAGCTGGAAGGTTTCGTCAATCTGAGCGGCAGCATCCTCGACTATGGCATGCCGGATTTCACCAGCCGCAGTGTGCTTGATCCCGCGGATCGCCTGTTGATCCAGCGGCAACTGGAGAAAGCGATCTCGGTCGGCGACCGGCGCTTTCACAGCGTCAAGGTCCAACTGCTCGCCCAACAGACCGGCCAACGCATGCTGACCTTTCGCGTGGACGCGGTCCTGCGCCTGCAGGACGTCACCCGTCAGGTGTCCTTCGACGCGGTGCTGCAGGTCAACACCCAGGAATACAAAGTGCAGAACCTCAACTGATGCCCGACGATCTGCTGCCCTACTACGAAAAGGAACTGTCGCACCTGCGCTTTTTGGGCCAGGAGTTTGCGAGCCAGTATCCGAAGATCGCTTCGCGGTTGCTCATCGAAGGCGATAACTGCGAAGACCCGCATACCGAGCGCTTGATCGAAGCGTTTTCGTTCCTCTCTGCGCGGGTGCACAAGAAACTCGACGACGAGTTGCCGGAAATCGTCGAGTCGTTTCTCGAAGTGCTGTACCCGCACTACCTGCGCCCTACCCCCTCGATGTCGATCGTCGAGTTCAACCAGGGCAAGCAGGAAAAAGTCACCGAAGCTTACCGTGTACCCCGGCATACCGAACTCTGTGCCAACCCGATCGATGGCGTGGTGTGTAAATTCCGCACCTGCTACCCGGTCGAATTGTGGCCGGTGGCGGTGCAACAGGCATCGTTCATCGAGATGGAACGCTCGGCGTTCAACGGCCACAGCGCTGACCTGGTTGCGCGCTTGCGCATCGGCCTGGTGGCGACCTCCGACGTGATGTTCGGCAAGCTGGAACTGGACAGCCTGCGGTTCTTCCTCGACGGCGAAAGCACGTTGATGCTGCAACTGTACGAACTGCTGTTCAACAACCTGGCCAAGGCCACGCTGACCTTCGAAGATCAGGGGCGCACCCGCGAGGTGGCCTTTGCCGCCAACGCGTTGAAGGCCGTCGGTTACGGTCTGGACGAAGGCCTGGTGGACTACTCGGAGCGCTCGTTCCTCGGCTACCGGTTGCTGCACGAGTACTTCACCTTCCCCGACAAGTTCATGTTCTTCGACCTGTCAGGCTTTGCGCGCATTCTGGCGGGAAAAGACCTGAAGAAAATCGAGGTCAATTTCTACTTCTCCGACTACGACCTGAGCGACCGCCTGGCGCGTCTGACGCAAAACATCGGGCGCAATAACTTCAAGCTCAATTGCACGCCGATCATCAACCTGTTCCGCCAGCAGGCCGAGCCGATCAAGCTGACCCACGCGCAGCACGAGTACGCCGTGACGCCGGATGTGCGCCTGCATGGTTTGGCCGAAGTGGTGTCCATCGATCGCGTGCAGCGCGTGCGCAAGGTCGGCGATATCGATCATGTGGGCACCTGCCATCCGTTTTTCGAGCCCCGTGGCGACCAAGGCCCGGGCCAGAGTTTCTGGATTGCCCGGCGTCGGGCCGTACAGTCCGGCCAGCGCGATGGCTCGAATGTGTTCATCCGGGTGGTGGATCGCGAACTGGGGCTGATGGAGGCCAACAACGATGCCCTGAGTATCCGCCTGACCTGCAGTAACCGCGACCTGCCCTTGATGCTGCCTTTCGGTGGTGAGCGCGGTGAATTCAGCATCCTGGGCAACACGGTGATCCAGGACATCCGTTGCCTGCGCAAGCCCACCGCCACCGCGCGTGTGCCCCTGGGCAACGGCGTGATCTGGCGGCTGATTTCGCACCTGTCGCTGAACCACATGTCGCTGGTGTCGCAGGGTCGCGAAGTGCTGCTGGAGCTGTTGTCGCTCTACAACTACCGCAACGTGTCGGCGATCCGCAAACAGATCAATGGCATCGTCTCGGTGAGCAGCGAACCTGTGGTCGCGCGCATCGGCCACCCGCGGCCGAACTTCGTGCGCGGCGTCGGCATCACCCTCAATTTCGATGAAAGCCAGTACACCGGCAGCGGTGTGTTCCTGTTCGGCATGGTGCTCGATCACTTTTTTGGTCAGTACTGCTCCATGAACAGTTTTACCCAATTAACCCTTCGCACCTTGCAGCGTGAAAAGAGAGTCGTCCAATGGCCACCGCGAACCGGCGATCAACCCCTGGTCTGATCGACCAGGCACGGGCTGAGCCGCACCGATTCGAGTTTTTCCAGTTGGTGCGTTTGCTTCGCCTGCATTACAGCAGAACCGGGCGCATGGACCTGGAAACCCGACCGCACGAAGACCCCCTGCGTTTTCGCTCGCAGCTGTCGCTCAACTTCCCGGCCAGTGAAGTCAGCGACCTGCAGTTCGAGCGTGAAGGCAAGGTGTCGGTGGCCGGCCTGCCGCTGTCCGAGATGCAAGTCACCTTCATGGGGCTGGTCGGGCCCTCGGGCGTGTTGCCGCGCCCGTATACCGAGCTGTTGATCGAACGGCATATCCAGTACCGGGATGACGCGGCTCACGCCTTCCTCGACATCTTTTCGCACCGCATGACCACGCTGTTCTACGAGGCCTGGCAGAAGTACAAGTTCTACATCGAGTACGAGCGCAACGGCACGTCGGATTTCGATCGCTACCTGCTCAACCTGGTGGGTTTCGGCCCCGAGGCGCAGAAGCAGAAATTCGACAGGCAAGGCTCGCCCCTGCGCCGCGAATTGTTCAGCTATTTCTCCGGCCTGTTCGCCCAGAAACCGCGCAACGCGTTGAACCTGGAAGTGATGCTGGCTTTCTATTTTTCGCTGCCGTTCAAGGTCAAGCCGTTTGCCGGTCGCTGGCTGAAACTCGACGCCAGCCAATGCACGCAACTGGGGCGCAAGAACGCCGTGCTCGGGCAAAGCGCCGTCGCCGGCAACCGGGTCTGGGACTACCAGTCGTGCGTGCGCATCGAGATCGGCCCTCTGGAGCTGGCCGACTACCAACGCTTGCAGCCAGGCACCGAGGACTACCGGAAACTGCTGGAGCTGGTGCGTTTCTATGTCGGTGCGGAGCTCGACTTCCAGTTGGCGCCCAAGCTCAAACCCAAGGCCGTACCGGTCGCCCGCCTGGGCAACGTTTCGCTGGGTCGGCTCGGCTGGCTCAAGCGACCGGGCGTCGACGTTGAACCTTCCCGCTGCGCCCTCTTCCACATTCCTTTTGATGGGGTCTCCCTGTGAACCTGAAGTCCCTGTTCGCCAAGCTGAACGACACCAGCCGTACCGCCACCGAAAGCGCCGCGGCCCTGTGCCTGTCGGAACACCACTACGATGTCGAGATCGAGCACCTGTTGTTGCAGTTGCTCGACAGCCATGACAACGACCTGCCGGCGATCCTGCGTCATTACGACGTAGTGCCTGAGCGCTTGCAGGCGCAGTTGGTGACGGCACTGGGGACATTCAAGAAAGGCAATACCCGCACCCCGGCCCTGTCGCCGCACCTGACCCGCATGATCGAACAGGCATGGGTCCTGGCGTCCATCGAGTTCGGCCAGGCGCAGATCCGCACCGGCCATCTGTTGCAAGCCCTGCTCGATGACGACGAACTGCGCCGGGTGGTGATCGCCGGCGCCGCCGAGCTTGAGAAAATCAACGCCGACGACTTGCGCCTGAATCTCAGCGCGCTGGTGCAAGGCAGCACCGAGTCGGCAACGGGTAAATCGCTGGGCTCTGCCGACCTTGCCAGTACCGGCACGGTGAAAGGCAACGGCAAGACCCCGGCCCTCGATCAATACACCATCAATCTCACGCAAAGCGCTCGCGAGGGCCGGATCGACCCGGTGCTGGGCCGGGAGTTCGAGGTGCGGCAGATGGTCGACATCCTGACCCGCCGCCGCCAGAACAACCCGATCCTCACCGGTGAAGCCGGCGTCGGCAAAACCGCCGTGGTCGAAGGCCTGGCCCTGCGCATCATCCAGGGTGACGTGCCGTCGGTGCTCAAGGGCGTTGCCATCCATACCCTGGACCTGGGCCTGTTGCAGGCCGGAGCCGGCGTGAAGGGCGAATTCGAAAACCGCCTCAAGTCGGTGATCGAGGAAACCAAACGCAGTCTGCACCCGATCATTCTGTTCATCGACGAAGCGCACACGCTGATCGGCTCGGGCGGTCAGGCCGGGCAGAACGACGCCGCCAACCTGCTCAAGCCAGCCCTGGCCCGGGGCGAACTGCGCACCATCGCGGCGACCACCTGGGCCGAGTACAAGAAGTACTTCGAGAAAGATGCCGCACTGGCCCGCCGCTTCCAGGTAGTGAAGGTCGAAGAGCCGGACGAAGACAAGGCGATCCACATGCTTCGCGGCCTGCTGGCCAAGATGCAGGAGCATCACAAGGTCACGGTGATGGACGAAGCGCTGGTGCAGGCCGTGCGCCTGTCCAATCGCTACATCACCGGGCGCCAACTGCCGGACAAGGCCGTCAGCGTGCTGGACACCGCTTGCGCCCGGGTCGCCCTGGGGCAATCGGCGCAGCCGGGGCCGCTGGAAGACTGCAAGCGCCAGATCGACAACCTGCAGGCGGAAATCTCGGTGCTGCAGCAGGAAGCCGCCAAAGGCAGCGACCATGCCCGCCGCCTGACCGCCCTCAATACCGAACTGCTGAGCGAACGGCAGGCCTGCGATGCCCTCGAACAACAATGGCAACGCGAGCTGCAACTGGTGGAAAAACTCGGCGCCCTCAGCCACCCGGAGAACCAGGCACCGGATGCCCGGGAGATTGCCGCGGTACGCGCCGAACTGGCCAGCGTCCAGGGTGAGCAAGCGCTGGTGCATGCCCTGGTGGATGGCGGCACCATCGGCGAAGTGATTTCCGGCTGGACCGGCATTCCATTGGGCAAGATGCTGCGCGACGAAATCGAAACCGTGCAGCGCCTGCCTGCATTGCTGGGCGAGCGGGTGCTTGGACAAGACCACGCACTGCACGAAATCGGCAAGCGCATCAAGATTTCCCGCGCCCGCATGGAAGACCCGAACAAACCGGTCGGCGTATTCCTGTTGCTCGGCCCGAGCGGCGTCGGCAAGACCGAAACCGCACTGGCGCTGGCCGACACCCTGTACGGCGGCGAGCGCAACGTCATCACCATCAACATGTCCGAGTACCAGGAAGCCCACACGGTCTCGAGCCTCAAGGGCTCACCACCGGGCTACGTCGGCTATGGCGAGGGCGGCGTGCTGACCGAGGCGGTGCGACGCAAGCCGTACAGCGTGGTGCTGCTCGATGAAGTGGAGAAAGCCCACCCGGATGTGCTCGAACTGTTTTTCCAGGTGTTCGACAAAGGCGTGCTGGATGATGGCGAAGGTCGCGAGATCAACTTCCGCAACACCGTGATCATCCTCACCTCCAACACCGGCACCGACCGCATCATGCAATGGTGCCTGAATGCGCAGCCACAACCGACGCCGGACGACATCGTCGAAGGGCTGCGTGACGAGTTGAACCAGGTGTTCAAGCCCGCCTTCCTCGGCCGCCTGACCATCGTCCCCTACTACCCGGTCAAGGACGCCATTCTGGAGCGCATCGTCGCGCTCAAGCTGGAGCGGATTCGCCAGCGCTTCGAGCGCAACCATCAAGCGCACCTGAGCTATGACGAAGCACTGGTCAAGGCCATTGCCTCGCGCTGCACCGAGGTCGACAGCGGCGCCCGCAACATCGACAACATTCTGTCCAGGACCCTGATGCCGGAGCTGGCGCAACGGGTCCTGGAGCGCATGGCACAGGACAAACCGATTCAGAGTTTGAACATCGAGTTGGGCAGCGACGGCGATTTCGCCTATCGCCTGAACTGACCGGGCATTTACAGGTAGTGGTCATGGACAAGAGATATTCAGGGAAGCGTCCCGCAAAGACGGCATTGGCCAAATGCCTGGCGGCGGTGGCGATGATGACGGTACTGAGCGCCTGCGGCGTCACCGACCGGGTCGGCAAGCGGGTCGACAATACCTGGGCTGGCGACATGCTGTTCCAGGATAACGAGAAGGTCATCCTGACGTCTGACGGCGGTAATCAGCTCAATCCCGACGCGTCCGGCAAGCCGCTTTCCGTGGTGCTGCGCGTTTACCAGCTGACATCGCTGGAGCGCTTTGCATCAGTCGATGCCGACTCGCTGTGGGCCGACCCGCAAAAGGCGCTCGGCAATACCCTGATCGAAAACCGCGAGATCACCTTGTTGCCAGGCATGGGGCAAGTCGACAAGTGGCCGCTGAACAAGGCGGCGGGCTATGTCGGCGTCGCGGCTTTTTTCCGCACCGACGAGAACAGCCGCTGGAAGGTTGCGTTTGACGCCAACTCCCTGCGCAAGGACGGCATCTGGTTCTCCTCCGACGGCCTGCGGGTGCTGGTGGACAACAACACGGTGTCGGCCGTCAGCGGTGTTGACGTCCTGGATAAACCCAAGCCCCGGGAACAGCTCGCAAAAGCCGCCGCCCTGCCCGACCAGCCCACTGAACCCACGCTGACCGAACGCGTGCAGGACGCCGTGGTGCACAAGGCCCAGGACCAGGCGAGCGCCTCCGCGAAAAAAGCCGTGGACTCGAAATTGAATTCATTATTGGACGTCGCTCAATGAGTAAGCAAAGCCGGGTGATGTGGTCCGAAGGCATGTTCCTTTTGCCACAGCATTTCCAGTATCAGGATGAGTTCCACCAGCATCAGCTGGCGCAGGCGACCCAGCGCAATACGCCTTTTCACTGGGGCGTGCAGTTGCTGGAAGTGGACGAGGAAGCCCTCGCGGCCGGTTCCCTGCAGCTCAAGCGATTGAAGCTGGTGTTTCCCGATGGCAGCCTGTTCGACGCGCCGCAGCACGATCCGCTGCCCGCGGCTCGTGACCTGACGGACCTGCTCAAGGGCAACGACCTGAAGGTCTACGCCGCGCTGAAACTGCCTGATCCATTCGGTCTGAACTATGTCGAAGACGGCCAGGAGCAAAAGACCGGGCGGCGCTTTCGCAAGCAATTCGACACCTTGCCGGACCTCAACGAAGGCGACCTGGAAAACGAAATCACCAGCCTGCGCCTGAACGTGGTGATGCTGATCGATGGCGACAGCCTCGATGGCTACACCTGGTGCCCGATTACCCGGCTGTCGCGCAACAACATCGGTGGATTCAATCTCGATGGGCATTTCGTGCACCCGACGCTGCACCTGGGCACCCACGAGACCCTGATCGGGCTGGGCAAGCGTTTGCTCGGCGCCTTGCAGTCCAAGAGCAAGGCGCTGTCGGGTCGTCGTCGCGAGCGCGCGGACCAGATCGCCGAGTTTGGTTCGAGCGACGTGACCCTGTTCTGGCTGTTGAACACGGTGAACCGCGCCCACCCGAGCCTGGCGCACCTGCTCGCGCATCCGCGCTTGCACCCCGAGCGTTTGTACCTGCTCCTGGCCGAACTCGCCGGCGGCTTGCTGACGTTCTCGATGGACACGCAGCTCAACGATATCCCCGGGTACGACCACCACGACCCGGCGGCTTCGCTGGTCAAGCTCGACGAAATGATTCGCGTGCTGCTCGACAACGTCGTACCGAACCAGTGCGTGGTGATCGACCTGGCCCAGACCAAGCCCTCCTACTGGCAAGGGCAGTTGCACGATCCACGGCTGGTCGAAGCGGACTTCTACATCTCCGTGCACGCCGACATGCCGGGCGCGAGCCTGCTGGAGCTGGTGCCACGGGCGTTCAAGGTCGGCTCGCCGGAAGACATCGAAGTGGTGGTCAACAGCGCCATGCCGGGGGTCACCCTCAATCATTCGACCCGCCTGCCCAATGCAATCCCGGTGCGACTGGACAATCACTACTTCTCCATCGAACCCCATGGCCGGGTGTATGAGCGAATGATGAGTGCCCAGGCCATCTCTTTCTACGCGCCCAGCGCCTTCACCAACCTCAAGCTCGAACTGATGGCGGTACTCAAATGACCGAAGCCGTATTGCAAGGCGCCGTTGCCGCCACCCGTGAAAAACCGACGCTCAAAGACCTGGTGCAGGACTTCATCAGCATGGCGCTGATCGTGCGCAAGGGTCGCCAGGTCACATCGGTCGCCGCCTTCGAGGCCAGTGTCGACACCTTTTTCAACGCACTGGAACGCGATGCCCGCAGCGCCAACTACAGCGTTGAACAGGTGAAGGACACCCAGTACGCCCTGTGCGCGTTCCTCGATGAAAGCGTGTTGCGCCCCCTCGAACCGGGTGCTGAAGCCAACCCTTTGCGCAGTCACTTTGAATTGCAGCCAATGCAGTTCCGCCACTTCGGCGTACACCTGGCCGGCCAAGGCTTTTTCGACAGGATCGATGCATTGCGTGGCGACGTTAAACACAACCTGGACGTGCTCGAGGTTTACCACCTGTGCCTGGCGCTGGGTTTCGAAGGAAAATTCCGTCTCGGCGAAAAAGACCAGTTGCGCTACCTGGCCAATACCCTGGGCCAGGACATCGCACGCTTTCGCAAGACGCCCAAGGTCCTTTCGCCTGACTGGGCATTGCCCGACCAGGTCTCGCAGATGCTGCGCCATGAAGTGCCTCTCTGGCTCTACCTGGCGCTGTTTGCGCTGGTCTGCGCGGGTGTCTACCTGACGCTGGACTGGCTGCTGGCCAAAGACGTAGCCGCGTTGTCCGAGCAAATCAGCCAGCTGTTCAGTGCCTGAGCACAGGTCAGGTAACCGAGTCAGGAAGACATGAAGACATTATTGCGTTTGTTGAAAAGTTTTTGGTTCATCGTCCTCGCCCTGTGGTTGACGAGCCTGGCGGCTTGCTGGTTCGTGGCCCCGCATGTGAGCTGGCTGCGCGACCATGCGCCGGAAGCGATGGCGATTGTCAGCGCCTGCTATCTGCTGATCATTGTGCTGCATCGATACAAGCGCATCCGCATCGAGCACACCCTTGAAAACCTGGTGCAGATCGAAGTTGATCGCTCGCTCAAATCCGCGGGTGAATTTCGCGATCAGCACGTGCTGCGCGAACGCCTCAAGCACGCGATTGCGATGCTGCGCACCGACCGCTCGGCCGGCGGTGGCGGCTCGGCAGCGCTTTACGATTTGCCGTGGTACCTGGTCATCGGCATGTCCGCGGCCGGCAAGACCTCATTGCTGACCCGCTCCGGTTTGTCCGCGAGCATTGCCAGCAGCGCCAACGACACCGAAAGCGGCACCCGGCATTGCGATTGGTATTTCAGCCCTGACGCCGTGATGATCGATACGGCCGGCCGTTACCTGCAGGACGATCCGTCGGCCAGTGAGTTCGCCGCCTTCCTGCGGCTGCTGAAAAAGCAGCGCACCAAGGCCGCAGTCAACGGGCTGGTATTGGTGGTGAGCCTGCCTGAACTGCTGGCGTGCAGCGCGGCCAAGCGCAACGAACTGGCCGCCCAACTGGTGTCGCGCATCGAGGAATACAACGATTGCCTGGATGCCAATCCACCGATCTACCTGATGCTGAGCAAGACCGATCAACTGCCGGGCTTCAGCCAGGCGTTTGAAGGCCTGGACCTGAACGAGCGCCAGCAGCCACTGGGCATGACCTTCGGTTTGTCCGAGATCCGCAACCAGGGCCTGCGCCCGGTGCTGGATGCCAAGCTGGCCAACCTGCAAGGCCATATCCGTCGTCACACCGATGCACAAATGATTGCGCTGGGTGCCGATGCCAACAGCGCCCTGCTGAACTTCCCGAACTATTTCGCCGAGATCTCCGGGGTGCTGGAGCAGTTTCTCCAGCACTTCGCCGAGCCCCGTCGCAACGGTGCACCACTGTTGCTGCGCGGGCTTTATTTCACCAGCGCCCTGCAGACCGATCAGCAACTGAGCCAGGTCTATGAAGACGAGCTGGCCGAAACGTTCGCCTTGCAGCCGGCCCCCGAAAACGAGCAACAGGGGCAAGACGGCGGCAAGAAAATCAGCGACCGCAGCTACTTCATTACCGATACGTTCCGTCGGGTGATCTTCCCGGATCGCGACCTGACCCTTTATCAGTCGCGCCTTGGCAAGCACCCGTCCGCCAGCCCTGCCCTGCTGGGTCTGGCGGTGCTGGCCGGTGTCGCGTTCATTGGCTGGCAAGCGCTGTCGTTCCAGAACAACCGTCAGTGGCTGGCCACCTTGCGCGAACAACTGAGCGAACTGCAACAGTCCCCGGACCGTGCCGGATTGCTCGCCTCGGGCCAGGGCCTGGAGCTGTTGCGTGAGCAACTCACGACCATCGAGAAGCACCGCGCCAAGGGTGTGCCGCTGCAACTGGGCGCAGGTCTCTATCGTGGTGACGAAGTCTACCGCGTCGCACAGACCGCCTACTTGCAGCAACTGCGTACCCAGGCGCTGGAGCCTGTCACCTTGCAGCTGCAATTGCAGATGCGCGCCTTCAATGAGTTCGCCAAAACCATGGATGCGCAGAACAGCTTTGCGCCCGCGCCAAACAAAGCCGACTCGGTCAAAGCGCGCGCGTCGGGCCAGAAACTGCCGATCCGCCTGAGCAACCTGCCGCGCAGTACCGGTGATGTGGCCAGTCGCCTGAGCGGTGCCGCCAAGGGTGCGGCCAACAAGGCACGGGGCGAAGCGCTGACGGCACTGCGCAACCCGGCCACGGCGAGCGATGCCGCGGAGTTGTCGGCGACCACCGGCGGGCTGTCGTTGTCCGAAGAAATGCTCGGGCGGCTGGACGAGCGACAAGTCGCGTCCATCATCGACGCCTATAACGCACTCAAGCTGTACCTGATGCTGACCCAACCGGCCACGCACCCGGATCCGGAATTCGTCGGCGCTGCGTTGCCGGCGGCCTGGGCCAATACCGCCAGTACAGGCAACCCTGTCAGCACTGCGGTGATTCAGGACAACTCGCCGGTCTACGTGCAGTTGCTCAAGAATGGCCAGGCACCGTCCTTGTCGCGTAACGAGCAACTCATCAGCGATACCCGCAACAGCCTGAAGTCCTTCATGATTTCCAGCTCGCTGGTGGACCGTGAGTACCTGCGTCTGCAACTGGAATCCAGCCGTCAGTTCCCGGCCCTGGGCTTGGGCGACCTGGTGCCTTTGCCCGGCCGTCAGTTGCTGTACGGCACCGAAGCGGTTCCGGCGATTTTCACCCGCCAGGGTTGGGAACAGTTCGTCAGGCCCGATCTGATCAAGCTGGTGTCGGGCAACCTGCAAAACGAATCGGACTGGGTGCTCGATGGCGAAGGCGGCGACAGCATCGTGCAGAAAGCCAACTTCATCCGCGAGTTCATGACGCGCTACAAGCGCGACTACACCCAGGCCTGGTACAGCTTCATCGATAGCGTGGGTGTTCGTCACTTCACCGACATGGCCAACGCGACCCAACAGCTGGCACTGCTCAGCGACGTGCAGAACTCCCCGGTGAAAATCCTCCTGGCGGCGGTCAACGACAACACCCAGTGGGATGTTCCGGCGCCCCGCGAAACACTGCAGGCTGGGATCAAGCCCGATGACGGATTCTGGAGCGGGATCCTTGATGGGAAAAAAGTTTCGCCAAACACGTTGATTTCACCTTTGCCGGCGGTCGACGACGGCAGCCTGGCGAAGCGCTTCGAACCTGTGTCGCGGGTGTTTGCCGTGCAGAACGCCGAAGGCGCCGACAGCACGATCATGGACCGCTACCTCGCGGCCTTGCGCAAACTCAAGGTGCGGATGAACAACATCCAGCGCTCCCAGGACGTTGGCAAGAGCAGCAAGCAGCTGATCAGCGAAACCCTCGAAGGGCTGCCAAGCGAAGTCACCAGCGTGCGCAACTATGTCGAGACCACCGTCGACACCAGCCAGGGCGGCCTGTCCGAATCGTTGCAGGGCCTGTTCAGCCTGCCGATCCAGTTTGCCTGGGAAACCCTGCGCGACCCGGCCGGCCAACAGATTGCCAAGGCCTGGGCACAGCAGATTGCCAAGCCCTGGGAGCAGGTCATGGCGCACCGCTACCCGATCGCCCCGGGTAGCCGCAACGAAGCGTCGGTCAAGGATCTGCAGCGTTTCGTCGACCCGGAATCCGGGCTGCTGCCGAACTTCAAGCGCAACGAAATTGGCAACCTGTCCGGTGGCGAAGGCCTGGGGATGGGCAGCGGCAGCAAGACTACGCCGCTGGTCAACCCGAACATGGTCAACAGCATCGACAAGGCCAGCTCGTTGGGCCAGGTAATCGCCAGCCTGTCGGACCGCGACAACGGCTTCGAGATCATGCTCGAACCCTCCGCCAACCTCACCGACATCATCTTCACCCTCGACGGCCAGGTGCAGCACTACCGTAACGGCAAGACCAGCTGGAGCCGCTTCTCGTGGCCGGGCACGACCACCACGCCGGGTGCACGCCTGGATGTGGTCACCCTGACCGGCGAGCGCATCACCGTGTTCGACTACCCGGGCCGCTGGGGCCTGCTGCGCATGAACGACAGCGCACGGGTCAGCGATCTGGACGGCATCCAGCAACGCTTCAGCTGGACCACCGGCAGTGGCCCGGTCAGCCTCGCCGTGCGCAACTACGGCGGCGTCAAGCTGACCGACCTGGCCAACGTCAAGGCATTGAGCGCGCTCAATGGCGCAGAGGGCCGCCCACTGTGACCAGCCCGAACCTGAACGTGGGAACCGGCCAATGATCGGCTGTTTCGGCAAGGTCCCCGCGAGTCCGGACTTCGTCAGCCTGCAAGGTGCGGGCGACGACGCCTGTGAGTTCGACAGCTGGCTGCAAGGGGCGCTGGCCGCCCTGCAGCATCGCGAAGACTGGCGTGACCTGTTCGATGCGTTGCCCGTGTGTTTTTTCAGCTACCGCGCACGCAGCGGCAACTGGTTGCTGGGCGGGTTGATCAGCTCGAGGGATTGGAGTGGACGCCGCTATCCGTTCTTCATTTTCCAGACCCTCAAGGCCGGCGAAGCCGAACCTCTGGTCAATCCGTTCACCCTGGGCGAACTGTTCAGCGGGCAGATCAGGCCATTGCTGCACATGGCGGTCCAGGGCGAAAGCACGTCGGTGCTGTTCGAGCGCATCAAGGCCCTGCGCCCGTTGCAAGGACAGGACTTCGAGTTGTTCCGGCGCGTGCATGACAAGTTCCTGGTGAACTTCAATTTGCGCGATATCAGTACCGCGCTCGAAGGGGCCTACCCGGAATTCGTCACCAACGCCGTGTTGACCCGACTGGCGGCCGTGAGAAGACACCTCGATCAGGCAACGCCGATCGGCATCTCCCTGCCGTTGCCGGCGGAGCGGGGTTTGAAAAATCCGACCGCCGATCTGTGGGTCACCTGGTTGACGCAAATGACGCCTGAACGTGCCGTGCCGCAGATCAGCCTGCTGGCGGACGACTTCATGCGTCCCCGGCTGATCTGCTTTGCCTCACGTCATACCAGCGATGCCTATCGCCTGCTGACGGGCATCCATGCGCGCTCACAGAACTATGACGTGCTGGCGTCTTTCGATGCCTTTGACGAGCACCACCCGAAACACGCCTTTGCCGAAATAGACCGCCCTCTGGGTGACGTTATCGACCGTTTTGTCGATGCCCTGGATTCGAAGTCCGTATGAACAAGATCAAGTATTACTTCTTGCGCTACCAGCCCTACATCCTGGGCATGTGCTTTTTCCTCACGATCTTCGTGGTGTGGGGTATCGGGCGCTCGTTTGACTTCAACTCGCTCAACAGCCTGTTGACCGGCATCGGTGTGTTCCTCGGTCTTTCCACCGGTTATGTGCTGCTGCTTTATCAGGGCGTGTCCCGGCATCACAACCTCGAAGGGCTGTTGCGCGAGGATGCCGACGAGGCCGTGTTGAATGCCAACCCGGCGGATCGCGAGGAAGTCAGCCTGTTGCGCGAGCGGCTGCTGCAGAGCATCGAGCGCTTGCACGGCAACAAGCCACGGGGCAGCAATCCCAAGGATGCGCTGTATGCCCTGCCCTGGTATCTGGTGGTCGGCCAGCCGGCGGCAGGCAAGAGCACCATGCTCTACCAGTCGGGCCTCAATTTCCCCTACGCCGAGCGCGAAGGCGTGCGGGTCGCCGGTCTGGGTGGAACCCGCAATTGCGACTGGTTCTTCAGCTCCGAGGCCGTGCTGCTGGACACCGCCGGGCGCTACATGAACAACCAGGAAGAGGCCGGCAAATGGCGTGCGTTCCTGCAACTGCTGCGCCAGCATCGCCAGCGTCGGCCACTCAACGGCCTGATCGTCACCGTCAGCATCCACGACATCCTGCAGGCCTCGCTGGAAGAGCAGGAGCGCATCGCCAAACGCCTGCGCGAACGCATCCAGGAAACCCATGCCCTGCTGGAAGTGCGCCTGCCGGTCTACCTGGTGTTCACCAAGTGCGACCTGGTGCCCGGTTTCGCGCCCTTCTATCGTCAACTGGACGAGACCGCCCGCGGCGAAGTGATGGGCAAGACCTTCTCCCACAAAGGCTATGAACAGGCCGACTGGGGACAGCGCTTCGGCGCCGCGATGGACGAACTGGTCAGCTATTGGCAGCAGGTGGCGAGCCAGCAACTGGTCACGCAGGACATCCAGATCACCCGGAAGGATTCGGCGGTGTATCGGTTCCCGCTGGAACTGGCGGCCCTCAAGCCCCGACTTCAACTGTTCGTCGATGCGCTGCTGCGCGCCAACCCTTATCAAAGTGCCGAACTGCTGCGCGGCTTCTATTTCACCAGCGCCCTCGATGCCAACCAGCCGGATCCGGGCGGGCACGCACGCCAGGTGACAGAGCGCTTCTCGCTGGAGGGTGACCAGGAGATCGCCAATGGCAACGCGCAGTCGCGCCCGCTGTTCATCAACAGCCTGTTCCGCAAAGTCATCATTCCCGACCAGCACCTGGTGGCGCTGTACACCACCAACCACCGCGAGCGCCGACGCCGGGCAGCGTGGATTGGCGGTGCCGCACTGGTCGCGGTGCTGCTGTGCTGCCTGCTGGGCTGGTCGTATGTGAACAACAAGACCATCCTGCAGAGCCTCTCGGCCGAACTGACCCAGGCGACCGCCGAAGACCGCGCCGCCACCGGGCAATACACCGCCTGGCAAACCCTCGATCGCCTGCGCTTGTGGACCGCGGATTACTACGCGCACCATCACGACCAGGGCGTGCCGCTGCGCATGCGTCTGGGGCTCTATCAAGGTCACAAGGTAGAGCCGCTGGTGCGCAGCCGGTATTTCGAGCGCCTGGAAAGCGTGATGCTCAAGCCCACGGCCGACAACCTGACGCGCTCGCTGTACTTGCTGACCACCCTCAAGGTCTATCAACGCAATGCCAAAGAGTTGATGGCGGTGACCGGCGTGGACAGCGTCGAACCCAAGGCGCTGCCCAATGACAACCGGGCGCAGTCCATCGCCGGTTTCGGCAAGGCGACGCTGGACACCTACGTGATGCTGTCGCGCGCCCAGCGTGAAAAGGCCGATCCTGGGTTCCTGAAAGCGAAAATCCCGGATTACTGGTACCCGGCGATTGCCCGTCAGGCTGGCAACGCCAGCGTCGCCGCCTCGGACTATGAATTCGCCAGCCGCCAGATCAACTTCTACAGCGACCAGATTCACGAACCGGACGTGCCGCGGATCCTCGACAACGCGTTCCTGATCTCGAGCTCGCGCAACTACATCAACAGCCTGCTGACCCAGTCGTTGCGCTCGATCGAAACCATCACGCTGGAGTCGGACACCCTGTTCGCCTTCGCCCGTGCCGACTTCCAGAGCCTGAAGACCGAAGGCCAAAGCCAGCTCAGCGCGATCGCCGGCAAGCTGCTCAGCACCCCCAACATCGGAAAAATCATCATCGCCGGCCACGCCGATCAACTGGGCGATCCACAGGGCAACCTGCAGGTTTCCAAACAACGGGCGCAAACCATCAAGACCTATCTGGTGGGCAAAGGCGTACCCGGCGAGCTGGTCGAAGCCATCGGCGAAGGCAGCACCAAGCCCTTGGTCAAGTGCGATATGCAGCAACCCAGGGCCCAGCTGATTCAGTGCCTGGAGCCTAACCGGCGGGTAGAAATCGAAGTGCGGGCACTCAACTGAGCCTGCCCGCCTTGTAAAGAAATACCGGCATCCGGGTCAACTCGACGAGAGGCCCGGGCTGGCATAAGACACCTCTATTGAACGTTTCAAAGAGGTTAAGACGAAGGGCTGTGACCTGTTCGCAGGTGACATCCCTTTAAATGAAGGTAAGGAGAAAACAGAAATGGCATTTGACGCATACATCCAGATCGACGGCATTCCAGGTGAAGTTCTGGACGACAAACACAAGGATTGGATCGAAGTGCTGGGCTACGAGTACGGCGCAACCCAGGCGACTTCCGCGACGGCCAGCTCTTCGGGCGGTGCTTCGTCGGAGCGTGTTGCGTTGAGCGACTTCAGCATCCGCAAAGCCGTGGACAAGGCTTCTGCCAAGCTGTTCGAAGCCTGCTGCAAAGGCACTCACATCGCCAAGATCCAGTTGAACGTGAACCGCGCCGGTGGCGACAAGGTGACCTACCTGACCATCAACCTGGAAGAAGTCGTGGTGTCGTCCGTGAAAGCGGTCGCTGGCGGCAGCCAGAACGGTGAAGACAAAGCCGTTGGCGATCTGCCGATCGAAGAAATCAGCTTCAACTTCGCGCGCATCAAGACCACCTACACCCAGCAGAGCCGTGCAGATGGCCAGGGCGGCGGTAACGTCACCGGTGGCTGGGATCGCACCGCGAACAAGGTGTTCGCATAACACCGTGGTAATGACGGGCCGCACACGCGGCCCGTTTTCAGCACCGTGCCTGCCAGGCGGGCGCGGTGTTCTTTTATTCTGATCAGAGTTTCCCATGTCTGAATTTCTCAACGACCTTTCGCTGGCCGAACTGACCGCGCCCATCAATGAGGGGAGCGGCGAAGACCTGAGCTTCTCCACCTTGTTCGATCAGGTGAAAGAAGCACGGCGAGCAGACCCCGATTACCTGACCCAGGGTGACTGGCAAACCGATCTGAAGTCATCCGACTGGGATCTGACCCTTACCCTGGCTGCACAGGGCCTGGCTCGACAGAGCAAGGACCTGATGCTCGTCGCCTGGCTCAGCGAAGCCCTGGCGCAAAAGCATCACTTCACCGGTATCACCTTCGGCCTGACCCTGGCCGAACGCATACTGGACAATTTCTGGGCCGACCTCTTCCCTTCCCTCGAGGATGGGGTCGATGAACGCGCTGCCCGCCTGGCGTGGATGAAAACAACCCTGGCGGATGTCGTCGGCGGACTGCCCATCACCCAGGGCCAAGAGTACGGTCTGCTGCGGTATGACGAATCCCGGCACGTCGAAAACCTGGCGTTGCAGAACCCCCAGGCCATGCGCGCCGCCCTTGACGAAGGCAAGATCAACGCCGAGGTGTTCCAGCGTTCGGTGGTGCTGACCGACTCCGATCACCTGCGCCGCAAAGCCAGCGAAATCGCCGCCAGCCTCAACGCCTGCCAACAACTGCAGGGCACCGCCGATCGGCTGTTCGGCCCTGACGCGCCCAGCTTTGCCGGGCTCAACGACGTGCTGTCCCGCGCAGGACAACTGGCCGAGAAACTGCTCAAGGATCGCGGTATCGAACTGCACCCGGCCCCTGTCGCGCCCTCCCCGACCGTCTGCGAAAGCGCTGGCGCACAACCTGCAGGTACCGCAATGACCCAGACCCGGCAAGACATTCCAGCCGCGCCGCTGCGCACCACGCCACAAACCCGCGACGAAGCGTTCACCCTGCTGGCGGGCATTGCGCAGTTCTTCAAGCAGACCGAACCCCAGAGCCCTGTCCCCTACCTGATCGAACGCGCGATCAAATGGGGCAACATGCCGCTCGAGGGTTGGCTCAACGATGTGATCAAGGACAGCAATGTGGTGGACAACATTCGTGATGTGCTGGGGACCAAGGAGACGAAGTCCTGATTGTCGGCGGCCGGCTATCAGCACAAACGCAGAGAAACCTGTGACGAGGGAGCTTCCTCCCGTTGGCCTGCGCGTGCGGGCCACTATAATGAGTCACCCTCGGGCCACCACAACGTCGGGTTGTGGTGGCCTTTTTTCTGTCGCCTGTAAGATAAATTGGACAACGGATTCCTAAAATCCCGGTTTAATGCTAAATAGTGCTCAGTATTTTTAACACCCGACCCTGTCGTGCCACACAGTGCAACGAGAATAACGATATGAATGTCCATTTCGAGAAAAGTGAAGTGTTTGGGACCCTCCACCTGCAAATGGCGGTGGCAGCATGATCGAAGTCACCGAAGTTTCCATTGCCCAACTGCGCGCCGCGCTCGAATCCGGCCAGACCACCTCGGTCGAGCTGGTCCAGGCTTATCTGGCGCGGATCGACGCCTATGACGGCCCTGAAACCGCCACGGCGCTGAACGCCGTTGTCGTGCGCAACCCCGAGGCCCTCGCCGAAGCACAGGCCGCCGACGCCCGTCGCGCCAAGGGCCAGTTGTTGGGCCCGCTGGATGGCATCCCTTACACCGCCAAGGACAGTTATCTGGTCAAGGGCCTCACCGCCGCTTCCGGCAGCCCGGCCTTCAAGGACCTGGTCGCCTATCGCGATGCGTTCACCGTCGAGCGCCTGCGCGCCGGCGGGGCGATCTGCCTGGGCAAGACCAACATGCCGCCGATGGCCAACGGCGGGATGCAGCGCGGCGTCTACGGCCGCGCCGAGAGCCCGTACAACGCCGACTACCTCACTGCCCCATTCGCCTCCGGCTCGTCGAACGGTGCCGGCACGGCGACCGCGGCCAGTTTCTCGGCCTTCGGCCTGGCGGAAGAAACCTGGTCGAGCGGCCGTGGCCCGGCCTCGAACAATGGTTTGTGCGCCTACACCCCTTCGCGCGGAGTGATCTCGGTGCGCGGCAACTGGCCGTTGACCCCGACCATGGACGTGGTCGTGCCGTTTGCCCGGACCATGGCCGACCTGCTCGAAGTGCTCGACGTGGTGGTCGCCGATGACCCGGACACCCGCGGCGACCTGTGGCGCTTGCAACCTTGGGTGCCGATTCCGAAATCGTCCGAGGTACGCCCTGAATCCTATGCCGCGCTGGCGGCGAACAGCGAAGCGCTCAAAGGCAAGAAGTTCGGCATTCCGCGCATGTACATCAACGCCGACCCTGAAGCGGGCACCTCCGAAGCGCCGGGCATTGGCGGGCCAACCGGCCAGCGCATCAACACCCGTCCTTCGGTGATCGGGCTGTGGGAACAGGCGCGCAAGGCCCTCGAAGACGCGGGCGCCGAAGTGATCGACGTGGACTTCCCGCTGGTTTCCAATTGCGAGGGTGATCGCCCTGGCGCGCCGACCGTGTTCAATCGCGGCATCGTCTCCAAGGAATTCCTGCACCACGAACTGTGGGACCTGACCGCCTGGGCCTTCGATGATTTCCTGCAAGCCAACGGCGATCCAAAACTGAACCGCCTGGTCGATGTCGACGGCCCGCAGATCTTCCCTCACGACCCGGGCACCCTGCCCAACCGCGAGGGCGACCTGGCCGCCGGCATGGACGAATACGTGCGCATGGCCGAACGCGGCATCACCCCGTGGGACCAGATCAGCACGGTGCCGGACGGCCTGCGCGGGCTGGAAAAGACCCGCAAGATCGATCTGGAAGACTGGATGGATCGCCTGGGCCTCGACGCAGTGTTGTTCCCGACGGTCGCCGATGTGGGCCCGGCGGATGCCGATGTCGATCCGCAATCGGCGGACATCGCCTGGAGCAACGGCGTGTGGGTCGCCAACGGCAACCTCGCCATCCGTCACCTCGGCGTGCCAACGGTCACCGTGCCGATGGGTGTGATGCCGGACATCGGCATGCCGGTCGGGCTGACCTTTGCCGGTCGCGCCTATGACGACTCCAATTTGCTGCACCTGGCGTCGGCGTTCGAGTCGACCGGCAGCAAACGCATGATCCCGCCACGCACCCCGCCATTGGTCGCTGACAAGCGCTGACCGGTAAAACCGTGGCGGCTCACGCGAGCCGCCACGGCTGGCGAATCAGGGATCGACCTGGGCCATCAGTTCCGGGATCGATTCCGGCCGATTGGCATAACGCTGCGCCAGCACCGCACAGACCATCAGCTGAATCTGGTGGAACAGCATCAACGGCAGGATCAGCACGCCAATGGTGCTACCGGCAAACAATACCTGCGCCATCGGCACACCGGTTGCCAGGCTCTTCTTCGAGCCACAGAACAGAATGGTGATGCGGTCTTCCTGATTGAAACCGAATGCCTTGCCCAATACGGTCGAGGCCACCAGCACCAGCACCAGGACCACGCAGCACGCCACCACCAGCCCGAGCAGATCCAGCAGCGGAATCTGATGCCATAGGCCTTCGATCACCGCCTCGCTGAACGCGCCGTAGACCACCAGCAGGATCGAGCCCTGATCGACGAACTTCAGCCAGCTCTTGTTGCGCGCCACCCAGTTGCCGATCCAGCGTCGTGCGATTTGCCCGGCAATGAACGGCAGCAGCAACTGCACGCTGATCTTGAGGATGGCGTCGAGGGTCGAGGAGCCTTCGCCGTGCACATTCAACAGCAGGGTCACCAGCAACGGCGTGAGAAAGATCCCGAACAGGCTGGACGCCGCCGCGCTGCAAATCGCCGCCGGAATGTTGCCCCGCGCCAGCGAAGTGAAGGCAATCGCCGACTGCACTGTGGCAGGCAGCGCGCACAGGTAAAGCATGCCCATGTACAGGTCGTTGCCAATCAGCGGCGACAACAGCGGCTTGAGCGCCAGACCGAGCAACGGAAACACCACGAAGGTCAGGCTGAACACCAGCAAATGCAGGCGCCAGTGCCCGGCCCCGGCAATGATCGACTCGCGGGACAGCTTGGCGCCATGCAGGAAAAACAACAGCGCGATGGCGATGTTGGTCAGCCAGCCGAAACCGACCGCGACCTGGCCGCTGGCGGGCAACAGGCTGGCGAGCGTCACCACGCCGATCAGGGTCAGGGTGAAGTTGTCGGGTAACAAACGGGGGCGAGTCATGGGCTTGATCATCCGGGGGTTGCCAGTACGTGAAAGCGACTCTAACGTGCTTGTGAATTACCGACTAACGCCGATGAGCCAGCAGATGCCGCCTAAAGGACATGACAAAAGTATCCGGCGCAGTATTCCCGGGCTGTCCAGCTTGCCACGACCACTCTACGGCCGTACCGAATCGCTGCCCAATCGCGCACTGACCCGGCGTCACAGCCACCCGTGGGTGCAACTGTCCTATGCGATTCAGGGCGTGCTCGAAATACAGACCGGCGCCGGGCGCTTCGTGGCCCCGCCGGAGCGTGCGGTGTGGATTCCGGCGGGCATGCCGCACCGGGTGTTCAGCTCGCCGCGCACGGAAATGCGTAGCCTGTACATCGATTGCAGCGTCTCGACGTGGGCGCCGCCGGGCTGTCATGTGTTGGGGGTCAGCGATCTGCTGCGCGAGCTGATCCGTGCCTTCAGCCAGATTCCGGTGGAATACGATCAGGACGGCCCGCACGGTCGGTTGGCCCAGGTGATTCTGGATCAGTTGGCCGAGGCGCCACAGATCGACTTGATGCTGCCGCTGCCTCAGGACAGCCGATTGCGCCAGATCGCTCAAAGCCTGGAATCGCACCCTGAGCAACAGACCACGCTCAGTCACTGGAGCGACAGATTCGGCGTCACCGAGAAAACCCTCAGTCGCCTGTTCCTGCGCGACACCGGCCTGACCTTTCGCGCCTGGAGACAACGCTTGCGCCTGCTCGGCGCCCTGACACCACTCGAACAGGGCGAACGAGTGACCGACGTCGCATTGGCCTGTGGCTACGACTCGACCTCAGCCTTCATCGCCGCCTTCCGCCAGCAGTTCGGCGAAACTCCGGGAGAGTTCTTTCGCTGAGCCCTGCACAAGACAACCTGTAGGAGCGAGCTTGCTCGCGAGAAACCCGAGAACGCCGCAGGGCACCTGCCAACCAACGTTATCGTTGACGACCATCGCGAGCAAGCTCGCTCCTACAGGGACTTCACATAAATAGCCTGGGGTTATTGATCGGACTTGATGCTGGTCCAGACCCGGGTACGCACCCGCTCAAGCTTTTGCGGCAGTGGCTGCACGACGTACAGCGTCTTCAGTGCCTCACTGGTCGGCGTCAGGTTCGGGTTGCCGGTGATGTCCTTGTCGATCAGCGCCAGCGAGTCCCTGTTGGCATTCGGGTAACCGAGGAAGTCGCTGATCGGCGCGATGACTTTCGGGTCCAGCAGGTTGTTGAGGAACTCGTGGGCTTCAGCCACGTTCTTCGCGCTTTTCGGGATGGCGAAGGTGTCGAACCAGATCGGCGCGCCTTCCTTGGGCAGGCGCCAGTCGACGACCACGCCGTTGCCCGCCTCTTTGGCGCGATTGCCGAACTGATAGAAGCTGCCGGAGTAGCCGATGGCCACGCAGATATCGCCGTTGGCGATGTCGGTCATGTATTTGGCGGAGTTGAAGTAGGTGACGTAAGGGCGAACCTTGAGCATCAGCGCCTTGGCTTTTTCGTAGTCATCCGGGTTCTGGCTGTTCGGGTCCAGCCCCAGGTAATGCAGGGCCAGCGGCAGGATCTCCGACGGCGAATCGAGCATCGCCACCCCACAGGCCTTGAGCTTCTCCATGTTCTCGGGCTTGAACACCAGGTCCCAACTGTCCACCGGCGCATTCTCGCCCAGCGCCGCCTTGACCTTGGCCGGGTTGAAACCGATCAGCACGGTGCCGTACATGTAGGGCACGCCGTACTGGTTGCCCGGGTCGTTCTTGTCCAGCAGCTTGAGCAACGCAGGGTCCTGGTGCGACCAGTTCGGCAGTTTGGACTTGTCGAGTTTCTGGAACACCCCCGCCTTGATCTGGGTTTCGATGAACTGGTTCGAAGGCACCACCAGGTCGTAACCCGAGTTGCCGGTGAGCAGCTTGGCTTCCAGTGACTCGTTGGTGTCGAAGGTGTCCCAGGTCACCTTGATCCCGGTGTCCTTGGCAAAATCCTTGGGCACGGACGGCAGGATGTAGTCGGCCCAGTTGTACACCCGCAATTCGTGCTGCTCGGCTTGCACCGCGCTGGCCAACAGCGACAGTCCGCAAACGGTGGCGCCCAGCATGCGTTTCATTGAGTCCATGGATCATTTCCCCAAGTGTGGCGTGAGTTCGATGGTTTTTATGTTCTGTACACGGCAGCAGCCTTGAAAATAGCCAAGGGCAAGGAAGTGAAGCTTTTGCTTGTGTTTTGACCGGGGTTGCCGAGCTGGCAACCCGCGTCTGATTCTTGCCGACGGCGTGGCCGGTTCACAGCGTGAGGCAGGCCAAAAGGAGATCGAAACGGCCAAAATACCTGTCCGTATCGATCGGCCTCGCGAGGCATTTCACCGACGGTTAGTCCAAACAGCCGATGCCTGCGCAGCCTCGTTGCTGCTTATTGCGCATCACACCAATAACAAGATCGCGAGGCTTCGACGCGTGTTCCACTCTTGCTTGCCCTGCCCCTGCTCGGCCTGCTCAGTGCCTGTTCCGAACCCTATGACCCGCAACCGCTGGCCAGCACCGGCAATGCCACGCCACTGATCGGCAGCGCCGCCGTGGCGCAACCGTTGAGCGGTGCGGTGCCCGCCCACCCGCTGCCGCCACGTCCGTCGACCTTCCATGCACTGATTACCCTGGACCCGGACAAGATCATGGCGGACACCTCCGGCGCCTATTTCTATGTCGACGAACACAATCGCGTGGTCATCGCCGATGCCGGGCAGCACATCCAGCGCGTGGTGCATCGTCAGGACACTTCAGGTGCCTGGACATTCGAAAAGGTTGATGACTGGGACCTGAGCGACGAGATTCCCCACGATTGCGTGCGCCCCGGTTCCTGGTTCCCCAAGGGCGAGTGCGATCCCGTCACCGGCGTCATGCCCGATCACCAGGGCTTGATCTGGTGGATCACCCGGCGCGGGCGCATCGGCACCCTGAACCCGGACACCGGCAAGGTCCAGGGCATTCAATTGGCCAATGAAGAAATCCAGAACGGCCTGTCGGTGGCGGCCGATGGCGTCTACCTGGTGTCCGAACACGCCATGCACCGCTTCGCCGCCGATTCCGATGGCAAGCCCGTGCAAGGCTGGCGCGAAGTCTACGACCGTGGCACCGGGCGCAAGGTCGGTGCGATCAATCAGGGCAGCGGCACCACCCCGACCCTGCTTGGCGAGCGCTACGTCACCATCACCGACAACAGCGACGGGCGCATCAACCTGCTGGTCTATCGTCGCGAGCAGGACTACGCCGGCAACCGCCTGATCTGCAAACTGCCGGTGTTCGACAACAACGCCTCGGCCACCGACAACTCGGCCATCGGCTGGGGCCGCTCGATCATCCTCGAGAACAACGCCGGCTACACCAGCGCCTTCGCGCAGAAAGACTGGCAGGCCGTGCACGGCGGCATCAGCCGCATCGACATCCGCAGCGATGAGTCGGGCTGCGACCGGATCTGGGAATCGAAGGAGCGTTCACCTTCGGTAGTGCCGAAACTCTCGGTGGGCAACGGCCTGTTGTACTTCTACACCTTCGAGCCGCAATCCGACGGCGAGAACGCCTGGTACCTGATGGCGCTGGATTTCGCCAGCGGCAAGACCCGATTCAAGGCCTTGAGCGGGGTCGGCCAGGCCTTCGACAACAACTGGTCGCCGATCACGCTGGCGCCGGATGGCACGGCTTATGTCGGGACGTTCGGCGGGTTGGTTGCGCTGTGGGACAAGGGCGTGAAGGCTAAAAACGAGCAACCCTGAAAGCGATTTCTTGTGGGAGCGGTGTACCAGACGCATTAATGTCGTCAGACACGCAGCCTTCGCGAGCAGGCTCGCTCCCACAGGGGTTGTGGTGTGATTACAACAACGACAACGTGTAGTTGATGATGAACCGGTTCTGCTCCACGTTGCGGCCTGCATCGGTATTGGACTTGGCGTTACGCAGTGTGAACCCTACCCCTTTGAACGTGCCCGACTGCAACACGTAGTCCAGGGTCATGTCGCGCTCCCACTCGGACTGGTCGCTGGCGTTCTGCGCCTTGATGTCCGTGCCCTTCAGGTACACGATCGAGGCTTTCAGGCCCGGCATGCCCATGGGCGCGAAGTCGTAGGTGTATTGCCCGAAATTCGTCTGCTCGCCGGCCCGGGCGAAGTTCTGGATCATCTTGTCGGTGGGCAGATAGACGCTGCCGCCGCCTGCACCCTTGTCCACCAGGCTGCCCTGATTGGGCTGGACGAAGTTGCTGCCATCGCCCACACGCTGGTGCCCCACCGACACCGCGTGGCCGCCATGGGTGTAGGTGACCATCGCCGACCAGGTGCTGTTGTCGATTTCACCATCATTGTCATCGGTGTAGCCCGATACCCGATAACCTTGCGCACGACCGGAGGCCGAGCTGTTGGCACCGCTCGAGGTGGTGCGGAAGTAGCGCAGGTCGGTGGTCAGTGAGCTGGCGCTGTCGATTGGCAGGATGTGCGTCAGGCCGAAGAAGTTCTGGTTGTAGAAGTCCTCCAGCTGCGCGAAGTAATACTGGGTTTTCAGATTCCGGGTGAGGTTGTAGTCACCACCGGCGTAGTAGAACTTGTTGCTCTCGCGCGTGCTGCCGGCGACCGACAAGCCTGTGCGGTCCGTCGACGCGCGCCCTACCGCGTGCTCGAGCACACCGCTGGTCAACGTCAGGCCATCGATGTCGTTCGAGGTGACCTGCGCACCGGTAAACGATTGCGGCAACACACGGGCATCGTTCGCCAGAAGGATCGGCAACTTGGGCAGCAAGGTGCCGTAGCGCAGTTCAGTCCTGGCAAGGCGCATCTTCGCCGTCGGGCCGAAGCTGCTCCAGGCGTCGGCCGCGCCATCGCCGTCAGAAGGAATCATTCCGCTACCGACATGGCGCCCCGCTCCGCTGTCCAGTGTGATGCCGAGCAATGCCTGGGCATCGAGCCCGAACCCCACCGTGCCCTGGGTAAACCCCGACTCATAGCGCAATACGAACCCCTGGGCCGTCTCTTCGGTTTTCGAAGGATCGGCTGCGCCGTCGCGATTGTCGCTGTTGAAGTACAGGGTACGCATCGACACGCTGGCCTTGCTGTCTTCGAGAAAACCATGGGTTGCGCTATCGGCGGCCTGCGCACACAGCGAACCGCTGGCCAACAGGACTGCAGTGGGAATCGCTCGTTTGAACATACGGTGCTCCTGGGTGTTTCTTATCGTTATTTGATGGTTTCAGCGCCAGACAGGATCCGATTGCCGCCCACGCAACAGCGCTCAACACGGGCGCGAAAACAGGCGCGCTCGATGAGTGAAATGCGTCGTTCGAATTGAGGGTTTACTGACTGGTTTGTGAAACTCTTAAAACATTTCGAGAAGCTATTATCAAACGTGGTGAAAGTAGTTTTCGTGGAGGGATATGGCTTGTCGCGCCGAGGTACGGTCGGTCACTGTTTTTGCATATCGGTGCGGCGAATTTTCATCATACTGACATCATCGGCAGTGTTTGGTGGCTGCCTGTAAGTCCCGACAAGAGCAATGACTCATGAACGATCTGATTGAGCTGTATGGCGCCAACACCGGCAACAGTCTGCGGGCAGCCATCGCCCTGGAAGAATCGGGTATCGCCTACACGGCACGCAAGCTCGACCTGTATGCCCAGGAGCAGCGCGGGCCGGCCTTCCTGGCGCTCAACCCGGCCGGGAAAGTCCCGACCCTGATCGATCACGGGACAACGCCGACGCTGATCATCAACCAGTCCAACGCCATCATCCAGTACGCCGATGCCAAGGCGCCCGGGCGGCTGGCACCGGCGCAGCCAGGGCCTGAGCGCATCCGGGTGATCGACCGCTATTTCTTTTTCGTGACCGATGTCATCGCCCCCAGCCATGCCGCGTTTTTCCTGCACCAGGCGGGGCAGGACAAGGCGGCGGCGACCATCGATCTGCGGGTGATCGAGCAATTGACCTGGTCGGAGAGTTTTTTGACCGACCAATTCATGGCCGGAGAGCAGTTCTCCATGGCCGACATTGCGGCGTTCACCATCGCCACCGCGTTCCGTGACCGGCTGGACTGGAAGCAGCTTGCGCAGCTATCGCGCTGGTTCGACAGGGTCGAGGCCAGGCCGGCGGTGCAACGCGGCCTGAATGTGTTCAACCATTCCTGAGCGGTCGCCGAACACAAAACAGCCGCCATGTCGCCGTCCCTGTAGGAGCGAGCTTGCTCGCGATGGACGCCAACGATAACGCCGGCCATCTGAATGAGCGCGTTGTCCAGAGGTTTTCGCGAGCAGGCTCGCTCCTGCAGGTACGCATTTGTCCTGTGGGGGTAGCCTCGTTCCCAAAAGAGTCGATACCCATGATGACTGCTCGTCTCCCATCACTCGCCCTTTCCTCCGGTGCCGCGCGGGCTTGACTGCGCGGTGAATGGACCGCTTCTCACCTGCATTTCAAGCGCGTGCGGTGCATCGTGTTTTGCCTTTGATCAGGTTTGCCCAATGAACAATAACAACACGCAGTTGATCATCGACATGCAGCAGGAGGACGGTTTCGTCCTGGGCGTGGATCGTCGGGTTGCTGGTGCCGGCGTTGAGTTATTACTGGCTGATGAGGCTCGGCAAGCGTGCGTCGATGCTGGATTCAGTGACGTAAAGATAAGCGGGTAATAGAAAAAGATCGCGGCCTGCAGCAGCTCCTTGTATTTCGACTATCGCTCCGTCAGGAGCGATAGCTCTCGACTGATCATCGAGGGATGGGATCTGAAACGCGCGCAGCTCCTTAGGCGTTAAGCCTGCAACAACGTAGCAGGCTAATTACCGGATGCATCCTACAAAGCACACGGAAACGTCCTATTTGTAACTAAATCAACTTCACCAAAGCTATGCAGCCCCAGGACCGGGGCGCAAACGCAGCCCTTCCTGCTCGCCCCCATTCCGACCAGGAAGGCCTGATCATGCTCCCCCAACTGTGCACCTTCTTCGATGACAGCCGCCTCAAACGCCGGGGCCGTAACCTTGACTATGGTCTCGATGTCTTCGCCTTCCACGGCAGCAAACGCCTTGGCCATCCCTTCGCCCATCACGTCAAACGGCCTATGCCGAGATTGCCATTCGCTAGGTATCCGCTGTCCTTGTTCTGCGTTTTAGTCGGTACTTTGTTCGCCCAAAGCATCCAGGCTGGCACGCTTGAAGCGGTCAATCACACCCACTGGGCCATCAATCGATTCAGCGTTGAGGGTCGTTCGGGAATCGACATTATCGGGCCATATCAAGGCGGGGGTGGGGGGTGTTGTTACAGCGCGCCGTCGCGCTGGAGGCAGGGGATGACGGTGCGGGTTGAGTGGGAGACTGGGGCAAGTGGGGTGAGCGATCTCGCCGACGAGTTCCCAGGGTTTGCCGATCGACCCAAGTACTTGGCATGGATAGATAAGGTCGATGCTCAAAAACGCCAACACAGCCAAATAGTCCCCGTCCCCGACTACACCGGCCAAAAAACCTGCGGCCTCACCGTGCACTTCCTGCCCTGCGATGACCTCCGGGTCACCACCTCCTGTTACGCCTACGGCAACCCCGACTACCCGATCAACACCCCATTGCACCTGCCGGAGCCTCAGTCATGTCCGAAGTGAAACATGCCAGCGTCTGCCATCCGCCGCCATTTCCGCTGGAGGGTCGCCTGCCCCGCCGGGCGTATCAGGTTCAGCTTAACCTCCATCGCCAGCGCCAGCAGGAGCGGGACTACCATGACGCCCTGTGCCTGGCCGCCGGTCGCCGTGTGCTGCTGCCATGCTGCAAGTCCCTGCACATCAGCCTGTTCTTCGACGGCACCGGCAATAACCTCAACAATGACCTGTACGAATCCACTCCACCCCACCCGACCAATATCGCCCGGCTGTTCCGCGCCAGCATCGGCGACGGCCATGCCGGTGGCACTGCGCACAACGCCAGGGCTCAGCGCCTGACCGATGCCGCGGGTACGGGCTATGGCGAGTACTTCAAGTACTACATGCCCGGTGTGGGCACGCCTTTTGCGGAAGTCGGCGACCTGGATTACACCACGCTGGGGCTGGCCGGCGCCTGGTACGGCGAGGAACGGATCAACTGGGGCCTGCTGATGATCATCGACGCCCTGCGCCGTGCACTGGGCCAGCCACGGCTGGACGACGCCAGTCTGCTGGCGGCGGTCAAGGCCATGGGTACCGTGCCGGGCATGGAGTGGGCGACGGCGCAGACGAACCGCCGCGTCGAGTTTCGCAAGCAGCTCAAGGCCATAGAAAAACCCTTGCATATCGCCCTGAGCCAGCCGCAGCCCGGTCTGTCCAAGCTCTTGGGTATCAAGCTGTTTGTCTATGGCTTTTCCCGTGGCGCGGCGGCGGCGCGGGCCTTTGTCAGTTGGTTGAACGAGTTGATGCGTTATACGCCAGCGCTGAAACTGGGCGACCTGGAGCTGCCCGTCAGCGTGGAGTATCTGGGGCTGCTGGACACCGTGGCCTCGGTGGGCTTCGCCGATATCGTGCCGGGCGCGAACGGTCATATGAGCTGGGCCGATGGCAATCAGGAGTTACCCGGTGGCGGACTGGTCAAGCGCTGTTTGCATCTGGTGGCCAGCCATGAGCAACGATTGTGTTTTCCGTTGGAATCGATTCGTCGTGAGAGCGGTATGTACCCGGTCAATAGTGAGGAGGTGCTCTATCCGGGGGTGCATTCCGATCAGGGTGGGGGGTATCCGCCGGGTGATCAGGGTAAAGCTGTTAGCAAGGACAGCGTCGAAGGCGACGGTCTACTGCTATCGCAGATCGCGCTGAATGATTTGTATGGCGATGCCTTCGCTTTCGGGGCCCCTCTCAAAGTGCCGAAAAACACTTTGCCAATTAAATTACGCGGTGAACTCTGGCGGGCTATGGAAGATGATTTGGCCCAACAGTTTGATGTTTCTACAAGTCTGGTTACGCGCTTCAACGCCTGGCGCCAGATAACGTTGGGATTACCCGCTGTTTCTCAGCCGCTGCCCACTGAACAGACCGAACGATACCAACCGCTCCCATCCACCATAACTCTCGAACAAGCCGTACGCGAACAGCTCGGCTGGATCACCGCCTGGCGCATCGACCGCTATGCCTTCGCCAGTCTGAGAAAGACCGCCTTCTATCTCGACGCGAGCGATACCCACGCTGATCCCGACACACGAGCCACCGCCGAGACCACGCGTAAAAAAGCCCAGGCGGAGATTGAAAAAAACCGCCTCCAACAACGCGCCCGCGAACGCGACGGGCGCACGCCAAAAACGCCCCGGGCGCCCGGGGTCCCGGATTTCGACCCGGACCTTGCAAGAACCCAACTGCGCGAAGCGGCCGAGGAATTCCGTGCGAACTATCACGACCCCGATCACCTCGCCTCCAGTCTGAGCCGAGTATTACCGGCCAACGCCCCGCCTGCAGTCGTAATGCGCATCATCACCGCCGATGCGCGGGTCGAATGCCGGCAGATGAAGGCCGCCGGTCGGGCCAGGGTCAGCGAGTTGTTTCCCCCTCCGGAGCGCGAACGCAATCACTGGGACGAAAAGAACCGGGGCAATGTCGACGAAAGCCGCAACGCCCATCAGCCGGCGGGCCTGCTGCGGGCACTGTTCGATGATCAGGTCCACGACTCCCGCGCCTGGTTCCTTTATTCGTTCGGGCGCGAACCGCTGGGCAGTTATTTTCGTGAACGCATGGTGTTCTTCGGCGAAGCCAGCCGCAGGGAGCTGGCCCTCAATCCCGAAACGCAGTCGGCAATGCTGGCGAGTGGCACGCCATTGCCGGCCTATGCACCTGGCGTGGCGGCACACCCTCCGGTCATGGATGCGCAACGCCTGGCCGAGGTCCACCAGGCCATCGACGCCATCTGGGAGGACTTTTACCGCAAAGTCGGCGAGGCAGGCGATGCACAGGTCTGATCCGCATGTTCGACACTCGGTAAAAGGAACACTATCCATGTCCCATCGCAATGCGTGTCGCCTGCAAATTCGGGCTCTAGCGGGCCTGATTACGGCCGTGCTCCTGCAAAACGCCGAGGCCGGTTCTCTCGAAGCCATCAATCACACCCACTGGGCCATCAATCGCTTCAGCGTGGAGGGTCGGTCGGGTATCGACATTATTGGCCCGTACCAAGGTGGCGGTGGGGGTTGTTGTTACGTCGCACCGGCTCGCTGGAAGCCGGGGATGACGGTGCGCGTCAACTGGGAGACTGGGGTGGCTTATTCCGATGATTTCCCTGGTTTTGCTGATCGGCCCAAGTACTTTGCTTGGAAGCAAAAAGTGAATGCGCAAAAGCGCAAACACAGCAAACTCGTCCCCATCCCAGACTACACCGGCCAAAAAACCTGCGGCCTCACCGTGCACTTCCTGCCCTGCGATGAGCTCCAGGTGACCACTTCCTGCTACGCCTACGGCAACCCCGAATACCCGATCAAGACCCCGCTGCAATTGCCGGAGCCCCGGTCATGTCCTAAGTAACGCGGTGATTTCGTCACGGCGATGAGGCCGAAACTCTGAATGCCATGACCGCAGATACGGGGTTGGACCCTGAAAAACAATTAGCTTCCGAGCTGCCTTCGCTGGCAAGCCAGCTCCTACAAGGGTCAGGCGTACGCCTTGCGGGAGCTGGCGCAGCCTGGGATCTTTTGATCTTCGCCATGCACACGGAATCTCAGGCAAAAAAAATCCCAGGCAGCTGATGGACGCCTGGGATTTAAAAATGCATAAACCGTGGTGGTGAACGCGGCGCGGATATTACGGAATATTTCACGCTGTAACAAGATATTTTTATTCACTATCTAGTTACTAATCGCTCCAAGTCCTTAAATATCCACATATTTTTCAAGGGCTACTAAAGGAACCAGCGATATTCCCGCGCACTGATGTCATGCAGAAATGCCAGATGATCCTGACGTTTGTTTTCGCAATAGACGTCCACAAACTCCGCCCCCAAGCCTTCGCGCAGTGATGCATGAGTTTGCATGGACTGTACCGCTTCGAGCATTTCCAACGGAAAGTCGATGCCACTGCTGCGGTCTTCGTTGAGCGGTGCAATCGGCTCGCGCTCCCCTTCCAGACCTTGCTCCAACCCCACCAGAATTGCCGCCAACGCCAGGTACGGGTTGGCATCGGCGCCCGCCAGGCGATGTTCAATGCGCAGGTTCTTGATGTCCGACTCGGGAATGCGCAGGCACGCATCGCGATCCTCGAAGCCCCAACTGGCGCGGGAGGCGACGTTCACCGTGCCGCTCAAGCGGCGCATGGCATTGTGGTTCGGGGCAAAAATCGGCATGCAGTGCGGCAACACGTCCAGGCAACCGGCCACCGCATGACGCAGCGCCCGCTGGCCGTTCGCCGCCAACAGGTTGTTGCCAGCCTGGTCATACAGGCTGACATGCACGTGCATGCCGCTGCCGGGGTGCTGCAAGTAAGGTTTGGCCATGAAGCTGGCGCGCAGGTTGTGCTTGAGCGCCACGCCCCGGGTGCTGCGGCAGAACAGGGCGGCCCAGTCGGCGGCGCGCAGGCCGTCATCGCAATGGCCGAAGTTGATTTCGAACTGTCCCGGGCCGAGCTCGGCCGTGATCACCGTGGCATCGACGCCTTGCTCACGCGCGGTCTCGACCATTTCATCGAGCACCGGGGCAAATCGCGACAGGCGTTCGATGTGCATGTTCGGCTGATCATCGGCATCGCCGGTCAGCTCGTCACGGGGAAATTGCGGCAAGCCGTCCTTCAGGCGGCTGTCGAACAGGTAGAACTCCAGTTCGAACGCCACCACCGGATGGATGCCCTTGCGCTTGAGCCGCTCCAGCACCTGCGCCAGTACCTCGCGGGGCTCGAAGACAATCGGTTTTTGCGTGCCGTCGGAGGTTATCAGCATCTGGCCCAATGGCTGTTTTTCCCAGTTCACCCGTTTCAGCGTGCCGGGCACCAGGCGCCGGAGCGCATCCGGGTCGCCGTCGTTGAAGCAGTAATCACCGATCTTGAACAGCCCGCCCTGGGTGCCGAGCAGCACGCAGTTCTGCGGCAGCTTCAGTGCACTGCCGGCAGCGACTTTTTCGAGCATCTCGATCGGGTAGCGCTTGCCGTAGAAATGCCCGGGAATGTCCAGGGAGATCAGGTCGACGTAGCGCACTTCGGGGTTGCAGTGGCGGAAGTTGCGAACCTCGGCCAGCAGTTCAGAGCACACAGCATCCATCGATTTGTTCCTTGTTGTTATCAGGTGTAAACCCAAAGCACGCGGGTCGGTTGGTCGGACAGGTTGCCGTAGCGGCAGTGCGCATGGCTGGCCAGTTGAAAGCTGTCACCTTGATGCAGGGTCACCGGTTGGTTGTCGTCGAGCCACAGGGTCAGCTCGCCTTCGAGGACGTAGCCGCCCTGCTCCGAGCTGTCCTTCATGTGCCGGTCGCCGCTGCTGGCACCGGGTTCCAGCCGGCTTTCGAGCATCGAGAACGAGGCGCGCATTTTTGGCGAAACGAGGATGTCGGTAATGCCGTCGGCGTAGTACAGCGTGCGGCGCTCGTCCGGGCGGGTGACCCAGGCCAGGGCCATGGGTTTGGGCAGGCTGTAGAAATAGGTGGTGGGCACGCCCAGGGTTTCGCTGATGGCGGTCAGGTCCGCCACGGTCGGGCGCGACAGACCGCGCTCGACCTGGGACAGGAAACCGACGGAGCGACCGATTTTGTCCGCCAGCTCCTTCAGGGTGTACTTCTTGTGCTTGCGCAGGTCCTGGATCAGGATCGCCAACGCCGAGATTTCTTCTTGCATGTCCATCTTGAGGCTTCCAGAAAGTGTCGCTTCAAATACTGTCGCGCAGTCGATACCAGGCCTTGCCGATGGCTTCCAGCGGCGCGGCCAGGTATTTGCCGCCGGGAAAGCTGCCGTTGTTCAGGCCCTGGTACAGGGACAGTTCGTCGGGCTGACCGAGTATCGCGTCGGACACCGCCCGCGCCGCGGCCAGTGTCGGCAATACGCCATGCCCGGAATAGCCCTGCATCCAGTACAGGTCGCCGCGCCGTCCGATATCCGGTGTGCGCTTGAGCGTCAGGTCGATGTGTCCGCCCCAGGCAAACTCCAGCCCGACGCCGGTGAGTTGCGGAAACACGCGTTCAAGGAACGGCCGGGTCGCCGCGGCGATGTCCTTCGGCATCCCGCCCAGGTAAGTGCAACCGCCGCCGAACAGCAGGCGGTTATCCGGGGTGCGCCGGAAATAATCGAGCACGAACTGGTTGTCGGTCACGCACACGTTGCTCGGCAGCAGCGCGGTGGCTTGCTCGGTCGTCAGCGGCTCGGTCGCGACCTGATACGTCCCGACCGGCAACACGCAACTGGCCAGTTGCGGGTCGAGTCGATCCAGGTAGGCGTTGCACGCCAGCACCAGCACATCGGCGCGGATGCGACCGCGCTCGGTGGTCACCACAAAGCCGTCGCCCTCCTCGGCATAGCTCAGCGCCTTGCTTTGTTCGTGGATGCGGCCACTGGCCCGCTCAATCGCATCCGCGAGGCCCAGGGCCAGTTTCAACGGGTTCAAATGCCCGCCCTCGGGATCGAACAGGCCGGCCTGATAGCGCTCGCTGGCAACCCAGCGCGGCAAATCGCTGCGCTCGATAAATTGCAGTTTGTCATGGCCCCACTTGTGGCTCGCCTCGTGCTGCCACTCGGTCAGCAGCCCCACTCGCCGTGGCATCACCGAGGTCCAGAGATGGCCGGCGCGGTAGTCGCAGTCGAATTCATGGCGGCCGGGCAGATCACGCAGTTCGCGCGCAGCCCAGCGCATGCCGTCCCACAAGCGCCGCGCCCGTTCGTATCCCAGCGCCGCTTCCAGCGGTGGCATGTCGCACGACCAGCCGAGAATCGCCTGCCCGCCATTACGCCCGGACGCGGCCCACGCCACCCGGCTGGCTTCGAGCAAGGTCACGCGCTTGCCGGCCAGCGCCAGGCGCAATGCGGTGTGCAAGCCGCTGAAACCGGCCCCGATGATCAGCACTTCAGTGTCTTGCTCACCTTCCAGTGCGGTTCGTTCGACCAGACGATCGGCGCAGCTATGGGCGTAGTAACTGGCAACATGCCGGGTGGATTGCTGAAACATACGGCCTCATGAAATTTTTTATTTATAATTTCATGAAAAAATACACGGTTAATTTCACACAGGCAAATGGAGCGCAAAAAAAACCGCCCAAGAGGACTTGGGCGGGATTGGCATTCAGACGCGTCAGCGAATGTATCAGGCAATCGGGATCAACGGATCCGCTGCGGCCCATGCGGTGTCACGGTTCGCTACTGGCGGATAGATCCATTGGGTGTTGATCTGGGTTTTCAGCGACTTGGCCTCCTCCTTGACCAACTTGACCTGACGATCCCAACCCTCGGTGTACACCGCACCCCAGGCGCCCAGGTCGAGGCAGGTCACGTATTTCGGCTGGCTGTACGGCGTTGGGTCCACACCGAGGATCTGTGCCGCCACGTTATTGCCGGCGTGACGCCCCAAGACAATCGCATGCTGGCAGGTCATCAAGGCGTAGTTGCCGATCTCGTCACTGGCCGCGTAGGCCACGTCGCCGGTGGCGAAGATATCTTCCTGACCAATGACTTTCAGGTGTGCGTCCACATGCAGGCGGCCCAGGTGATCGCGTTCGGCCGGAATCTGTTCGGTCAGGGAGCTGGCGCGAACGCCGGTGGTCCAGACCACGGTCCTGGCATCGATACGCGCACCGTCGGACAGGGTCACGCCGTCGGCGTCGACCGACACGACCGAGGCCTTCAAGTGCCATTTCACCCCAGTCGCCACGCTGGCCTCGGCGATCGACTCGGCGATTTGCTCACCCATCGAGCCGCCAACCTTGTCGCCGCGGTCAACGATGATCACATTGATGTCGGCACGGTCGCCGAAGATGGCCCGCAGGCGGGTCGGCATTTCAGTCGCCGTTTCGATCCCGGTGAAACCGCCACCGGCCACCACCACCGTGTTGCGTGCCGTGCTTTCGGGCTGGTTGGCCAGCGCCTTGAGGTGGTTTTCCAGGCGCACGGCCTGTTCGATCTGATCGACGTCGAACGCATGTTCGGCCACGCCCGGAGTGTTCGGTGACGCCAGGCGACTGCCGGTGGCCAGAACGAGTTTGTCGTAGCTGCAGACTTGCTGGGCACCTGCCGCATCGACATAGCCGACCTGCTTTTGCTCGACGTTGATGGTCTGCGCCGCGCCCTTGATGAACCTGACCCCTACAGCATCGAACAGATCGCCAATCGGCGCAGCCAGTTGGTGGGCGTTCGGCTCGTAGAAACGCGGACGTACACGCAGCTCGGCCTGAGGAGCCAGCACAGTCACTTCAACGTCGTCGTGGCCGTGAATGTCGAACAGGCGCGTGGCACTCAAAGCGGTCCACATGCCACCGAAACCTGCGCCGATCACCAGAATTTGCTGCTTCATTTTTAACTCCAGAGGATAAACAAGTGTTGTCGATCGTGATGGGTCACGCTCATCGGGAGCGGGCATGAGGCCGGCGTCTTTCGAGAATCGCCGACCTGTGTCGCTCGAACAACTACGACTGTATTGATCCAAGTTAAATCCTGCAAGCCGTTTTTTTTGATGACCGGCATCGAAAGCACTGATGCCTTGCCAGAAAAGGCTCAAGAACGTGCATAACGCCGACATTTCAAGCTGGAAAAGAAAATTCCGGACGCGACGGTTCGTTGCCCGGGCTGCTTTAGGCTGCTAGGATTGGCGACTAATCAAGTCGGAGATCTGTATGTCTCTTTACAGCGCGGGTGTCGAGTACGGCATCCACTGCCTGCTTTTTCTCGTCGGCAATGGCGGCGACTCGCGTGAGGCGAGCGTGCGTGACCTTGCCGAACTGCAAGGCGTTCCCCTGGACTATCTGGCGAAAATCTTCACCAAACTGGCCAAGGGCAAACTGGTGGTCGCCACCGAAGGCATGCGTGGCGGCTTCAAGCTGGCGCGGCCCGCTGACGAAATCAGCCTGCTGGATATCGTCAACGCCATCGACGGTCGCAAGTCGATTTTCGATTGTCGGGAGATCCGCGGCCGTTGCGCCGTGTTTGATGGCGCCCCGCCGGAATGGGCACTGGACGGCCCGTGCGCGGTCAATGGCGCGATGATGGTGGCGCAAAAACGCATGGAAGAGGCCCTCGCCCAGCAGACCATCCTGGACATCGCCAGGAAAGTCGGGCGCAAAGCCCCAGCGGAGTTCGGCGCAAAGGTGGAAAACTGGATGAACGAGCGCCGGGAACGCAAAAGTGCCACCCAGGGCAGCGAGCAACTCATCCCGACGACCGACCTTTCAGACTGACCCACAAAAAAACCGGATGCACGCCAGGCATCCGGTTCTTTTCACGCTCGCGTGCCTACAGGCAGTCGCGAACGATCTTGCGCAGGTCGCCGGATTTGGCCCAGGGTGGCCCCTGATACAGGGAAACCTGGCTGCCATCCTTGTACTTCACGATATCCAGCACTTCGTCGGCCGTGATCACGCTGGGTGCGGTGATCCGGAATCCGTTGGAGATCGACACCTGGGTCGTATTCGGTACTACCTTTTGCCAGGCCGGCAAAACACAGGCCGCATATTCTTTTGGCGCCTTCGCGCTGTGCTTGCTGACATTCGGCTCACCCGGAACCAGCGATGCCGGCAACGAACACCCGGCCAGCAATGCCAGCACGACTCCCCCCATCAACATCCGCATGCTGCTTCCTTGAATTCGAAATAAGTGAATGTAGCTTGCCGTCGTCCGTACAGCCATCCCGACGATTTGGCGACTGTCATTGATATCGCTTCTCTCGGTTAGTTCCCCGACCAAAGGAAGCCCGGCTGATTCAGACGAACACAACATCCGGTAAACCGGTCTAAAATTCCGGAGTGCAGTATTCAGGAGATCATCATGTGGCTTAACGAATCGGAACAGCAGCTTCGGCGTGATCTGCAAGGGCTTGCGTCAGATTTGCGCTGGTCGGCCGTGGAGCTTCTGCGCATAGAGGAGCAATTGCGCCTGCTCGGGAGCGAAGCCGACGCACAAGCCGTTAAAAGACTGTGTTCATTGTTTCAGGGGGATGAAGCAAAACTGTCCGGCTATGCCGAGGAAGTGAAAGCCAAGGTCATTAGCCGCAACAAGGCTCAATAGCGGGAGCGCTGCCATGAACAGGCCTCTATTCACGCTGGTCGTTGCACTGACCGCGTTGGCAGGCTGCAGCACCAACTCGATCTACCAGGACCAGCCGCTGGTCGCGAAAGTCAACACTGGCATGACTCAGGAGCAAGTCCGGCAAATCGGTGGCCAGCCCCTGGCGGTCAGCGATCGCACCATCGAACCCGGTACCTGCTTTGACTACAGGCTGACTCAGGCCGGCCATCAGCAACCGTACAACGTCAGCTTCGATGGCCGTGGCATGGTCGACCACAAGAGCTTCATGACCTGCGCGGAATGGAGCCACATGCAGCAAAAAGCCCGGGAACCGGTCCGCAGCGGCGGTGGCGGCTACTGACCCTGCCCCCTACGGCAAAAGCCCCGGCGGACCGGGGCTTCAAGCCTGCTTTCATTTGGCCTGGTGGCTGCGCGCAGGCCGGGTGGCTCGCGCCCTGTAGCCCGGCAGGGCTGCCGCAAACGCCAGCGCCTCTTCTCGACTGTCGAACGAGCCAAGCCGGTCACCCTGGGTGCATACCCGCCAGGGGCCGTTGTTCACGCTGAGTACGTCGTAACCGTTCATGTGCATTTTGTTCAACATCGGAACGCTCATGGTCACCTCCTCCTGGGCAGTGTTCTCAGGTTGACTTGTTTACCTTACACCCACCCTTCTGTGAAATACCGACCAGATGTCGCGCTGGAAATTCCCGATTTCGGTTGCACCTGGCCCCTAACCCTCGGCCAACGCTGTCGCTGCCCTGTCGATCAATGCCGCCACTTCGGCAGGCATCGACGCCAGTGACGCATGGCTGGCATTCAAGGTCAGGATCTCCCGGGCATTCAGTCGCTCGGCCATCCATTGCTGGTTTTGCGGCGCGATCATCCGGTCTGCGCTGGAAACCTGATACCACGACGGTTTGTTCTTCCAGGCCACGTTGCTGATGGTGTCACCGAAGGTGCTGGCCAGCGGCGCTTTCTGGGTGAGCCCCATGACCAACCCTTCGGTCGCCGGCAGGTCCTGGCAGAAGCTTTCGTGATAGAGCTCGGGCTTGACCCACAGGTATCCGTCACTGTCGGGCGCCAGGTTGGCCGCCGCTGCCGGCAAATGCCGTTGCGTGATGCCACCGGGGCTTTCACCGGCGTCCGGCGCGAAGGCGGCGATGTACACCAGGCCCACCACATTCGGCTGGTCGCCGGCTTCGGTGATCACCGCGCCGCCATAGGAATGCCCCACCAGCAGCACCGGCCCCGGCACCTGGGCGACCATCTTGCGCGTACGCTCGGCATCTTCGGCCAGGGAGGTCAGCGGCAACTCGACGGCACGGACGTGCGTGTCACCACGGCCGAGCAATTTGACGATGACCTTGTTCCAGTGGGCAGCACCGCCCCAAAAACCATGGACCAGCACGATCGTGGGTTTGACACTCATCATCATGTCTCCGATTGCCGATGGGGTTGTTAGTCGCTTGCGTCAGCCCTGATCGCCGCCGCCCACGGGCATGACCATGCCGGTGATATAGGACGCTTCGTCGCTGGCCAGAAACAGAATAGCCCCCGCCTGCTCATCCAGGGTGCCGTAGCGTTTCATCAAGCTGCTGTCGAGGGTCTGGTCGACGATCTGCTGGTACCAGTGTTTTTCCTGCTCACTCTGCTCGGCACCGTTGCGCGGTATGCGTCGCGGCGGTGCTTCGGTGCCGCCAGGCGCAGTGGCGTTGACCCGCACGCCACGACCGGCGGTTTCGAATGCCAGACAAGCGGTCAAGGCGTTCACCCCGCCCTTTGCCGCACCGTAGGGCACGCGGTTGAGACTGCGGGTGGCGATGGAGGAGACGTTGACGATCGCCCCGCTGCCCTGCTCCAGCATGAACGGCAGCGCCGCATGGCAACACCACAAGGTCGGGAACAGCGAACGGCGAACCTCGGCCTCGATCTGCGACGCCTCATAGTGCTCGAACGGCTTGGCCCAGATCGTGCCTCCGACGTTGTTGATCAGCACGTCGAGACGACCGAATCGCTCGACGGCGGTTTGCATCACCCGGCAGCATTCCTCGTATTGCTCAAGGTCGGCGGTCAGGGCCAGAACCTGGCTGGCCGGCGCCAGGTGTTGCTGCACTTCGAACACCAGTTCGGAACGATCCACCAGGATCAGCTTCGCCCCTTCCGCGGCCATCCGCTCGGCCACCCGCCGCCCGATGCCTTGGGCTGCGCCGGTGATCAGTGCGACTTTTTCGTGAAATCTGTTCATGTGTACCTCGTGACGACGGATGCCCATACGCTTGTAGGAGCGAGCTTGCTCGCGAAGTTCTTCTGAGCGCCGCGTCTATTCAGAAAGCGCGCGTTATCGTTAACGACCATCGCGAGCATGCTCGCTCCTACAGGGGATTTTTTGCCGAGGGCGGTATTTCAGTACGCCCTCGCGATCACTTCGCGATTTACGCCGCGCTGGCAGCAAATTTTTCGTAGTAGAAATTCGCCGGCTTGATGCCTTGCTCGCCAATGAACTTGCTGACCGCCTCGACCATCGGCGGCGGGCCGCACAGGTAGACGTCGACGTCGCCATCGTTCAAATGCCTGGGCTCGATGTGCTGGGTCACGTAGCCCTTGAGCGGATGCTGGCTCTCGGGGCTGGCGACGCAGGCACTGAAGGTGAAGTTGGGGATACGCGCGGCGAAGGCTTGCAGACGATCGAGCTCCACCAGATCGAAATCGTGGGTCACGCCGTAGATCAGATGCAGCGGGTGATCGCTGCCCTGCTCGGCGATCTTCTCCAGCATCGCGGTGAACGGCGCCAGCCCGGTGCCACCGGCCAACAGCAGCAACGGACGGCGAATGTCACGCAGGTAAAAACTGCCCAAGGGTCCGGCCAGGCGCATGCTGTCGCCGGCCTTGGCCATGCCGGTGAGGAAACTGCTCATCAAGCCGCCCGGCACGTTGCGGATCAGGAAGCTGACCTCGCCATCGCGCTGCAACGAACTGAATGAATAGGCACGGGTCTGTTCGCTGCCGGGAATCCCCAGGTTCACGTATTGCCCCGGCAGGAACGCCAGCTTGCTCAAGGACTCGCCCTTGATCGACAGCGCGATGGTGCTGTCGGACAACTGGCGCACGGCGCTGATGGTCGCGTCGTAGCTGGCCTGGCGGGTACGGCAGACTTCCGAGGACGTCGGCACCCGCACCACACAGTCACTGCGGGCGCGCATCTGGCAGGTCAGGACAAAACCCTGTTCGGCCTCTTCGGGGCTGAGGGCGTCTTCGATGTACTCCTCACCCAGGTCGTACTGGCCAGCCTCGGCAAAACACTTGCAGGTGCCGCAGGCGCCGTCGCGGCAGTCCAGCGGGATGTTGATGCCCTGGCGGTACGCGGCGTCGGCCACGGTTTCGCCGGCATTGGCGTCGATGAAACGGGTGACGCCGTCTTCGAAATTGAACGCGATGGAATGGGTCATGACGGCCGCCTCACAAGTGGTAAACATCGATGACCTGGCGAACGTAGTCGTTCTTCAGGATCACTTTCTTGGCCTTGATCAACGGGTTTTCACCGCGCACGTCGAGGGTGTAGAAACTGCTGCCGAAATAGCTGTCGACGGTCTTGTAGCGAAAACTCAGGGTGTGCCAGTTGAAGCGCACCTTGCACAGTCCGTCGGCCTGCTCGAGCAGCTCGATGTTGCTGATGTTGTGGGACGTGCGGGTGTCCGGCACGCTGGCGCTGGAGCGCTCGGTCTTGATGCGGAAGATGCGGTCTTCCAGGCCGGTGCGGTTGCCGTACCAGATCAGCGAGATTTCCCGCTGCGGGTCTTCGGTCAATTCGTCGTTGTCATCCCAGGACGGCATCCAGAACGTTGCATCCGGGGCATAAAGCTCCAGCCACTCGTCCCACTGCCGGTCATCGAGGTAACGCGCTTCGCGGTAGAGAAAGTCGCGCACGGTGTCAAAGGAAATGCTCATTGCACGTCCTCCACGGCGATCAACTTAGACTGCTCGGCGGCCAGGGCCTTGAGCATGGTTTGCTGCCAATACTTGTGTTGCAGCACGAACAGGCCTTCGTCTTCGGTGCGCACGCCGCTGAGCAGCGGATGCAGGTCGATTTCCCTGGCCGCGTCATCGGCGCCTTCGATCCAGTGCCCGGCGCCACGGGACATGTCGTTCCAGGTGGTGACGCTGCCCTGGTAGCTGGTCTGGCAGGCACGGAATTCCTCCAGGTCGTCCGGCGTGGCCATGCCGCTGACGTTGAAGAAGTCCTCGTACTGGCGAATCCGGCTGGACCGCGCGTGGTCGCTTTCACCCTTGGGCGCGATGCAGTAGATGGTGATTTCCGTGCGGTTGACCGAGATCGGCCGGGCGATGCGGATCTGCGAGCTGAACTGGTCCATCAGGTACACGTTGGGGTACAGGCACAGGTTGCGTGAGTTCTCGATCATCCAGTCGGCGCGGGCCTTGCCGAAATCCCGGGCAAGTTCGTCGCGACGTTCGTACAGCGGACGGTCCTCGGGGTTGGCCCAACGGGTCCAGAGCAGCATGTGGCCCTTGTCGAAGGAATAGAAACCACCGCCTTGCTTGGCCCAGCTGCCGGCGCTCATGGTCGGATTGCTGTCGCCGGCTTCGCGCTGCTTGCGCTGGTTCTGGGTGGCCGCGTAGTTCCAGTGCACGGAGCTGACGTGATAGCCGTCGGCGCCGTTCTCGGCGGTGAGCTTCCAGTTGCCTTCGTAGATGTAGCTGGAAGAGCCGCGCAGCACTTCCAGGCCATCGGCGGACTGGTCGACGATCATGTCGATGATCTTCGCCGACTCGCCCAGGTGCTCGACCAACGGCAGTACATCGGCGTTGAGGCTGCCGAACAGGAAGCCGCGATAGGACTCGAAACGCGCCACGCGGGTCAGGTCGTGGGAGCCTTCGCAGTTGAAGCTCGACGGGTAGCCGGCGTTCGCCGGATCCTTGACCTTGAGCAGCTTGCCGGAGTTGTTGAACGTCCAGCCGTGGAACGGGCAGGTGTAGGAGCTCTTGTTGCCGGACTTGTGCCGGCACAGGGTCGCGCCGCGATGGCTGCAGGCATTGATGAAGGCGTTGAGGACACCGTCCTTGTTGCGCGCGATGAAGACCGACTGGCGCCCCATGGTGGTGGTGTAGAAATCGTTGATGTTGGGGATCTGGCTTTCGTGGGCCAGATAGAGCCAGTTGCCTTCGAAGATGTGCTGCATCTCCAGATCGAACAACCGGGGGTCGGTGAACATCTCGCGCTTGCAGCGATAGAGGCCCTGCTCGGGATCGTCTTCAAGCAGGGAATGCAAATATTCGGGTCGCAGGGTCATGGCCGCCGCCTCCATTGTTATTGTTCAGGCAGGGGTCATGCTAGGACGGGGGATCAGGTGGGAATATCCGCGGGGTGCAGACCTTTATCCGTTTTGTGCAAGGGGATTTTTTGTAGAAGCCAGGTTTGCCGACATGCACATCCATCAATACTCGGAACCTGTGGGGGCGGGCTTGCCCGCGAAGGCGGTGTGTCAGGCAAGGTCAATGCCGACTGACACTCCCTCTTCGCGGGCAAGCCCGCTCCCACAGGTTTTCGAGGCGGCTGCGCAAGTCGTATGAAGGCCCCCGGTCAATGCCGGCGCTTGAGGGTATCGGACGGCAATTCGCCGAATTGTTTGCGGTAGCTCTCGGAAAACCGGCCCAGATGCAGGAAGCCATGGTCCATGGCCACTTCGGTGATGTTGCGCACGTTGCAGGTCGGGTCGCTGAGGCAGGCGTTGATGCGTTCCAGACGCTTCTGGCGCAGGTAGTTTTTCGGCGTCAGGCCGGCGTTGCGTTCGAACAGGCCATACAACGAGCGCAAGCTCATGTGCGCCTGGCGCGCCAGTTCCTCGCTGTCGATGTCCCGCTTGAGATTGCTCGCGATATAGTCGGCAATGGCTTCGAAGGTGGCGGCCCGGGAACCGGGTTCGAGGCGGCTGACGTTGGTTTTCATCAGGCTCAGCATCTTGCTGGTGATGATCTGGGCGTAATGCTCCTGCACCCTGGGAATCTGCTCGGTGGCCTCCGCTTCCTGGCAAATCATCGCCAGCAGGTTGACGAAACCTTCCAGCTCGCCCAATTGATAGCGGTTCTCCAGGAACCGTACGCCCTGCCCCGGATACTGCCAGCGCTGCTCATCGCAAACCGACTCGAACAACCGGGTGGGAATCTTCAGGATGAATTTTTCGCAATCGTCGGAGTACGTCAGGTCCACCGGATCGTCGGGGTTGATCAGCAGCAGTTCGCCGGGGGCGAAGTAATGCTCCTGGCCATGCCCGCGCCACAGGCAATTGCCGCGCAGCAACACTTGCAGGTGATAGATGTTCTCCAGTGCGCCCGAGGTCACCCGTACACTCGCGCCGTAGCTGATACGGCACAGGTCGAGACTGGCGAACTTTCGGTGGTCGAGACTGGCCAGTGGCCGCCCCGTACGGGGCATGAGGATGCAATGGTTGCCGACGTGCTGATTGACGTAGCCCGACACCGCATAAGGGTCGGCCTGGTCGAACACCCGGCTGCGCTGACTCAACAGTTGCGCTTGCATCATCAGGTCACTCTCGTTTTTGTTATCGGTTGCGTCGGTCCATTCTAGTCTAGAACCGCCCCCCCCTGTAGGAGCGAGCTTGCTCGCGATGGACTTGAGGACGCCGCGGGGAATCAGGCTTCCAGCGTCATCGTTAACGTCCATCGCGAGCAAGCTCGCTCCTACAGGGGATCAGGACAATCAGTCCTCGAGTGCGCGGACGCGTTCGTGGCGCTGTTGCTCCTCGGGCTGGGCGGACGACTGCAAGGTGAAGTCGAATTCGATTTCGGCAAAGCGACCGCTCACACCATGGGCCGCCGCGCGCTGCTGATCATCGCTGAAGGTGATCTTGGCGATCAATTCGTCACGGGTGGCGTAGGCGAAGTCGTCGTGCAGGTATTGATCGCCGTCGAGGTTGATCTGGGTCGTCAGGTGGCGATGATCCGGCGCGGAAATGAAGAAGTGCACATGCGCCGGACGCTGGCCGTGACGGCCCAGTTGATCGAGCAGTTGCTGGGTCGGACCGTCCGGCGGGCAGCCGTAACCTGATGGCACGATGCTGCGGAAACGGTAGCGGCCTTCCGCGTCGGTCACGATACGGCGACGCAGGTTGAATTCCGATTGCGCGGTATCGAAGTACGAGTAGGTGCCGCCGGTGTTGGCGTGCCAGACGTCGACGACGGCGCCTGCCAGGGGTTCGCCAGCGGTGTTGAACACGCGGCCTTGCATGAACAGGGTCACACCCGGATCGATACCATCGTCAAGGCGTGCTTCGCCCACCGACAGTGGCGCGCCCGCCACGTACAACGGGCCTTCGATGGTACGCGGCGTGCCGCCGGACTTGCCGGCCTGTTCGTCTTCGGCGTCCATCAGCAGGTCGAGGTAATGCTCCAGGCCCAGACCGGCCACCACCAGCCCGGCTTCCTGGCGCGCACCCAGTACGTTGAGGTAGTTGACGGCCTTCCAGAATTCTTCCGGGGTCACGGCCAGGTCTTCGATGATGTTCACCGAGTCACGCAGGATGCGGTAGACCAGCGCCTTGGTCCGTGGGTTGCCGGCGTCATTGAGCAGGCCGCTGGCCTCTTCGAGAAACTTCTGGACTTCGGCAGTGTGGGAAATCTTGACGTTCATTTTGCAGGGTTCCTCATCTTGTAATTATTAGCGTAGCGAGTTGAGCAGGCTTGGCTCAGCGGTCGTCGTCACGGATGGAAGAAGGATGCCGGCACATCGCGTCGATTTCGATGGCCATGTACGGGAACAGTGGCAATTGCATCAGCAGGTCATGCAGTTCCTGGACGCTGTCGACATCGAACACGCTGTAGTTGGCGTAGTGCCCGGCGATGCGCCACAGGTGGCGCCACTTGCCCTGCTCTTGCAGGCGCTGGGCCAGGGCCTTTTCGTCAGCCTTGAGCCTGGCGGCCGCTTCAGGGTTCATGTCGACCGGCAGGTTCACGGTCATTTTTACGTGGAACAGCATAATGCTCTCCTCAGGCTTGATGAGTGGTCTTGTCACGACGGAAGAACGCCAGGCGCTCTTCATCCAGGTTCAGGCCCAGGCCCGGCGTGTTCGGCACGTGCAGTTCAAAATCGCGATACACCAGCGGTTCGCTGAGAATGTCTTCGGTCAGCAGCAACGGGCCGAACAGCTCGGTGTCCCACGCCAGTTTGTTCAGGGTGACAAAGGCATGGGCCGAAGCCATGGTGCCCAGGCCGCCTTCGAGCATGGTGCCGCCGTACAGGGCGATGCCGGCCGCTTCAGCGATGGCGGCGGTGCGCAGCACGGCGCGCGGGCCACCGTTCTTGGCGATTTTCAGGGCGAACACCGAGGCCGCGCCTTCGCGGGCCAGGTTGAACGCATCTTCCACGCATTCGATGGATTCGTCGGCCATGATCGGCGCCGGGCTCATGGCGTTCAGGCGGGCCATGCCGGCGCGGTTGTTGCGCGAGATCGGCTGTTCGATCAGGTCGATGCCGTTGCTGCCGAGGATTCGGCAGGCGCGTATCGCGACGGCTTCGTCCCACGCCTGGTTGACGTCGACCCGCACGCTGGCGCGATCACCCAGGGCTTTCTTGATGGCTATTACGTGGGCCAGGTCGCGATTGACCTCACCGGCACCGATCTTCAGTTTGAAGATGCGATGGCGGCGCAGGTCGAGCATTTTTTCCGCTTCGGCGATGTCCTTTTCGGTGTCACCGCTGGCCAGGGTCCAGGCCACGGGCAGCGAGTCGCGAACACGGCCGCCGAGCAATTCGCTGACCGGCAGGCCGAGGCGTTTGCCCTGGGCGTCGAGCAGCGCGGTTTCGATACCGGATTTGGCAAACGTATTGCCACGGATGCTGCGCTCCAGGCGCAACATGGCGGCGTTGACGTTGCCGCTGTCCTGGCCGATCAACAACGGTGCGAAGTGCGTATCGATGTTGGTCTTGATGCTGTCCGGGCTTTCATTGCCGTAGGCCAGGCCACCGATGGTGGTGGATTCGCCGATGCCTTCGATGCCGTCGGCGCAACGCACGCGAATGATCACCAGGGTCTGGTTCTGCATGGTGTGCATCGCCAGCTTGTGCGGGCGGATGGTCGGCAGATCGACGATGATCGTCTCGATCGACTCAATGGCGGTTGCTAGCATTTCGATACCCGTCAGGTTCTTGAAGTTCTGAGTCGGATTCTCATACGGCTTTTTCCGGGCGGCCAATATAGAATTGGTCTGGCTTGATACCTTAAAGGTATTCAATTGAAATTCCGGAGGCTCCATGGAACTGCGTCACCTGCGTTACTTTCAGGTGCTGGCTCAAACCCTCAACTTCACTCGCGCCGCCGAGCGCCTGCACATTGCCCAGCCGCCGTTGAGCCGGCAGATCCAGCAACTGGAGGATGAATTGGGGGTGATGCTGCTGGAGCGCGGCCGACCGTTGAAGTTGACTGACGCCGGGCGGTTTTTCCATGAGCACTCCACCGCCCTGCTCGAACAACTGAACAAGGTCTGCGACAACACGCGGCGTATCGGCCTGGGTGAAAAAACCTGGCTGGGCATCGGCTTTGCGCCCTCGACACTGTATGGCGTGCTGCCGGAACTGATCCGACGGTTACGCAGTGGCGAGCCGCTGGAGCTGGAGCTGGGCCTGTCGGAAATGACCACCCTGCAACAGGTGCAGGCATTGAAGACCGGGCGCATCGACATCGGTTTCGGGCGAATCCGTATCGACGACCCGGCCATCGTCCAGACCGTGCTCACCGAAGACCGCCTGGTCGCCGCCCTGCCCGCCGGGCACCCGTTGCTCGCAGGCCCCATCAGCCTGCGGGAACTGGCCAGGGAACCCTTCGTGCTGTATCCCGGCAATCCACGGCCGAGTTACGCCGACCATGTGATTGCCCTGTTTGAGTCCTATGGCGTGAGTATTCACGTTGCGCAATGGACCAACGAGCTGCAAACGGCAATCGGACTGGTGGGGGCAGGCATTGGGGTCACGCTGGTGCCGGCCTCGGTGCAATTGCTGCACCGCGACGACATCGGCTTCACCCCGCTGCTGGAAGACAACGCGACCTCGCCGATCATTCTCAGCCGACGGGTGGGCGATGTGTCGCCGGGGTTGAATCATTGCCTGCGGATGATTGATGAACTGCAGCCGCGAAGCTGATGAAGATCAGCCCGCAAAGGCCCGGCGCCCTGCCTTCATCTCGGTACGCAACTCGCCGACAAAATCGGAGATGGCCCGCACGCTGGTCAGTTCGGCTGTCGAAACGCCGCTGACCAGCAGCTCCACCCGCCCGGTGACAGGGTCGAAGACTTCGATGCGCAGCAGTCCGAGACTCTCCGTGCATTCACACGACAGCGGCTCGAAACCAGACTCTACGATGTTGCAAAGTACTGAAATCGGAAGCATGGCCGGTCCCTCGGGCAACAGTGAGTTCGATTGGATCCGTATCAGCATAGTTACACTTTGCCGATTTTGCGCCAGTAAATTGCCGTCAATTTTGTTATCCCCCTCGCATTTCCGACCACTCAGTGGGAATTGCCCCCCCAGATCCAGTTCCAGAACCCCGGCAACTCGACCGGCTGTGATCCGTCGCGCACGGTTCGCGCCATGGCGGCCCGCTGTAATGCGTCCTGATTGTCGTAAAACGGCTTGTCCGCGGTTTTCACCCCGGTCTCCCGGGCGCTGTCGAGCAGGATCTGCAGGTATTCGCGGGTATGCCGCGCGGTATAACGGTTGAGGTCGTGGAAGGTCACCACCACCGGAATCACGCCATCGACCACTGGCAACTCACCGCGGGCAATGCGTTCGCGTACTTCAGACATCGAGCGCAGCATGTGCGACCGGCGTCGGGGGCTGGCGTTGAAGCCCCAGATCTTGCCGTCATTGGCACTCAAGTCCGTCAGCAGTACATGCAGGCCATGCAGCTGGTAGGCGGCGAACGTGCGTTTGTCGTAGTTCCAGAATGGCGGGCGCAGCAGGATCGGGGGGGCACCGGTGATCGCCGCGATGTCGGCGCTGCCATCGGTCAGGGCCTGTTCCAGCTCTTGCGGCTCCAGCGAGCGATGATTGGTGTGCCAGGGCGTCGCCGTGTGGAAACCCAGAATGTGACCTTCGGCGTGTTCGCGCCGCATGATGTCCCGACCCAACGCGCTGCCGCCGGCTCGCGGCGCACGGGTCTGCACGAAGAACACGGCCTTGATGCCCGGTTGCAGCGGGTTTTGCGCCAGGCTCTCAAGCACGGTGACAGTCGGATTCCACCAGCCCGATGCGCTGGGGCCGTCATCGAAGGTCAGCAGGAACCGGATGGGGGGTTGCTCGCGCAAACGCTGTTCGGTCTGCGCAGTCATTTCAATCGGTGCTGCGATACAACCCAGCAGACCCACTGCCAGGGCGCACACCGTTAAACACTTGAACAACTGTTTCATCATTTGCCTTGGGCCAGATCATCACGGTCGATACTTCAACTGGCAGGATTCCTTCGCCCGTTCATCCGTCGTCAGCCCGCATCGAGACGGCGAGCCGAGGTTGGATAAGGTACACAGAGATTGGTTCCTGCGCTTGCCCTGCCCGTTTCGTCGCCACCGGCTAAACTGAAAAAAACGCTCAAGCAGAGTGTCAGGTCATGTGCGGACGACTGTCGCAATACCGTGGAATTCACGACTTCGTGGCGGTGCTGAGCATCCCCGACGCGCTGGTCAACCGCGTCGGCAACGAACCCCTGGCGCACTATAACGCCGCGCCCACCACGCAACTCGCCCTGTTGCACCTGGAGAATGAGCGGCTGCACGCCGACGCCGTGCGCTGGGGTTGGCGCCCGCACTGGGCGACGGATCGCGTGGCGCCGATCAATGCCCGGGTCGAGAAAGTCGCCCACGGCCCGTACTTCCGGGCGATCTGGCCGCATCGCGCGATCTGTCCGATTGATAACTGGTTCGAATGGGTCGACGACGGTGATGGCAACAAACAACCGTGGCTGATTCGGCGACGCAACCGAGCACCGGCTTTTTGCGCGGCCATCGGCCAGTACCCCATCGGTGGAGCCCCGCACCGGGAGCACGACGGTTTCGTCATCCTCACGGCCGACAGCGCCGGCGGTCTGCTGGACGTGCATGACCGACGCCCGGTGGTGTTCTCGCCCGAGCTGGCGCGGGAATGGCTGGATCCGGCCACACCCAAGGAACGAGCCGAGGAAATGGCGCTGTCCCAGGGCGAGGTCAGTGACGTATTCGAGTGGTACAAGGTCGACAAGGCCGTTGGCAATGTCAGGAACCAGGGCGCCGCGCTGATCAAGGAAGTTCCTTGAACGGATCAATCACGGACGCTGCGTATACAAATTGAAACTTCAGAACGTTACACGACAAAGCCCCGCTCACTGACGTCACGCTGCTGTAGGAGCGAGCTTGCTCGCGATGGACTCAAGGGCGCCGGGTTTAACCAGTAAATACGCGTAATCGTTAACGTCCATCGCGAGCAAGCTCGCTCCTACAACAGGGGCGTGCCGCTCAGAACTTGCGGTCAGGCTCCGAAAGTTCCTTGCCGTCGTCAGGATGCTTCCAGTCCGGTACCGAACGCTTCTGCTGCTCAATCTCTTCTTCCGTGGGTTCGTCCTCTTCCTCTTCCAGATCCGGACGCTTGGGGTCATTGGCCATGTTCACCTCTCTTCCTGAAGGGATCGGTCATCCACTTTAAGCGTAGAACAGTTTGCGTCGACCGGCTCACAGCCACCAGCGCAGCAAAAAGAAGAAGCCCATGCTCAACAGCATGCTGAGCAAGGTATTGCGGGTGTAGAGCACCAGGCCGACGGCGACCAGTGAGCTGATCAGGTAAGGGTTGTCCCACTGCAGGTTCAGCTGTTTCTCCGGCATGAACACAATTGGCCCGCAGATCGCGGTCAACATGCCCGGCACGGCAAAGCCGAGGAATTGCCGGGCATTGCTGCTCAGGCGCACCGGCAGTCGCGGCTCGAGAAAAACATAGCGGTTGAGGAACACCAACACGCCCATGCCGACAATCACTGCCCAGACCATCATGTGCGTCCACCGTAGAATTTATTGCAGACAAACCCGGCGGTCATGCCCGCCAGACCCGAGAGCACCAGCGCCGAGCCCCATTGCCAGTAGCTGAACAACACCGAGCAGAACAGCGATACCGCCACGCACACCACCGTCGGCACGTTGCGGACCACCGGAGTGATCAGGGCAATGAAGGTGGCCGCAATGGAGAAATCCAGGCCCAGGTGTTCAAGCCCCGGAATGCTGCTGCCAAGCACAATGCCCGCCAGGGTGAACAGGTTCCAGGCGATGTAGAACGTCAGGCCCACACCCAAGGCGTACCAACGGTTGAATTGCTGCTTGTCGTGCTGGCTGGTCAGGGCGAACAACTCATCGGTGAGCAAAAAACCCAATCCCGCACGCCAGCGCCCCGGCAACGGAGAAATCACCGAACGCATGCTCATTCCGTACAGCAGGTGCTGGGAGGTCAGCAGCAACGTGGTGAGCAGAATCGAAAAAATCCCGGCTCCGCCCTTGAGCATGCCGATGGCCACCAGTTGCGCGGCGCCGGCAAACACAATGCTCGACAGCCCCTGGCCTTGCAGGGGCGTGAGATTGGCCTCGATGGCCATGGAACCGGCCAGCAAGCCCCAGGGCGCGGTGGCCAGGGACAGCGGCATGATCGCCGCGGCACCGCGCAGAAAGGCACTGCGCGGCATCATTGAATTGGACATGACGTTCTACAGACAGGGAAAGACCCCAGACTTTGCCAGCTGTGGCGGCCAATGGCTTGAACAATCTTGCTCACTGACACGACTGCGTGCCATTCATCGGCTGCCCGCTTGCTTCAACAAAGTGGTAGCAACATGATGGCGCTGCATTTTCATCGAGGCAGGCCCTTCATGACTTCAGTCGAAACCGATAGCGACGTTTATAAAACCCTGCTTGAGTCAACCCGGGCGATTCCCTGGCGCATCGACTGGAAAACCATGACGTTCAGCTACATCGGGCCACAGATCGAGGAGCTGCTGGGCTGGAAGCAGGACAGCTGGACCTCGGTCAACGACTGGGTCGAGCGCATGCACCCCGATGATCGCGACTACGTGGTGGATTTCTGCGTCTCGCAATCGCGGGCCGGTGTCGATCACGAGGCGGACTATCGGGCGCTGACCGACAGCGGCGAGTACGTGTGGATTCGCGATGTGGTGCACGTGGTGCGCAAGGACGGCGAAGTCGAAGCGCTGGTGGGTTTCATGTTCGATATCAGCGAGCGCAAGAAAACCGAAGAACACCTGATCCGCCTGCAAAAACAGCTCGAAGAGTACTCCTTCCAGGACGGCCTGACCGGCATCGCCAACCGGCGCATGTTCGACACGGTGCTTGAGCGCGAGTGGTCCAATGCCCAGCGCACCGGCTTGCCATTGTCGGTGATCGTGCTGGATATCGATTACTTCAAGCAGTACAACGACCATTACGGCCACATCAAGGGCGACGAATGCCTGCGCCGCGTTGCGCAAACCCTGTCCCTGGCCGCGAACCGTCCACGGGACTTCATCGCCCGGATCGGCGGAGAAGAATTCGTCTGGCTACTCCCGGAAAGCGATGCCGAGTCCGCAAGGCTGGTGGCGCACAAATGCCTGCACCTGATTCGCCAGCAGCAGATCCCCCATGAGTTCTCGAACGTGTCGAACCTGCTGAGCGTCAGCCTGGGCGTCGGCACCACCGCCGCGTCAGTGCATGCCACGGCGCTGGAATTCGTCGAGCAGGTCGATCAGTTGCTCTACAAGGCCAAGCACAAGGGGCGGATGCGTGCCGAGTTCGCTGATTTTCGTGATTGACAAACGGCGCGCCGGCTTTTAAAACTGGGCGCCTCACTCAGGGTGTAAGCAAGTATGTCCGCAACCTTCAACTTCAACTTTTCCGTCTTTGGCTTGATTGCCAAGGCGCAAGGTTGCGTTGCGCACGCCCTCAAATCGAAGAAACAGTCGCTCATGTGACCGGGGCGCGCTGTCCCGTCAGATGAGCTGACAGGACATTGAGCGCGACGGACCACCCTCCCTTTGCTTACTCTCCTTCCACGCTCCTGACGGTGACGAAATCGGTCAACCATCAGGAGAAAGTGCATGTCCGCGTTTCAAGGTATCTGGGTTCCACTGGTCACACCGTTCCACAACGGTGCCATCGATTTCGTCGGCTTGCGGCGGCTGGTCAGCCATCTGCTGGAAAAAGGCGTCGACGGCCTCATCGTTTGCGGCACCACCGGCGAACCGGCGGCGATGGGCAAACATGAGCAACTGGCGGTGCTCGATGCGGTGCTGGAACAGGCGCCAGCGCAACAGGTGGTCATGGGCCTGGCCGGTAACAACCTGACCGAGTTGTTGCAGTTCCAGAGCGAGATCCTCAAGCGCCCGGTGGCTGGCCTGCTGGTGCCGGCGCCGTATTACATCCGCCCTTCCCAGGCGGGCCTGGAAGCGTTTTTCCGCACGGTCGCCGATGCCTCCAGCGTTCCGCTGATCCTCTACGACATCCCCTACCGGACCGGCGCCACCTTCGAACAGGCAACCCTGCTCAACATCGTCGCCCACCCGCGCATCGTTGCCATCAAGGATTGCGGCGGCAATTTTTCCAACACCCTCGCCCTGCTCGAAAGCGGCCATGTCGATGTGCTGTGCGGTGAAGACAACCAGATCTTCAATGCCCTGTGCCTGGGCGCCAAGGGCGCGATTGCCGCATCGGCGCATGTCCATCCCGAACTGTTCGTGCAGTTGCACCGGCAGATCCGCGACAACCGCCTGGCGGACGGCCGCGCCACGTTTTTCCGCTTGCTGGCGCTGATCAACAGCCTGTTCCTGGAACCCAACCCGGCCCCGGTGAAAACCGCGCTGGCCCTGGAAGGCTTGATCGGTGACGAACTGCGTGCGCCGATGCAACGCAGCAGTGAAGCGATGACCCTGCGTTTGAAAGGCGTGCTCAGCGCATTGGGCCGCGACAATCGATAGAGCGCCCGCCGCCGGTCCGGGTACCATGGAGCGATTCGTTCAGCCTTCAGGGGCACCGACATGCTGTACCGAATCGCCGCCGACGGGCTGATGCTGTTTCACTTGTTGTTCATTGTGTTCGTGTTGTTCGGCGGATTGCTGGTGCTCAAATGGCGCCACCTGGTCTGGTGGCATCCGCCCGCAGCGTTGTGGGGTATGGCGGTGGAATTCTTCCACTTGCCCTGCCCGCTGACCGACTGGGAAAACCGCATGCGTCACGCGGCCGGGCAAACCGGCTACGGTGGTGGATTCATCGAGAATTACCTCTGGCCAGTCATCTATCCCGCCGGCCTGACACCCGGCATCCAGTTGGGATTGGGCGCCGTGGTGTTGCTGATCAACGTGCTGGTCTATCTTCGATTGATCCGCCAATGGACCGCCTGAATCTTCAACCACCCGCCAAGGACTGAACACATGCTGTCGACCGAAGACCTGGCCCTGCTCGAGGCCATCCGCGAAACCGGCAGCCTGTCGCGGGCGGCGGCCCACCTGGGCAAGGCGCCGTCGACCGTGTCCTATGCGGCGCGGCAACTGGAGGAGCGTTTCGATGCCTTGCTGTTCGACCGCCGCCGCTACCGTTTGCAACTGACCCCGGCGGGCGAGTTGCTGGTCAACGAAGCGGCGCGGCTGATGCAGGACGTTTCGCGCCTGACCCAGCGGGTCCGGCAAGTCGCCAACGGCTGGGAGAGTCGTTTGTGGATCGTGACCGACGAACTGCTGGAGTTCGAAACCCTGATCCCGGTGATAGACCAGTTCGATGCGCTGCAATCGGGCGTGCCGCTGCGCATCACCCAGGAAGTGCTCAAAGGCGTCTGGGAAGCCCTGCGCGAAGGCCGCGCGGACCTGATCATCGGCGCCACCAACGAGCCTCCGGCGATATCGTCCTTGCGCTGGATGCAACTGGGGGAAATGGAATGGGTGTTTGCCGTGTCGCCCAAACACCCTCTGGCCAAGGCCAAAGGCCCGATTACCCGGGCCATGGTCGCGCAGCACCGGGCGATTGTGGTGGCCGATTCGTCCAGAATCACCGAGGGCAGCACCTATGGCGTCACCGGGGGACAAGCGGTGCTGGCCGTGCCGACCATGCACGCAAAAATCCTCGCCCAGTGCAATGCGCTGGGGGTGGGTTGGCTGCCGCGACACCGGGTTGGCTCGCTGCTGAAAAACGGCACGCTGGTTGAAAAGCCGATGGCCGACCCGCGCGAACCGAACATCCTGTACGCCGGCTGGCGCGGCGACCATGACGGGCGCGCCCTGGGCTGGTGGCTGGAGCAGCTGGAAAAGCCCCACCTGGCCACCCGGCTGGTGCAGGGTACGGACCGGTTTGCCTGACACCTGACGCTCAGTTGGCGATCACGCTCATGTTGCGCCCACTGGCCTTGGCCACGTACAGCGCCTTGTCTGCCGCACCAATCAGGTCGTCGGGGCGGATATGGGAAGCGGCATTGCTGGCACACACGCCAACGCTGACGGTCACGCCGCCTTCCGGGCTGTCGCTGTGGGCGATGCCGGCCTGCAGCACCGCGCGGCGGATTTTTTCCGCCACCAGAAACGCCCCCACGTAGTCGGTGCCGGGCAGCACCACGGCAAACTCTTCGCCACCGTAACGGGCGGCCAGGTCGCCGGGGCGCTTGATGTTGTCCGTGATGATCGCACTGACCTTGCGCAAACACTCGTCACCGGCCAGGTGGCCGTAGCGGTCATTGAACGGTTTGAAATGGTCGACATCAATCATCAGCAGCGCCAACTCCGCCTGGCTGCGCCGGGCACGCCCCATTTCGGCATCGATGAACGCGTCGAGCTGACGCCGGTTCGCCAGGCCCGTCAGGGCATCCTTGAGCGCCAGGCCTTCGAGGTTGCGGTTGACCTCCAGGAGCTTGTCCTGGGTGTCCAGCAACTCGACCTGCGCCAGATTCTGCTGCCGCATCAACTTGATAAGGCGAAACCCCAGCACCCCGAGAACACTCAGCAGCAGCGTGACGATGCAGGCGCTGAGCAAGGTTTCCCGGCGCCAGCTGGCCAGCACTTCATCCTTGTTCAACGCGGCAAAAATGATCAGCGGATAACCCTCGACCCGGCGATACCCCGTTACCCGCTCGACACCGTCGATGACCGACGTGATCGTGGCCGTGCCCGCATCGCCCTTGGGCAACAACTGGGTGAACAACGGGCTTTTGGCGAGGCTGGTGCCGATATCCGCCTCCTTGAAGGGTCTGCGAATGACAATGCTGGCATTGTCGGCGATCAGGTTGATCACGCCGTTACTGCCCATGTCGATGCTGTCGTAGAGTTGCAGGAAATGACTGAGGTAGATCGACGCCAGTGCCACGCCGGCAAAGCTGCCATCGGGATGATTGACCCGGCGCGATACCGTCATGATCCATTCCCCGCTCGAACGGCTCCTGATCGACGGCCCGATATGCGGCCCGCGGCCGGGGTTGTCGCGATGGAAGATGAAGTATTCGCGGTCGGCGTTATTGACGCCGGTTTGGCCGGCACCATTGGAATTGGCGACCCACTGGCCTTTTTCGTCGAAAACGAACAGGCCATGGAGCTGGCTCAACTGACTGCGCTGGGCATTGAGCAATGGCGCCAGCCGGGACTGATCCATACCGTCGTGCTCCAGACGATCGACCAGTGTGAACAACAGCGTGTCGGCCTGCTTGATCGTTGCCTGCGCTTGTGAAGCCAGGGTCTGCGCAAGGTTGGACATCGCCACTTCCTTGTCATGCAGGTGGTACTGGCGCGAGCTCCAGGCCTCCCAGATCACGATAGCCACCATCGACAGGCATACCGCGACCAGCAGGATCACCGCCGAGCGGACCTTGAGCCGGGGCACCGCTGGCCGGAGCATTTCAATATGATCGTTGATCGATGGATGTCCCATGGTGCTCCCTGAGTGCCTGTGACCTGGCGAGCCTTCCTGATCGCCGTTTTTTGCTCACTATGCCTGATCCAGGCGCGCAATGATGTTAGCGCGACGCCTGTTTTAACGCCTCCAGCCACGCCGGATCCAGCCGCGTCTGCCCGGTATCGATGCCCAGCGCCTGCATCCGTTGCTGGTGCTGATCCATTTCGCGGATCAACTGGCCGTGGTCACTGGAGTTGCCGTCCAGCTGATGCATCTGGTTCAGCCCCAAATGGTAGAAACGCAACAGCTTCATGGCAACCGGATCACCCTGTTCCACGGCCGCCGTTACATGATGCATGACATTGGTGACGCTCATCAGGCTGCGCTTGAGTTGCCAGGCGTAGACCGCCGGCGCCATCCATGCCTGGTGCCAGAACACTTTGCGCATCAGCGCCGCCATCGCCAGCACCGCGACAAACACGCCACCGATGTTGAAGCGCAGATTGTCGCCCCCCGGCGCGCCGAACAGAGCCACCGCCGCCGTCGACAGGCCCATCGCCAGCGCCAGAAAGATCAGGGCAATGATCACCGTGCTGCGCCGCGTCTGCTGCCGGTAGGTTTCGGCGTTCATCGGCTGGATTTCGAACATTGCGTCGGGTTTCCTTGGCTTCAATGGTAAAAAGGGATCTGAGGCAAAAAGACTGCGGGCCATTATCGCCTCTGCGAGGGATTTAGCTATGCTGGGGCCCCTTTTCATCTTTTCATCGTCAAGCGGGGGACATGGCGAGACCGCGCAGTTCGTGCCATCTTCTTTCATGAATACACATTATTCGGATGCCATTCGTAGTTGCTGTGTGAATGACATCGTTTTAAGGATCATTGAATGACCCAACGCCAAGTTATCAACGCCTCCGTCAGCCCCAAAGGCAGCCTGGAAACGCTCTCGCAACGGGAAGTCCAGCAATTGAGCGAAGCCGGTTCCGGCAGCACCTACACCCTCTTCCGCCAGTGCGCCCTGGCCATCCTCAATACCGGCGCCCATGTCGACAACGCCAAGACCATTCTTGAAGCCTACAAGGATTTTGAAATCCGCATTCACCAGCAGGACCGCGGCGTACGCCTGGAACTGCTGAACGCCCCGGCCGACGCCTTCGTTGACGGCGAAATGATTGCCAGCACCCGGGAAATGCTGTTCAGCGCCCTGCGTGACATCGTCTACACCGAAAACGAACTCGACAGCCAACGCATCGACCTGAGCAACTCCCAGGGCATCAGCGACTACGTCTTCCACCTGCTGCGCAACGCCCGCACCCTGCGCCCCGGCGTCGAGCCGAAGATCGTGGTGTGCTGGGGCGGGCACTCGATCAACACCGAAGAATACAAATACACCAAGAAAGTCGGCCACGAACTGGGCCTGCGCAGCCTGGACATCTGCACCGGTTGCGGCCCCGGCGTGATGAAAGGCCCGATGAAAGGCGCCACCATCGCCCACGCCAAGCAACGCATCCACGGCGGCCGCTACCTGGGCCTGACCGAACCCGGCATCATCGCCGCCGAAGCGCCGAACCCGATCGTCAACGAACTGGTGATCCTGCCGGACATCGAAAAACGCCTGGAAGCCTTCGTCCGCGTCGGCCACGGCATCATCATCTTCCCGGGCGGCGCCGGGACGGCCGAAGAGTTCCTGTACCTGCTCGGCATCCTGATGCACCCGGGCAATGAAGGCCTGCCCTTCCCGGTCATCCTCACCGGGCCGAAACATGCCGCGCCGTACCTGGAACAACTGGACGCGTTCGTCGGCGCCACCCTGGGCGACGCCGCCAAGCAGCACTACCAGATCATCATCGATAACCCGGCCGAAGTGGCGCGGCAAATGACCCAGGGCCTCAAGGCGGTCAAGCAGTTCCGTCGCGAGCGCAACGATGCGTTCCACTTCAACTGGCTGCTGAAAATCGACGAAGGCTTCCAGCGCCCGTTCGACCCGACCCACGAAAACATGGCCAACCTGAAACTCAGCCTCGACCTGCCAGCCCATGAACTGGCGGCCAACCTGCGCCGCGCGTTCTCCGGCATCGTCGCCGGCAACGTCAAGGACAAGGGCATCCGCCTGATCGAAGAACACGGGCCGTACCAGATCCGTGGCGACGCGGCGATCATGCAGCCGCTGGACCTGCTGCTCAAAGCCTTCGTCGCCCAGCACCGCATGAAGTTGCCGGGCGGCGCGGCGTATGTGCCGTGTTATCGGGTGGTGGCGTAGCCGATACGGCAGGGACTCTACTGCCGTGGGCCGCCATGACGAGTGTGGTGGATGAATCGACAACTCCCCCTGTGGGAGCGAGCCTGCTCGCGAAGGCTTTGTGGTTGGCGACGTTTTTTTTGTGTACATATCCGTTGTTGTGGTCACGGCCACTAACGGTTCCGCTTTTACAGCGGGTTACTTGGAAAAGCCCCAAGTAACCAAGGGCTCTTGCCCCTGACGTTCGGTGCCTCGCCTAAGCTCGGCATGCCCTCGCTCCGGTCCTGCTCCGTGGGCCCGCCGCGATCGGCCATCCATGGCCGTACGCGGCTAACCCGGCATCC
>NZ_JBKFTN010000029.1:0-67870 GCF_050432945.1 Pseudomonas sp. 18173
ACTGCTGTCCGGTGCCTACACCATGGACCAGCATTTCCAGACCGCCCCCTTCGAACAGAATATGCCGGTGCTGCTGGCCTTGCTCGGCGTGTGGTACGGCAACTTCTGGGGCGCGCAAAGCCACGCGATCCTGCCGTATGACCACTACCTGCGTAACATCACCAAGCACTTGCAACAGCTGGACATGGAATCCAACGGCAAGAGCGTGCGCCAGGACGGCAAACCCGTGTCCACCGACACCGGCCCGGTTATCTGGGGTGGCGTTGGCTGTAACGGCCAGCACGCTTATCACCAGCTGCTGCACCAGGGCACCCAGTTGATCCCGGCGGACTTCATTGTGCCGATCGTCAGCTTCAACCCGGTGTCCGACCACCACCAGTGGCTGTACGCCAACTGCCTGTCGCAAAGCCAGGCGCTGATGCTCGGCAAGACCCTGCCGGAAGCCCAGGCCGAGTTGCGTGACAAAGGCATGAGCGAAGCGGACGTGCAGAAGCTTGCGCCGCACAAGGTGATCCCGGGCAACCGTCCGAGCAACACCCTGGTGGTCGAGCGCATCAGCCCGCGTCGCCTCGGCGCACTGGTGGCGATGTACGAACACAAGGTTTTCGTGCAGAGCGTGGTCTGGGGCATCAACGCCTTCGACCAGTGGGGCGTGGAGCTGGGCAAAGAGCTGGGCAAAGGTGTCTACAACCGCCTGGTCGGCAGCGAAGAAACCCCGGCCGAGGACGCCTCGACCCAAGGGCTGATCAACTATTTCCGCGGCCGTCACCGCGGATAAGCTGAAAAAGCCTGCTACCAACTGAGGGAGCGAGCCTGCTCGCTCCCTCAGTTGTTTTGTGTACGACTTGAACCCATTGGTCACTCGGCGCATCTTTATCCTTGTCGCAAAACAAGCATAAGGAACCGTCATGTTCGATATCAGCACGTTCCCCAAAGCCGATGCCGTCCGCCGGGCTGCACAACTGAGTCAAGACGACTACCACCGCCTGTACCGCGAATCCATCGAACACCCCAGTACGTTCTGGGCCGAACAGGCCACGCGTTTTCTCGACTGGAGCAAACCGTGGGACACCGTCCAGCGCTACAACCTGAAAACCGGTGAAGCCAGCTGGTTTGCCGGCGCAAAATTGAACGTCAGCGTCAACTGCATCGACCGCCACCTGGAGAAACGCGGCGATCAGGTTGCCATCATCTGGGAAGGCGACGACCCTGCCGAATCCACGCAAATCACCTACAAAAAACTCCATCACTACGTCTGCCGCCTGGCCAACGTGCTCAAAAGCCGTGGCGTGAAGAAAGGCGATCGGGTCTGCATCTACATGCCCATGATCCCCGAAGCAGCCTATGCAATGCTCGCCTGCACGCGCATCGGCGCTGTGCATTCGGTGGTGTTCGGCGGATTCTCCCCGGACTCGCTGCGTGACCGGATCCTCGACGCCGACTGCCGCACCGTGATCACCGCCGACGAAGGCGTGCGCGGCGGTAAATTCGTGCCGCTCAAAAACAACGTCGACAAGGCCCTGCAAAGTTGTCCAGGCGTCAGCAGCGTGATCGTGGTCGAGCGTACCCAGAACCAGGTGAATTGGGTTGAAGGCCGCGACCTCTGGTATCACCAGGCGCTGCGCGACGTCGGCGACGATTGCCCACCCGAACCAATGGACGCCGAAGACCCGCTGTTCATCCTCTACACCTCCGGCAGCACCGGCAAACCCAAAGGCGTGCTGCACACCACCGGCGGTTACCTGCTACAAGCGGCGATGACCTTCAAATACGTGCTCGACTACCGCGACGGCGAAATCTTCTGGTGCACCGCCGACGTCGGCTGGGTCACCGGCCACAGCTACATCGTGTACGGCCCGCTGGCCAACGGCGCAACCACGCTGATCTTCGAAGGCATGCCGAGCTACCCGAGCACGTCGCGTTTCTGGCAAGTGATCGACAAACACAAGGTGAACATCTTCTACACCGCCCCCACCGCCCTGCGCGCCCTGATGCGCGAAGGTCCCGAGCCGTTGAAGGAAACGTCGCGCCAAAGCATCAGATTGCTCGGTACCGTTGGCGAACCGATCAACCCGGAAGCGTGGGAGTGGTACTTCCATGAGGTCGGCGAAGAGCGCTGCCCGATCGTCGATACCTGGTGGCAGACCGAAACGGGCGGCATCATGCTCAGCCCCCTGGTCAGCGCACAGCGGATAAAACCCGGTTGCGCCACGCAACCGATGTTCGGTGTGCAACCGGTGCTGCTCGACGAGCTGGGCAAGGAAATCAAAGGTGCCGGCAGCGGTGTACTCGCCATAAAATCCAGCTGGCCTGCACAGATCCGCAGCGTCTATCGCGACCCGCAACGCATGATCGACACCTATTTCAAGCCGTATCCCGGTTATTACTTCACTGGCGACGGCGCGCGGCGCGATGAAGATGGCGATTACTGGATCACCGGGCGAATCGACGATGTGATCAATGTGTCCGGCCACCGCATCGGCACCGCCGAAGTGGAAAGCGCCCTGGTACTGCACGAAAGCATCGCCGAGGCCGCTGCAGTCGGTTACCCCCACGACATCAAGGGCCAGGGCATCTATGTCTTCGTCACGCCCATGAACGGCGTCGAAACCAACGATGAACTGAAGAAGCAATTGCTGGCCCTCGTCAGCCAGGAAATCGGCAGCTTCGCCAAGCCGGATTTGATCCAGTGGGCACCGGCCTTGCCGAAAACCCGCTCAGGAAAGATCATGCGGCGCATTCTGCGCAAGATCGCCTGCAATGAGCTCGATAGCCTGGGCGACACATCGACACTGGCTGACCCGAGCGTGGTACAAGGCTTGATCGATAAACGCCTGAATCAATAACGTGCTGGCTTTTGTAGGAGCGAGCTGGCTCGCGATGAACTCCGACACACCGCGTTTACTCAGGAAACACGCGTTATCGTTAACGTCCATCGCGAGCAGGCTCGCTCCTACAGAAAATTACAGAGTGACCATGGAATTCATCCGCACCCGCATCGAAACCCAGATCATGAGCCTGAGCGGTTTGTCCCTGGGCAAACTCGACCTGGAAAACCCCAAGGGCGACCCCGGGCTGTTCGGGCCAGACTCGGTGAGCTGGCAAGTCCATGGCGATTTCAGCAGCATGCTGATCGGTGGCATCGCCGCCCTGATGCTGCAGGCCCTGCACCCGCTGGCATTGGCCGGGGTCTGGGATCATTCGAATTTTCGCGAAGACATGCTCGGCCGCCTGCGCCGCACCGGGCAGTTCATCTCCGGCACCACTTTCGGTTCCCGACAGGATGCCGAGTGGCTGATCGAAAAAGTCCGCACCATCCATCTGCAGGTTACCGGCACGGCGCCAGATGGACGCCCCTACGCCGCCAGCGATCCCGAATTGCTGACGTGGGTGCACGTGGCAGAAGTCAGCAACTTCCTCGCCGCGCACGTGCGCTACCGCAACCCTCATCTTTCACACGCCGACCAGGATCGCTATTACGCCGAAATCGCCTTGGTCGCCGAACGCCTGGGCGCCCGGGATGTGCCACGTTCACGACGGCAAGTTGCCGACTACCTCAAGCGCATCCGTCCACAACTGCTGTGCGACGAGCGCAGTCGAGAAGTCCTGCGCCTGCTGCTGAACGCCCCCTCTCCCAGTCGCCTGGCCAAGCCTTTCGGCAGTTTGATGATGCAGGCCGGGATCGATCTGCTGCCGGACTGGGCCAGTGACATGCTCGGCGTCAGCCAGAACCCGCTGCAACGCAAGCTGATCCGCGCCAGCGTCAATCGCAGCGCGCCGATGCTGCGCTGGGCGGTGCGTAATGGATCGGTTCAACGCGCTAAGCGAAGGATGGGCCTGTAGGAGCGAGCTTGCTCGCGAAAAACGCCTGGAACATGCGATCACTCAGACAACACACGTTATCGTTGTCGACCATCGCGAGCTCGCTCCAGGTTGCGCTCCAAGCTGTTAAACTCCCGCGCCCAATTCCTCCTGCAAGGCGCCCAGCATGTCTTCCTTGAATCAGGCGCTGCGCGCCGCCCTCGATCAACGCCAGGACCTGCTCGCCGAACTGCACCAGCAAGGTACCGATTGCTATCGCCTGTTCCACGGCAGCCAGGAAGGCGCCGGTGGCCTGACCATCGACCGCTACGGCCCGCAATTGCTGGTGCAAAGTTTCCACCAGCCGCTGGAACGCGAGACGCTGCTGCAACTGCACGAAGCAATCAATCAGCACCTGGGTTTTGACACCCTGCTGGTCTACAACGACCGCTCCCGTGGCAACTCGCGCATCGATCGCGAAGACATCGTCTACCGCGCCGACGAAGCCGCCCTGCAAGACCTGGTTGGTCACGAATGGGGCCTGAACTATCGGGTACGTGGTCGCCATGCCGGACAAGACCCGCTGCTGTTCCTCGACTTGCGCAACACTCGGGGCTGGGTCAAGGACCACAGCAAACACAAAAGCGTCCTGAACCTGTTCGCCTACACCTGTGGTGTCGGCCTCAGCGCCGCCGCCGGCGGCGCGCGCGAGGTCTGCAACCTGGACTTCGCCGAAGGCAACCTGGCGGTCGGTCGGGAGAACGGCTTACTCAACCCGCAGTTGCCGACCATGGAATTTATCCAGTCCGATTACTTCCCGGCCATTCGCCAACTGGCCGGCCTGCCGATCAGCCAGCGCCGCGGGCAAAAACTGCCAGGCTATCAGCGCCTGGAACAGCGCCAGTACGACTTGGTGCTGCTGGACCCGCCAGCCTGGGCCAAGAGCGCCTTCGGCACTGTCGATCTGCTGCGCGACTACCAGAGCCTGCTCAAGCCGGCCCTGCTGACCACCGCCGACAACGGCGTGCTGATCTGCTGCAACAACCTGGCGAAGGTCAGCATGGACGACTGGCGCGAGCAGGTATTGCGTTGTGCAGAGAAGGCCGGGCGGCCGGTGCGTGAGTGGACCGTGATGAAGCCCGGTGCCGACTTCCCGTCGATGGATCAGCAACCACCGCTGAAAACCCTGATTCTGCAGCTCTGATCACCGTGGGATAAATCTGAAATTTACTGAACAGGCCGATCACTTCGGAACCGGAAACGCGTGCCATACTCCAAGGCACTCCGATCCAGACAGATGAAGCCGCACATGTACAAAGGATTGATTCGCGCCATCGGCGCCTTGTTGACTGCTCTGGCCCTCTACAGCTTGCTGGGCTTTCTGATTTTACCGGGGGTGGCGTTGCGCGTTGCCAACCAGCAACTGGCCAACTACGCCACCACCCCCGCCACGATCCAGCGGATCGAATTCAATCCGTTTAGCCTTGAACTGACCCTTTGGGGCTTGAATATCGGCGAGCCCGGCAAGGAGCAGGTCGGTTTCGAACGCCTGTACGCCAATCTGCAATTCGACAGCCTGTGGACAAAAACCGTGCACTTGTCTGATGTCGAACTGGACAAGCCCAAGACCGAAATCCTGTTCAGCAAGGACGGCAAACTCAATCTGCTGGGGCTGTTCAATCTGCCAGCGAGCGAATCCACACCCGCCGACCCGAATGCCAAGCCGTTCCCGATGCGCATCGAACGGATCAAACTGGCGGGCGGCGTCGTGCACTTTGAAGATGCCCGCCCCAGCGAGCCCATCGAGTTTCTCTACGACAAACTCGACTTCGAGCTGAAGAACCTCAGCACCTTGCCAGAAGACAGCGCCAACATGACCCTGATGGCCGTCGGCCCGTACGGTGGGCAGATCGACTGGACCGGTAACTTCAGCCTGATTCCGTTCGCCTCCGAAGGTAAGCTGAAAATCACCGATGGCAAGATGAAAGCCTTCTGGCCCTATGTGCGCGATGCCGTACCACTGGACCTCGAAAACGGCGTCATGAGCATCAGCACCGACTACAAGCTCAGCCTGGCCAAGGAAACCGAGCTGCTGTTGAGCAATCTGGCGGTCAACATTGCCCCCTTCGCGATCAAGGCCCCGGATGGCCGGCCGTTGGCGAAGCTTGAACGCCTGGACGTCAGCGAAACCACAGTGGACCTGGCCAGACAGCAAGTGGTGGTCGGCAAGATCCGCAGCAACAAGCTGGAAACCTGGGCCGCGCTGGAATCGGACGGCCAACTCGACTGGCAGAAACTCTTCGCCAGCCAACCGTCAAAAGTCTCCGCCAAAGCCAAGGCGGATGCCGAACCGGCCAGTGCTCCGGCGGCCGCAGACTCACCGAAGCCTGAACCGGCCGCGCCAGGCAAACCCTGGCAGGTGCTGCTCAAGGATGTGCAGTTGCGCAATTACCAGGTACATCTGGCTGACCGCAAGGCACAACCTGCAGTCGCCCTGGACCTGAGCCCGCTGAACCTCGACCTGCAAAATTTCGACAGCCTCAACGGCTCGCCCTTTACCCTCAAGCTCGATACCGGGGTGGGCAAGCAAGGCAAGATCATCGCCGACGGCGAGGTCAACCTGGCCCCGGTCAGCGCCCGACTGAAGGTACAGACCAAGGACATCGACCTGCGGGTTGCCCAGTCCTACATCACGCCATTCATTCGCCTGGAACTGCGCAGCGGCATGCTCGGCAGCGATCTGGCGGTCAATCTGAAAAGCACCGAGCCTTTGGCGTTCAACGTCACCGGCCGCGCCCAGGTCGATCAGTTGCATACCCTGGACACCCTGAAAACCCGCGATTTCCTCAAGTGGCAACAGGTCGTGGTCGAAGGCCTCAACTATCAGCACGGGGACAGCCTGTCGATCGACAAGGTCAACCTGTTCCAGCCCTATGCCCGCTTCATGATCAACGATGATCGCACCACCAACATCGATGACCTGCTGATTCCGCAGCCGCCGGACTCCGGGGCAAAACCGGCAGCGAACAAACCAGCCAGCAACGAAAAACCGCTGGGCATCCATATCGGTGGCATTTTCATCAATGATGGTTCGGCCAACTTCGCCGACTTCAGCCTGACCCCGAACTTCGCCACCGCCATCCAGCAACTCAACGGGCAGATCGGCACCATCGACAGCCGCCAGCCGAAACCGGCCGGTGTCGACGTCAAGGGCAAGGTCGATCGCTACGCACCGGTGACCATCAAGGGCGCCGTCAATCCGTTCGACCCGATGGCCAGCCTCGACATCGCCACCAGCTTCAAACGCGTGGAACTGACCACGCTGACGCCCTACTCCGGCAAGTTCGCCGGCTACCGAATCCGCAAGGGCCGGCTCAATCTCGACCTGCACTACCAGATCACCAAGGGCCAGCTCAAAGCCGAAAACAAAGTGGTGGTCGAACAGCTGCAACTGGGTGAAAAAGTCGACAGCCCGGATGCCGTGAGCCTGCCGCTGAAGCTGGCCATTGCCTTGCTCAAGGACGTCGACGGCAAGATCTCCATCGAACTGCCGGTGACCGGCGACCTGAACAACCCCCAGTTCAGTGTCATGCCGATTATCTGGCAGACCCTGCGCAACCTGATCGTCAAGGCCGCGGCAGCACCGTTCAAGCTCATAGGCGGGCTGATCAACGGCGGTGGCGCGGAGGATCTGGGCAGTGTGTCGTTCGCAGCGGGTTCCAGCGACCTGAGCAAGGACGCCGAAGGCGCTTTGGACAAACTGTCCAAAGCGCTCAAGGAACGCCCGGCACTGCGCCTGGAAATCGAAGGCACCGCCGCCCAGAGCAGCGATGGCCCGTTGATCGCCGAACAACGCCTGGAACGTGAATATCAGTACAACTACTACAAAATGCTCCAGCGCCGCGGCGACAAGGTCCCGGCCCAGGCGTCGTTGCTGGACGTGCCGGACGGGGAAAAAGGCCCGCTGCTCGAAGGTATCTACCGCACCCGCCTGAAAACCCAGCCCCCTGCCGAATGGAAGGATCTGGGCAAGGAAGAGCGCACCGCGAAAATGCGTGCCGAGGTGATCAAGTTCTGGAGCACCAGTGACGTGCTGTTGCGTCAATTGGGCCAGGAACGCGCCAGCAGCATCAAGGATTACCTGGTCGACAAGGGCCAACTGGAAGATGACCGGGTGTATTTCGTCGACGCCAATCTGGGCGAGGCGCAAAGTGACGGCAGCGTGGTGACACCGATGCATCTGGATGCCGAGTGATGATTCAGCGGCTGCTGACGGGCCTGATTCTGGCGCTGGCCGCCAGTCAGGCCTGGGCGGCCGATACCCTGCGTTGTGGCAGCCAGTTGATCAGCGTTGGTGATCGCTCGAGCGAGGTCTTGCACAAATGCGGTGAACCGGTCAGTCGCGATTTGCTGGGCTACAAACGCAGTGCAGACCGGCGCGAGGAGTTTCAGGTCGAGGAATGGACCTACGGACCGAATGGCGGCATGTATCAATACTTGCGGTTCGAAGGAAATCGGCTGAAACAGATCACCAGTAAACGTGGCAACTAATCAGGCACACCTCCACAATGGATTTGCAGCCCTGCAAATAGAACAGGCCCCGGCAAAAATGCGCGGGGCCTGTAGTGGCCAGATTCCGTCTGGCCGTTCGCATGAACTCTCAGGTTGCAACAGACGTATGACTCGGCCCGTCTGTCGCGCCCTCTCCCGGTCCAGGCGAGAAGCCTGCCTTATTCGGCTTTGAGGCCGTCAGCGGAGACCGCCTTGACGCCTTTGATTTTCTTGGTGATCGCCACGGCGGTGGATTTCTGAGCTTCGGTAACCGCGACCGTCGACGACAGCGATACAACCCCTTGGTTGGTTTCAACTTTGATGTCGGTACCTGGAATGCCTTTTTCGGTCATCAGGTCACTTTTAACTTTGGTGGTGATCCAGGTATCGGAAGTAGCTTCTTTAGCCTTGGTCATTTCACCCGCCGCCAGGGTCATTGGTGCCTGGGTGGCTTGAGTGGTCTGGGCGAATGCCGCGTTTGCCATGGTCAGAGTCAGCGCGGTAGCAGTAGCGGCAGCGATAGCGAACTTCTTCATACGAGTAACTCCTGTTTTTCTGAAAAGTCTGCCGGATGTCTTGTTGGCAGGGTTACCTAAAATATAGCGAACGCTGTGCCAACTTTGATGAAGACAATAAAACCTTATGAATCAATAAGTTATAAATTTAGCTGATTTCCGGAATCATGCAAAATGCACGAGGGGCGCAAACTCTGCGTGCAAGTTGCGGGTTTATGAAAAGTTCCTAAGATCCTGAATTTCTAAGCTTTCTCCGAAGCTTTTGACGACTGGTCGAACCCCGCAATGGCGGTAATGATCCTCTGTAGGAGCGAGCTTGCTCCGGGCGGCGTTCCGACGATGGATTCAAGAGCGCTGCGTTTAGTCAGTAAACACGCGGCATCGTTAACGACCATCGCGAGCAAGCTCGCTCCTACAGAATCCTTGACTCAACAGCATTGGAGCAATGGCGGGGATTTGATTCAGCTATTCATGTCGCGGAACCGGAACACCCTTTCGGCAAGTAATCATGGGAAACGGTGCTTCTGCACGACCAGCCTTTGGTTTCGTCCCGTGTCAGGATGACGGTCTTGCCCAGGACTTCTCCCGGGGCATTCTGCAAGGTACAAACCATTGATCCCGCACCACCTGGAGCGTTAGCCGTCACCGCCAGGGCGCAGTGGGTAGTCGATGACGCGCCGGCAGGCGCCACGTTGGCAATTGTCGGGGTGTCCCCCTGATTGATCACATCCTCGAACGGCACCTTCATCGCAGTCAGCTCGGCGAGCGCCGCCGTGACCTTGGCCCGAGCCTGGTATTTGGAATACATCGGCAGGCCCAGTGTTGTCAGGATCCCGATGATCGCCACCACGACGAGTAACTCGATCAGGGTAAAACCTTTTTGATTCATAGACAGGCTCCATGCATGAGTCGAAAGCTCATGACCTGCGCCTTGGCAGCACAGCCTGTGCCAAGGCAAAAATCCCCTGCTGGCGGGGGCCGAGGCGCCTGCAAAGCCCTTTCCTACTGCCAGGATCAGCACTAACTGACGTTTTTTGTCACCTCCCCCTTTCTGGTTTGGCTCCGTCGTTTGACTAGGCTATAAGAGCAACTCAACCGGATTACCCAGGACTGAACATGGCGGTCAAGGCAGCGAAAATCAGCGTGTATGCATGGGAAGGCGTCGACCGCAAAGGCACCAGGGTAACCGGTGAGCTCAGCGCGCAAAACCCGGCGCTGCTCAAGGCGAAGCTGCGCAAGCAAGGCATCAATCCCGGCAAGGTTCGCAAAAAAAACCATCCGGTTTTCAACATGGGCAAGCGCATCAGCCCCCAGGACATTGCCCTGTTCACCCGACAAATGGCGACGATGATGAGGGCCGGCGTACCGTTATTGCAGTCGTTCGACATCATCGGCGAAGGCTTCGACAACCCGGCCATGCGCCAACTGGTGGACGAACTGAAACAGGAAGTCGCGGCCGGCAGCAGTTTCGCCACCGCCCTGCGCAAGAAAACCCGGTATTTCGATGAACTGTATTGCAACCTGGTGGATGCCGGCGAGCAGGCCGGCGCCCTCGACACCCTTTTGGAGCGGGTCGCGACCTACAAGGAAAAAAGCGAGAGCCTCAAGGCCAGGATCAAAAAAGCCATGACCTACCCGCTGGTGGTGGTGTTCGTCGCGGCGATTGTCACCGGGATTCTGCTGGTCAATGTCGTACCGCAGTTCGAGTCGGTGTTCAAAGGCTTTGGCGCCGAACTGCCGGCCTTCACCGTGATGGTCATTGGCCTGTCGCAATTCATGCAGACCTGGTGGTGGACGGTTCTTGGCGTGCTGATCGCCATTACCTTCGGCGTGCGCCACGCCCTCGGGACATCGCCGGCCTTTCGTGACCGGATGGACACCTGGCTGCTGAAACTGCCGTTGGTGGGTACGTTGATGTACAAGTCCGCCGTGGCGCGGTTCGCCCGTACACTGTCGACTACTTTCGCTGCCGGCGTGCCGCTGCTGGAGGCCCTGGAATCAGTGGCCGGTGCGACCGGCAATAGCGTGTTCAAGCGTGCCGTGCTGCGCATCCGGCAAGACGTTTCGACCGGCATGCAATTGAATTTCGCCATGCGCACCTCTGGCGTATTTCCGAACATGGCCATACAGATGACCGCCATCGGCGAAGAGTCCGGCACCCTCGACGATATGCTCGACAAAGTCGCGGGGTTCTACGAAGACGATGTCGATAACATGGTCGATAACCTCACCAGCCTGATGGAGCCGTTCATCATGGTGGTGCTGGGTGTTATCGTCGGAGGACTGGTAGTTGCCATGTACCTGCCCATCTTCCAACTCGGCTCAGCGATCTGACATGCCCTTGAATGAAATCCTGATTCACTATCCGCTGGCCTTCGTTCTTCTCGCAGGTATCACCGGCCTGCTGGTCGGCAGTTTCCTCAATGTGGTGATCTGGCGCCTGCCGAAAATGCTCGAACGCGATTGGCGTGTGCAGGCCCATGACATTCTCGGGCTGCCCGGCGAAACGCCTGTGCCGACCTATAACCTGCTGCTGCCCCACTCCCAGTGCCCGCATTGCGGCCACCGGATCCGCGCCTGGGAAAACATCCCGCTGCTCAGTTATGTGTTTTTGCGCGGGCGCTGTTCAGCCTGCGCGGAAGCGATCAGCCCGCGCTATCCGTTGATCGAGCTGGCCTGTGGCGCGCTGTCGGCGTTTGTGGCCTGGCACTTCGGCTTCGGCTGGCCAGCGTGCCTGATGCTGGTCCTGAGTTGGGGGTTGCTGGCGATGAGCCTGATCGATGCCGAACATCAGATATTGCCGGACGTACTGGTGCTGCCGTTGATATGGCTGGGGTTGATCGTCAACAGCTTCAGCCTGTTCGTGTCGTTGCACGAGGCGCTTTGGGGGGCAATCGCCGGCTACAGCGTATTGTGGGCGGTGTTCTGGCTGTTCAAGCTGATCACGGGCAAGGACGGCATGGGCTACGGTGATTTCAAGCTGCTGGCGATGCTGGGCGCCTGGGGTGGCTGGCAGATTTTGCCACTGACCATCCTGCTGTCCTCGCTGGTGGGGGCCATTATCGGGTTGATGGTGCTGCGCTGGCGCCATGCAAAAACCTCGACGCCGATCCCTTTCGGTCCCTATCTGGCCATTGCCGGCTGGATTGCGTTGCTCTGGGGTGGTCAAATAACCGACCTTTATTGGCAGTTTGTCGGTTTGAAATGAATAGCCCTGTGGAAAAACCCTGGATTCTCGGCCTGACCGGCGGCATCGGCAGTGGCAAAAGTGCGGCCGCCCAGCACTTCATCGATCTTGGCGTGCATGTGGTCGATGCCGATCATGCCGCTCGCTGGGTCGTTGAGCCTGGCCGCCCGGCGCTGGCACAGATCGCCCGGCACTTCGGCCCGGGCGTGTTGCAGAGCGACGGGCAACTGGACCGTGCAGCGCTGCGTACATTGATCTTCGAAGTGCCTGAAGAACGCCGCTGGCTGGAGGCCCTCCTGCATCCATTGATCGGCGAGGAAATCGCTCATCACCTGGCGCTGGCAAAATCGCCTTATGCGATTCTGGTTTCGCCGCTGCTGATCGAGTCCGGGCAATACGCCATGACTCAACGAGTATTGGTAATCGATGCCCCGGAACAGTTGCAGATTGAACGCACCCTGCAACGTGACCAGACCAGCGAACAGCAAGTCCAGGCGATCCTGAAGGCCCAGTCCAGTCGCCAGGATCGCGTGAGCCATGCCGACGACGTCGTGGTCAATGATCGCGACCTTGCCTGGCTGCACAGCGAGGTCGAACGCCTGCATCACTTTTATCTTACTTTGCGTGGAGGCCAGTCATGAGCCAACCAACAACCGTTGAATGCCCAACCTGTGGCGCCCCCGTGGAATGGACCGCCGAGAGCAAATTCCGGCCATTTTGCTCCGACCGCTGCAAACTGATCGACCTGGGTGCCTGGGCGTCCGAAGAACACAAGATACCAGTGGCTCCCGATGCCGAGGATGAACTGTTCAGTGGCGATTTCGACCCGCGTCACTGATTCCGACGGTGGCGATTCCAGGTTTTGATGGGGATCAGGACTTGGGATCGTCGTCCTTCCAGGGAGCCGAGAGGTAGCGTGTGCGATTGAACGTCTCCAGCCACTCCGGACAGAACACCACCAGCGCACTGACGATCATGCCGTTGATAAACGCCTCGGGGAAAATGATCAGCCACAGGTAACCGACAAAATCCTCGAGCCAATACGGCATCTCGAAACGCTCGTCGAACCACAGCAACCACAGCCCCAGCAGCAGGCACAGCAAGGTCGACAGCGCGGCGGCAAAGAATCCGGAAACGAATATGTACACGAAGGGATTTCGCGGCTGTGCACGCTCCACCAGAATCGCGCAGCATTCGGTGACCAGCACCGGCAGCGCTATGAACAACGCACCATTGACCCCGACCGCCACCAGGTCCTGTCGGCCGAGCAACACCAGCCCCGTTTGTGCAACCAACCCGCCGACCAGTGCCAGCGGCCAGTCCAGCAACAGGGTCACCGCCGTCATGCCGATGAGGTGATAAGACACGCCGGTATCGAAATCCTGCCGCACCAGCCACAGCAGAAACAGCGCAAACACCGTTCCAAACAACAGATGCTGACGACGGCTGTCGGTGAACAGCTCAACCCACGGCGCGCGACAGACCGCCCAGATCAAAACCGGCAGGTAAATCAGCCAGCCGACTGACAGTGTTTCCGGTGACAGCAACTCTGCGCCGATCACCTGAGCAATCCTCTGTCCTTCACCGCAAACTCCCTGGTTGTTCAGGCCCGATACCTGGCAGTCTACTACGGCGATGAAGTCGCTCCAGCCGATGCAAAGCTTTCTGCTTGTCGCAATTGAACGCTAAGCTTGGGCCTATGGATGACTCAGATTATTTACGCCTGCTGACCATCGCGGCCGAGCAAGCCAACGCGTTCCTGTCCAATGCCCGCAAATGGGAGCGTGAGCGTTGGGTTTGCCAGCGCCTGCTGCAAGGCTTGAACATTCCCTATCGTGCCGATGAATTCACCCCCGCCGGGGAACCACCGGATGTGTTGTTTCGCGATGCCAGTTTCGAGGTGTTCTTCGTGCTCGACGAGGGCCGGCGCCTCAACGATGAATGGCGCGACGAATTGCAACGCCGACGCAGCGCGTTTTCCCTGAGCCAGCTGGTGCGCCGCGAGGCCAAGCCACGACGCATCCCTGCCAACGAATTCTTGCTGCGATTGGCGCCGACCTTGCGCAAAAAGGCGCACAACTACAAAGAGCGCGGCATGGATCTGGGGGAGCTGGACATCATTGCCTTCGCCAGCCTCAAGCGCGAAGTGCTGGACCTCAACAGCCATTTCCCGCCGCCGACCGAATACCTGCGCCAGGGCTGGCGTTCGCTGTCATTGGTCGGGCCGACATTTGCCCGCGTGCTGTTCGCTCACCCCGATGCGCCGGACTTCTTGCGCAGCAACCTGGGGCGCAGCATTGTTTTTGATGTCGGGATCAGCCTGTGAGCCCGTTGCAGGAGCTGATCGCCGAGGTGCCGCAACAAGGTCGCGTGCGCTGGATCGGCGTGCGCCCGCAATCACGTGCGCCGATGCTTGAGCTCGAGGCCGTGGAAGCGCGCCTCGAGGCCGGCCTGACCGGCGACCACGCCCGCCCCGGCGTGCGCAATGCGCGGCAGGTCACGCTGATTCAGTGGGAACACCTGGCGGTGATCAGCTCGTTGATGGGCCGTGCCCACGATCATCCGGTCCGGCCTGAAGATCTACGGCGCAATCTCGTTATCAGTGGCATCAATCTGTTCAGCCTCAAGGGTCGCCGCTTCCGGATTGGCCAGGCAACGTTCGAAACCACCGGCTGGTGCCAGCCTTGTGCGCGTCTGGAAAGCAACCTGGGCATCGGCACCTTTCAGGCCGTGCGCGGACATGGCGGAATCACTGCCCGAGTGTTACAAAGTGGAATCATTCGCCTGGACGATACGGTGAGCGTCGAGCCCCTGCCGGACAGCGGCTATGCTCCGTTCAACGTTCGTTAACTCAGCCTGTAGCTTCTGCACCTTTAGCTACGTCTACCTGACGAGGCCTTTATGACCAGCCGCCTGAACCCAGACGACCAAAAGCATGTCGAAGAGTACCTGCAGTTGTCCCAGCACCAAGTCGAGCGCCGGCCTTTCCGGCCGTGGATGCTCCTTGTACTGGTCTTGGCAGTGACCATTGGCCTTGGCCTGTTGAGCCGACTTATCAGTTACCTGACGCTATGAGCTGCCTTGCGCTCGCTCGGGTAATTGCACCGATTTCCTTTAGCCTTGCGAGTTATCCCCATGTCCCATCGTATTGTCATTGTCGGCGGCGGCGCCGGCGGTCTGGAGTTGGCTACCCGTCTGGGTAAGACTCTGGGCAAGCGTGGCACGGCCAGTGTGATGCTGGTCGACGCGAACCTGACCCACATCTGGAAACCGTTGTTGCACGAAGTGGCGGCCGGTTCCCTGAACTCTTCCGAAGACGAACTCAACTATGTCGCCCAAGCCAAATGGAACCACTTCGAGTTCCAGCTGGGGCGCATGAGCGGGCTCGATCGCGCGAACAAAAAAATCCAGCTGGCGGCTACCTATGACGAAGCCGGCCTGGAACTGGTGCCAGCCCGCGAAGTGCCTTACGACTCGCTGGTGATCTCCGTCGGCAGCACCACCAACGATTTCGGCACCCAGGGCGCTGCGCAACACTGTCTGTTCCTCGACACCCGTAAACAGGCCGAGCGTTTCCACCAGCAACTGCTCAATCACTACTTGCGCGCCCACGCCGGTCAGACCGACACCGTCGAGCAAATCAGCGTGGCCATCGTCGGTGCCGGTGCCACCGGGGTCGAACTGGCCGCCGAGCTGCACAACGCCGCCCATGAACTGGCGGCCTATGGCCTGGACCGGATCAAGCCGGAAAACATGCACATCACCCTGATCGAAGCCGGGCCACGCGTCCTGCCGGCGCTGCCAGAGCGAATTGGCGGACCTGTGCATAAAACCCTGGAGAAACTCGGGGTCAACGTCATGACCAATGCAGCAGTCAGCGAAGTGACGGCCGACAGCCTGATCACCGCCGACGGCAACGTAATCAAGGCCAGCCTGAAAGTCTGGGCCGCGGGGATTCGCGCACCGGGTTTCCTCAAGGACATCGATGGCCTGGAAACCAACCGCATCAATCAGCTGCAAGTGCTGCCGACCCTGCAAACCACCCGTGACGAGAACATCTTCGCCTTCGGTGACTGCGCCGCCTGCCCTCAACCGGGCAGCGACCGCAATGTACCGCCACGTGCCCAGGCTGCTCACCAGCAGGCTTCGTTGCTGGCCAAATCGCTGAAACTGCGCATCGAAGGCAAGGCACTGCCGGAGTACAAGTACACCGACTACGGCTCGCTGATTTCGCTGTCGCGCTTTTCGGCTGTGGGTAACTTGATGGGCAACCTCACCGGCAGCGTGATGCTCGAAGGCTGGCTGGCGCGGATGTTCTATGTGTCGCTGTACCGCATGCACCAGATGGCGCTGTACGGGCCGTTCCGCACGGCGATGCTGATGTTGGGCAGCAAGATCGGACGCGGTACCGAGCCACGCCTCAAACTGCACTGATAAGGCGTGCTTTCTGTAGGAGCGAGCTTGCTCGCGAAGATCGTTAACGAAAACGCAGCGTTTCTGGTTTAACGCGGCGCTCTCAGGTTCTTCGCGAGCAAGCTCGCTCCTACAATTGAGCCGCGGCAAGCAATTAACGGGCAAAAAAAAATCCCCGTATCTTTCGATACGAGGATTTTTAATATGGTCGGGGTAAGGGGATTCGAACTCCTGACATCCTGCTCCCAAAGCAGGCGCGCTACCGGACTGCGCTATACCCCGGTAAAAAAAAGGCACCTTCGAAAGGCGCCTTCTGCGAACAGAGCTTTTGGCGTCTGATCTTAAGATTCGATTCCAGTGTTAACTGGTTTCAAAAATGGTGGGTCGTGTGGGATTCGAACCTACGACCAATTGGTTAAAAGCCAACTGCTCTACCAACTGAGCTAACGACCCAAAAATGGTCGGGGTAAGGGGATTCGAACTCCTGACATCCTGCTCCCAAAGCAGGCGCGCTACCGGACTGCGCTATACCCCGGTTTGAAATTGGCTCCGTGACCAGGACTCGAACCTGGGACCCAATGATTAACAGTCATTTGCTCTACCGACTGAGCTATCACGGAACTACACATTTCAATTTACAACTTTGAAGCTTTACAGCGTTCTCTTCAACCCTGTTCGCATCGCTGCGTTCGTGTGTCTGAGGCGCGCTATTCTACAATCTTCAGAACCTCTGTCAACCCCCTAAATTGCTTTCAAGTTAATGATTTGCAACTTATTTTGGATTCCTGCCTGGTGGGCGGAAACCCTGGCGGGTGACTTACTGCGGGGCGCACTTTACAAGCCTTTTCCTTTGAGTTCAACAGCCTAACGAAAAAAAGGCCTCGTTATGCGAGGCCTTTTCAATTTTGTTGCCGATCTGGATCAGACGAAGACGATTTCGTCGTTTTCCACCACGCCGTGAGCGGTATCGCCCGGCATGAATCGACCGGACAGGATCAGCTGTGCCAGCGGGTTCTCGATCCAGCGCTGGATCGCTCGTTTGAGCGGCCGTGCGCCGTATACCGGGTCATATCCAACAGCGATCAGCTTGTCCATGGCTTCAGGGCTGAGTTCAAGCTTCAGCTCCCGCTCGGTCAGGCGGCTGCGCAGACGACCCAACTGGATCTCGGTAATGCCAGCGATCTGATCCCGCGCCAATGGCTCGAAGATCACCACTTCGTCGACCCGGTTGATGAACTCCGGCCGGAAGTGGCTGGAAATCGCATCCATCACCGCTGCACGCTGCGCCTCACGATCACCGACCAGTTCCTGGATCTGCACCGACCCCAGGTTGGAGGTCATGACAATCACGGTGTTCTTGAAGTCCACCGTGCGGCCATGGCTATCAGTCAGGCGACCGTCTTCGAGCACTTGCAGCAAGATGTTGAACACATCCGGGTGCGCTTTCTCGACCTCGTCCATGAGGATCACCGAATACGGCTTGCGACGCACCGCCTCGGTCAGGTAACCGCCCTCCTCATAGCCCACGTAGCCCGGTGGCGCACCGATCAGGCGAGCCACGGAGTGCTTCTCCATGAACTCGGACATGTCGATCCGCACCATCGCCTCTTCAGTATCAAAGAGGAATTCGGCCAGCGCCTTGCACAGCTCGGTTTTACCGACACCGGTCGGGCCGAGGAACATGAACGAGCCGCTCGGGCGATTCGGGTCGGACAACCCGGCTCGCGAACGCCGCACCGCGTTGGAAACCGCCACGACCGCTTCGTCCTGGCCGATCACACGCTGATGCAACAGGCTTTCCATCTTCATCAGTTTTTCGCGCTCGCCTTCGAGCATCTTCGACACGGGAATACCGGTCCACTTCGATACGACTTCGGCGATTTCTTCCTCAGTCACCTTGCTGCGCAGCAACTGGTTTTCAGCTTTGCCATGCTGGTCGACCATTTGCAGACTGCGTTCCAGGTCCGGGATCACCCCGTACTGCAACTCGGCCATGCGGTTCAGGTCGCCTTTGCGGCGGGCCGCTTCCAGCTCCTGACGGGACTGCTCGATTTTCTGCTGGATCTGCGCAGAACCCTGGACTTCGGCTTTTTCCGAATTCCAGATTTCTTCAAGATCCGAGTACTCACGCTCATGACGAGCGATTTCGTCCTGCAGTTTTTCCAGACGCTTTTTCGCCGCGTCGTCGCTTTCTTTCTTCAGCGCCTGGGATTCCACCTTCAGCTGAATAAGGCGACGCTCCAGACGGTCCAGCACTTCCGGTTTGGAGTCGATCTCCATGCGGATGCGGCTGGCCGCCTCATCGATCAGGTCGATGGCTTTGTCCGGCAACTGCCGGTCAGTGATGTAACGATGACTGAGTTTGGCCGCGGCAATGATCGCGCCGTCGGTGATCGCCACCTTGTGGTGAACCTCATAACGTTCCTTGAGGCCACGCAGGATGGCGATGGTGTCTTCTTCGCTCGGTTCATCCACCAGCACTTTCTGGAAACGTCGCTCCAGAGCGGCGTCCTTCTCTATGTATTGGCGGTACTCGTTGAGCGTCGTGGCGCCCACGCAGTGCAGCTCACCGCGGGCCAGGGCTGGCTTGAGCATGTTGCCCGCATCCATCGAGCCTTCGCCCTTGCCGGCGCCGACCATGGTGTGCAGTTCGTCGATGAACAGAATGATCTGCCCTTCCTGCTTCGACAGTTCATTGAGCAACGCCTTGAGCCGCTCTTCAAACTCACCGCGATACTTGGCACCGGCAATCAGCGCCCCCATGTCCAGGGACAGCAGGCGCTTGCCCTTGAGGCCATCCGGCACTTCGCCATTGATGATGCGCTGGGCCAGGCCTTCGGCGATGGCGGTTTTACCCACGCCAGGCTCACCGATCAGCACCGGATTGTTCTTGGTACGCCGTTGCAGCACCTGGATGGTCCGGCGAATTTCATCGTCACGACCGATCACCGGATCGAGCTTGCCGTCTTCGGCGCGCTTGGTCAGGTCGACAGTGTATTTATCCAGGGCCTGCCGCGCCTCTTCGTGGTTAGGGTCGTTGACGGCCTCGCCACCGCGCAGGTTGTTGATCGCATTTTCCAGGGCTTTCTTGCTCACACCCTGGCCGAGCAACAGTTTGCCGAGCTTGCTGTTCTCGTCCATGGCGGCAAGCAGCACCAGCTCGCTGGAGATGAACTGGTCGCCTTTCTGCTGAGCCAGACGGTCGGCCTGGTTGAGCAGACGCGCCAGATCCTGCGACATGTTCACGTCGCCGGTCGGGTTCTGGATTTTCGGTAGCTGGTCGAGCTCTTTGGTCAGCTCTTTACGCAGGCTGTTGACGTCGAAGCCCACCTGCATCAGCAGGGGCTTGATCGAGCCGCCCTGCTGTTCGAGCAAGGCTTGCATCAAGTGCGCCGGTTCAATGGCCGGATGATCGTGGCCGACAGCCAGGGATTGGGCATCGGACAACGCTAACTGCAATTTGCTGGTTAAACGGTCTATACGCATGGGTCACCTTCCTTTTGAGCAGGCCGGACCTATAAAACATCCTGAATGAAGAAACCTGCCAGATAACACAATAGATGCGGTCGATTCTGGGAGTTTCAAGCGTCGTGACGTTGATGCAGGTCAGGCAAGTCTAGCGTTCGAGCCAGATAAGGGAGGCAAACCGACCAGTGCGAGGCGCACGGCGATAAGAAAAGAAGCGCGGATCGGTCACGGTACAGAATCCACCACCGTAAACAGCGGTTACACCGCGAGCTGCCAGACGCAGACGCGCCAGCGTATAGATGTCGGCCATGAACTTGCCGGCGTTTTGACTTGGCACGAATGCCTGGGCTGCTTCGGGCAATTGTTCGACGAAGGTTTCGCGCACTTCCGGGCCAACTTCAAACGCTTGCGGACCAATGGCCGGACCAAGCCAGACCAGTACTTCGGCAGGTGGCACGGCCAGACTGTCGAGGGTCGCTTCCAGCACACCCGCCGCGAGTCCGCGCCAACCGGCGTGAGCCGCTGCTACCCGGGTACCGGCACGGTCGCAAAACAATACCGGCAGACAATCGGCGGTCATTGCCGCGCAGGCGATGCCAGGCGTTGCCGTCCAACTGGCGTCGGCAGTCATCACCCGGCTCGGGTCCGCATCCGCCACGACAATGCCGTGGACCTGCTGCAGCCAGGCCGGCTGAATGGAGAAGTATTCGGTAAGACGACGGCGATTTTCGGCAACAGCTTCAGGACTGTCATCGACATGATCGCCAAGATTGAGGCTGTCGAACGGCGCCACACTGACGCCGCCCGCACGGGTGGTGACACAGGCCTTGACCCCGGCCGGCGCGGGCCAGTCAGGAATCAGCCAGTCACTCATCCGATGAACGCCTCGCGGTCTTGCTTGAGCAGGGTCAGCAGCCAGACGAAGTCTTCCGGCAACGGCGATTCCCAGCTCATGCGCTGACCGGTGGTCGGATGATCCAGTTCCAGGAACCGCGCATGCAGCGCCTGACGCGGGAAGTTCTTCAGCGACTCGACCATGGTCGGGTTAGCGGCCGGCGGGATACGGAAACGACCGCCATAGGCAGGATCTCCGACCAACGGGTAGTTGATGTGCGCCATGTGCACGCGAATCTGGTGCGTACGACCGGTTTCCAGCTTTACCCGCACGTGAGTGTGGGAACGGAAACGCTCCAGCACGCGGTAATGGCTGACGGCTTGCTTGCCACCTTCCATCACGGCCATGCGCTGACGCTGCTGGCCGTGGCGACCGATCGGCGCGTTGATCTTGCCACCGGCTGTCACCACACCAATCACGATGCATTCATAGATGCGGCTGACGCTGCGGCTCTGCAATTGAGTTACCAGCTGCGTCTGCGCCTGAATGGTCTTGGCCACCACCATCAGACCGGTGGTGTCCTTGTCCAGGCGATGCACGATACCGGCGCGGGGCACATTGATGATGTCCGGCACGTGGTGCAGCAAGGCGTTGAGCAAGGTGCCGTCGGCGTGACCGGCAGCCGGGTGCACCACCAGGCCCGCAGGCTTGTTGATCACCAGGATATCGTCGTCTTCGTAGACGATGTCCAGGGCAATGTCTTGAGCGACCCATTCGCCCTGAGCTTCCTGCTCGGCAGTCAGCTCAAGGATGGAGCCGCCGTGGACGATGTCTCGCGGGCGGATAACCGCCCCATCCACAGTCAGGCGGCCGTCTTTGATCCAGGCGGAAAGGCGCGAGCGCGAGTGCTCAGCGAATAATTGTGCGGCGACTTGATCGAGGCGTTGGCCGCCCAATTCGGACGGCACCTCTGCGCGAAGTTCAATTTTATCGGACATGCTCAGACTAGGCGTCGGCACAGCCTTTGGTTTCGGCTGCGCGCTTGTGGTTAAATACGGCGTCTTTTGCCCCGAGGCTATTCAACGGGGCACTCATCATAACAGGACGGCCACGCCCAAGACAGCGGCCGTCATAGGGACGCAAGCCGCCATGCAAGTGAAACACCTGCTGCTGATCGCCATCCTCGCATTGACCGCTGCTTGCTCATCGAAGGAAGTCGTAGACGAAAACCTCAGTGAAGTCGAGCTGTACCAACAGGCTCAAAAAGACCTGGACAACAGTAGCTACACCAGTGCCATCGCCAAGCTGAAGGCTCTGGAATCGCGTTATCCGTTCGGTCGCTATGCCGATCAGGCACAACTCGAACTCATCTACGCCAACTACAAGAACACCGAGCCAGAGGCGGCAAAATCCGCTGCGGAGCGCTTCATTCGCCTGCATCCACAGCATCCGAACGTCGATTACGCCTACTACCTCAAGGGCCTGACTTCTTTCGATCAGGACGTCGGCCTGCTGGCGCGCTTCCTGCCGCTGGACATGACCAAGCGTGACCCGGGCGCTGCCCGCGACTCCTATAACGAGTTCGCCCAGCTGACCAGCCGCTTCCCGAACAGCCGCTACGCGCCAGACGCCAAGCAGCGCATGATCTATCTGCGCAACCTGCTGGCGGCCTACGAAATTCACGTGGCCGACTACTACCTGACCCGTCAGGCCTATGTCGCCGCCGCGAACCGCGGTCGCTACGTGGTGGAAAACTTCCAGGAAACCCCTTCGGTCGGCGACGGCCTGGCAGTGATGACCGAAGCCTACCAGCGCCTGCACCTGGACGACCTGGCCGCCACCAGCCTGGAAACCCTGAAGCTCAACTACCCGAACCACCCGACGCTGGTGGACGGTCAGTTCGTGCCGACCGTGGCCGAAGCCGACAACCGTTCGTGGCTGAGCAAGGCGACCCTGGGCCTGATCGAGTCCCGTCCGCCGCTGCCACCGGGTGAAACACGCGCCAACCAGGACGTGCAGAGGCAGTTCCAGGATGCCAAGGATGCAATCCCGGCCGAACTCAAGCCTAAAGACACCAATGGCGACGCGGTCGAAGAAGAAGATCACGAAGCGCAAGGCAACAACAGCGACCGTTCGTGGTTCAGCTACATGACCTTCGGCGTGTTCGACTGACACCCGGGTTGTGCAAAAAGGGAGACTTTCGAGTCTCCCTTTTTTATTTCAGCGATTTATTGCACTGTGCGCCTGACAGGTCCTTGGCTAAACTGCCGGATCATCCGCAGAAAAGCAGCTCACCATGCTTCGTTTATTGTTCTGGATCGCCCTGATCGCCGCTGCAGTATGGTTCTGGCGCAAGTTCAAGGGGCAGGCTTCAACGCCCAGGTCCCCTGCCGAGCGGGAAGCGGCGCCCATGGTCCGTTGCGCCCATTGCGGCGTTCACCTGCCCCGTGACCGCGCGCTGAGCCTCGACCAACGATGGTATTGCAGCCAGGCTCATCTCGAGCAAGACAAGGGCTCCAGTGGCCGCTGATGCGTCACCCGATATCGCGACCGATTGAGGACTATCGCGCGTACCCAAGGAACTGAAAGGCATCGATCGACGTCTGACGCAGATTATTCAAGACCACTCTCTGCGAATGAACCGGGTAATCGAAAACGTCCTGCAGCTGCAGCGCCGCGAGCAACTGTCGCCGCTACGGCTCGACCTGAAATCACTGGAAATACTCGATAACGATGCCCTCGCCCCCAAAACCCGGGGCCTGGGGCCTTATCTGTCCGGCAAGCCGGGCGAAAGCATGCTGTCGCGCCTAGACTTCAAGGCACGCCAGGAACGCGGCCGCTTTTGCATCACCCTTGCTCACGGACGGAACCCACGTTGAACACGAGACCCCGACAAAAAGTCCTGATCGTCGATGACGAACCGGACATTCGCGAACTCCTGGAAATCACCCTGGGAAGGATGAAACTGGAGACGTTCAACGCCCGCAACGTCGGCGAAGCGCAATCGCTGCTAAAACGCGAAACCTTCGATCTATGCCTGACCGACATGCAGTTGCCGGACGGTACCGGCCTGGAGCTGGTGCAGCACATCCAGCAACGCCACCCTCAGGTCCAGGTGGCAATGATCACCGCCTATGCCAGTCTCGAAACCGCGATCGATGTGCTCAAGGCCGGGGCATTCGACTTCCTGACCAAACCGGTGGACCTGACGCGCCTGCGTGAACTGGTCACCAGCGCCCTGCTGCTGCCTGCCCGCGGTGTTGGTATCGATCGCCGCCTGCTGGGCGACTCGTTGCCCATGCGCAACCTGCGTAAACACATCAGCAAACTGGCCAGCAGCCATGCAACCGTATACATCAGCGGAGAATCCGGCAGCGGCAAGGAGCTGGTCGCGCGCCTGATCCATGATCAAAGCCCCCGCGCCAACCAGCCGTTCATTGCGATCAACTGCGCGGCGATTCCTTCGGAACTGTTGGAGAGCGAGTTTTTCGGCCACCGCAAAGGCAGTTTCAGCGGCGCCATCGAAGACAAACCCGGTCTGTTCCAGACCGCTCACGGCGGCACCCTGCTCCTCGATGAAGTGGCTGACCTGCCACTGGCCATGCAGGTCAAACTGCTGCGCGCGATTCAGGAGAAAGCCGTACGCAGCGTCGGCGGGCAGCAGGAAGTGGCGGTGGATGTGCGCATTCTCTGTGCCACACACAAGGACCTTGGTGCCGAAGTCGCCGCCGGGCGATTTCGGCATGATCTTTACTACCGCTTGAACGTGATCGAACTCCGGGTGCCGCCCTTGCGCGAGCGTCGTGACGACATTGAAATGCTGGCCAGCCACATACTCAAGCGCCTGGCCGCCGACTCCGGTCAACCCGCGGCGAAACTCCACGCTCAAGCCCTCGATGCACTGAAAAGCTATCGCTTCCCGGGCAATGTGCGAGAACTGGAAAACATGCTCGAACGGGCGCACACCCTGTGTGAGAACAATCAGATCGAAGCCGGCGACCTGCGCCTGGCTGAAGGCAACTGCGGGGCTGAAGGCGGCCTGCCGGACCTGACCCTGATCGACAATCTGGAAGCCTACCTGGAAAACGTCGAACGCCAACTGCTGCTCCAGGCACTGGAAGAAACCCGCTGGAACCGCACGGCGGCGGCTCAGCGGTTGAATCTGTCATTCCGGTCGATGCGCTACCGGCTCAAGAAGCTGGGACTGGATTGAGTCCGCCAGTCAGAGCCGCCCGGCTGGCGCATAAGGCGCCGGATCGATAATTGGCGCACGCCCCAGCATCACATCGGCAAACAACTGGCAGGACGCCGGCGCCAGCACCAGCCCGTTACGGTAATGCCCGCAGTTGAGCCAGAGCCCGTCAAACCCCGGCACCGGGCCGATATAAGGAATGCCCTCGGGAGATCCGGGGCGCAATCCGGCCCAATGCCCCACCACTTCGGCATCGGCCAGCGCCGGGATCAATTCCACCGCGGACGCCTTCAGGCTCTCCAGCGCCGACCCGGTCGGTGTCTTGTCAAAGCCTTCATGCTCCAGCGTACTGCCGATCAGTATGTGCCCGTCACGCCGGGGAATCGCATAACGGCCCTTGGCCAGGACCATGCTTGGCAGGAAATCCGCCGCGCATTTGTAGAGAATCATCTGCCCTTTCACCGGTTCGACCGGCAGTGTCAGGTCAAGATGCTTGAGCAAGTCACCGCTCCAGGCCCCCGCCGTCAGGACGACTTGATCGCCAAGGACAGTACCTGTGGATGTCTGCACGCCGACCACTTTGTTGCCGTCACGAACAAACCCGCTGACTTCGCACTGCTCATGGATCGTCACGTTCGGCAGCGCCAGCAGCGCGGCCTTGAGCGACTTCACCAGGCGCGGATTACGCACATTGGCGACGTCGGCCATGTAGATCGCCCGGGAAAAACCACTGCCCAGCACCGGCACGGCGTCGTGCGCAGCCGAAATATCCACCGCACTCAACGGACGATGTTCCCGGGCAGCCCAGGCCAGCGCTTCAGCCTCGTCATCCAGATCCAGCCAGTACAGACCGGTGGTGTGCACTTCAGGATCAACGCCAGTGGCGGCAAACAAGCGCTCGCCCAGTTGCGGATAAAAATCCTGGGACCAATGAGCCAACGCAGTGACCGCCGGGCTGTAGCGCCACGGATAAAGCGGCGAAACGATGCCACCGCCAGCCCAGGACGACTCCTGGCCGACGCTCGAGCGATCCAGCAGCACAACGCTTTGCACTTCGGAGGCGAGATTGAAGGCCGTCAGCAACCCAATCACCCCACCGCCGACAATCACCACTTGCTGTTGCCTGGTCATGTTCTGATCCAATCGTTAAATAGACAGAGGGTGCAAAAGGCACCCGAAAAGGAAACTCAGCGCCCCCAGCAGTCTTTGCTGGTCAGGCCGGATTTTGCGTTGACCATGCCGAGGACACCGGTGTTGCTGATGGTCAGGTCGCCGCACTTGTCAGTGGCCATGCTCGTGCCAGCCTTGCGCACCGCTGTCAGCAGAAAGCTCTGGTCGGTCAGGGTCGGTGTGATGCTGTAGTAATCATTGCCGGCACTGAGGCCCGTCGCATCGGTGTAGACATTTTTCTGCGAGTAGAAGCGCTCCAGGATCTGCGCCTGCTCCGAGAGCAGACCGGCCACTTCTGCGCGACGGCCCTTGTTCAGGTACTCGGTGAAACTCGGGGCAGCAATGGTCATGACAATCCCGATGATCGCAATCACGATCATGATTTCGATCAGGGTAAAACCGCGGTTGGTACTACGCATGCCTCAACTCTCACTTACTGTATTTGTCGCCACATGATGCGACGGCTGCCGCCGGATTTTTCCATCCCCGGCGTATCGTCGCCAGTGGAATCGTTCACGGCCCCGCCATTGTCGCTGACGTCCTGGGTTGAATGCTCCCCAACAAAGATCACGCCATCGGACAGCGTGTCGAGGTTGTCGACCACGCCATCGTCGTTGCTGTCGAGCATCTTAACGCTGATCGCATCGGGCAACCTCAGGCAGACGGCTTTCAAGCCCTGATTGCTGTGGTAGAAACCGTACCAGTTGCCATTCGCCAGGCAGGCTGGCCGGTTCAGCGCCGGCGAATCCGGCGGTGTGGCAGCCTGCGCCGAAACCGACAGGTTCAGCGCGGCCACGAATCCGAACAGTTGTGGCCACGGCCTGAGATATCGCTCAGAACTTCGCATAGATGCTCTCCACCACGCTGCGCGAATGACCCGCGATGCCCACTGCCGTTACCCGATACAAGGTCGCCGGGGTTTTGATTGGCACGTTCACCGCATTTTGGCTGACACCGATGTTTTGCACGCCATAGAAACCATTGCCCGATGCAACCCAGGTCACTCCGGAAGTGGCATTGAAACCGGCAGCGGTAATGGTCGAAGACTCGGACGGCGGCGCACATTGGACGATGCCGCTACAAACGGGCAGCACATAGCTGTCCCGTCGTACTGCGCTCTCGCCCACCCGCAATGCGGCTTCGGCACCCTGAAACGACTGGTTGCCCAAGCCGACGCTCCCGGCCATTTTTTCCTGCAGGGTGGCGCTTTGCATCGATGAAAGACCTATCAGCGTCAGCAAGAGCAGGAACACCAGGCTGACCAACAGTGCCATGCCGCGCTGGGTGCAATATGTAACGGGAGAACGCTTCATTGGCACGCCCTCATGGCAAGCGGTTGCGCAGAGCGGCCACTGCGTTGAAGGTTTGATCGCTCACCCGGTGGTTCGGATCAGTGAGCGTCAGGCTCAGGCGAACGCTACGAATCAACGCGGGGTCCGGCGGGTTACTGCTGTAGCGCGAAGCCGCCAGGTCAGTGGCTGTGCTGGCCAGGCCGAAACTCACCTCAAAAGCGCTTACGCTGTCCACCAATACCTGCGCTGCTGCGGCCCCGCCCCTCAGATGCAGCTGGTTGTTGCTGAAGCTGTAGGTCAGTTGCCGTACCGCAAAGGCCAGTTGCCCTGCCACTGGCACCTGAGCGTCGCTGTAGGCCGTCGATTGGGTTCGACAATCGGAAAGCACGGTCCAGTCCGGCTTGCTGCCATTGCCGCCGACATCAGCCGTAACCAGCGTCAAACTGCGACTGCCATTGTCCCAACGGATCGGCGTTAGCCGACTGGCATTGAAATCACGGTTCTTGCTTGCATCAGTGATCGTTTCCAGGCACCCGAACATCCCGACCATGCGGATTTCCCGGATCAATTTGCTCAACACGAAACGTGCGTCTTCCTGCATGTTCGCGGCCGCATTCTGGCTGAGATAAGTGTTCTTGGCCGCAATGAAAACCTGCACCACGCCCAGCACCACGATCAGGCTCAATGCCAGGGCAATCAGCAACTCGACCAGGCCAAAGCCTCTGTTGCGGCGATTCACGGGATCACCACCGGATCAATGGCGGTGCGGCTGCTCAGGACAAAACTGCGCCGCGAGTCGGCAGCATTCGCAGCCCGTGAGTCATCCCAGGTAATGGTGATGGTGTACACCTGCTGATTGACGGTGACACTGCCCGTCGCAGTGGCGCCGAGCGAGCTGACAATGTTGGATTTGAAGTCGAACAGGTCCTGATCCCGGGCAACACCCGGATTGCCCGTAGCTGGCGGCGCGATGGTGTAGTCCGCAGCGGCATTGGCGCGAATGCGGTCCATCATGTCGTAGGCGATAAAACTGGCCTGACTGGTCATGCGCGCACTGTCGGTGTACTTCAGCGCATTGAGCTGAACCGCCGCGGCTCCCAGCAACCCCACACCCAGAATGACTAATGCCACCAGGACTTCGACCAGCGTCATGCCCTGCTGTGCGCCTTGCTTCCCTGCCCTCATCCGCAACTGCCACCCAATAGTATTCGTCCGTTCAAACACAGGGTAAGCGTCCTGTTTTGTGCTCCCCGCCCATAACTGATCACCACCTCTGACGACGGTGATGACAATCCGCCCATACTGTTGAAATCGATGGCAGACACGCCCGAGGTTAGCGTCAGAGTTGCGCCGCTGCTCATCGCCGGAACAACCCGCAATACATTGGCCAAAACGCCAGTACCGTCGTAAACCGCCAGCTCCCCACTCCAGATATCCCCACCGGCCGTCGGGCGCACCCGTGTGGTATTGCCCCGATCGATGGCTTCGAGGCGGGCAAAGTTCAGGGCTCGACGTAGATCAGCGATTTCAGTATCAGCCCTCGTTGTTTGCATCGAACGGGTAAACGCCGGGACAGCCAGTGTCAGCAGAATCAGAAGGATCGCGATCGCGACCAACAACTCGACCAGCGTGAAACCTTTTGTACGATGATCCATCGGGGGCCTTCTGTTTCCTTCGGCTATACCTGCTCTTGCACAGCGCGCCACGGAGGGAGATGTCATGCGCCAACAAGGCTTCAGCCTGATCGAACTGCTCATGGGACTGGCAATTACAGGAATTGTTCTGCACCTGGTCAGTCCGGCGTTCGCAACGCTGATCGAGTCGAACCAGAGAGGACAAGCGGCACAGGCGCTGTTCAGTGGTATTCGCACCGCCCGGACCGAAGCCATCGTGCGCAACCAGGCCGTGGTGATTCATGGCATCAATGGCGACTGGAGCCAGGGCTGGCGGATCATTCTGGACATCAGCGGCAAAGGCGATATGGACAGCGACAATCCACTGTTGGCCGAACGCCTGAACGGCGCACGCGTGTCGATTGTGGGGAACGGTCCGGTCGAAAGTTCTATCCGGTTCAGAGGCCAGGGCGAGTCAATGATTGGAGGGACATTGCACGTTTGCGCAATTCGCGAACCGGTGAGCCAACATCAAGTGGTATTGGCCCGGACCGGTCGCGTCAGCCTGCGCAGTGAAAAGGCTGAGCAGGCGTTATGCGAAGAAAGGCAGAAACTCAGAGCAACGAGCGAACGCGCAGTTCTTTAGGCATCGAGAACGTGATGTTCTCCTCGCGCCCGGCCAGCTCATCGGCACCCGTGGCACCCCAAGCCTGCAATTGCTGGATCACACCGCGCACCAGGACTTCCGGGGCAGAGGCGCCAGCGGTGATGCCGATACGCTCGACACCATCGAACCAGCTTTTTTGCAGGTCTTCGGCTCCATCGATCAGGTAGGCCGGAGTGGACATGCGTTCTGCCAATTCGCGCAAGCGATTGGAGTTGGAGCTGTTCGGGCTGCCAACCACCAGCACCACGTCGCACTCGTCGGCCAGTTGCTTGACCGCGTCCTGACGGTTTTGCGTGGCGTAGCAAATATCGTCCTTGCGCGGCCCACCGATAGCCGGGAAGCGCGAACGCAGGGCATCGATCACACGACTGGTATCGTCCATCGACAAGGTGGTCTGGGTCACGAAGGCGAGCTTTTCAGGGTTGTTCACCTGCAACGCCGCGACATCTTTCTCGTCTTCGACCAAGTAGATCGCGCCACCATTGCTGCCATCGTACTGGCCCATGGTGCCTTCGACTTCCGGGTGACCGGCGTGGCCGATGAGAATGCACTCACGACCGTCACGGCTGTAGCGCGCCACTTCGATGTGGACTTTGGTCACCAGCGGGCAGGTGGCATCGAACACTTTCAGTCCACGACCAGCCGCTTCGCTGCGCACGGCCTGGGAAACGCCGTGGGCACTGAAGATCACGATGACGTCGTCCGGTACCTGATCCAGCTCTTCGACGAAGATCGCACCACGGGAGCGCAGGTCTTCGACGACAAATTTGTTGTGGACCACTTCATGGCGCACATAGATCGGCGGCCCGAAGACTTCCAGGGCGCGGTTGACGATTTCGATCGCCCGGTCCACACCAGCGCAGAAGCCACGGGGATTGGCGAGTTTGATTTGCATGCTGTGCCTCGTGTCTTGCGCGCGAAAACATTGAAAAAAACAAACTGTGGGAGCGAGCCTGCTCGCTCCCACAGAGGACCTTATTCGGTCAGTTACAACGCTTTGACGGAAATGATTTCCACATCAAAGGTCAGCGTCTTGCCCGCCAGCGGGTGGTTGAAGTCGACGGTCACTTGCGCATCGTCGAACTCTTTGACCACGCCCGGCAACTCGGTATTGGCCGCATCGTTGAAGATCACCAGCAAGCCAGGCGACAGCTCCATGTCCTGGAACTGTGAGCGCGGGATGATCTGCACGTTTTGCGGGTTAGGCTGGCCGAAAGCGTTTTCCGGCTCGACGCTCAGTGTACGCTTGTCACCAGCCTTGAAGCCGAACAGCGCCACCTCGAAACCTGGCAACAGGTTGCCGTCACCGACCTTGAAGGTCGCCGGGGCTTTATCGAAGGTGCTGTCCACCGTGTCGCCGTTCTCCAGGCGCAATGCGAAATGCAAGGTGACTTCCGTGTTCTGGCCGATGCGTTGCTCAGCCAATACCTGTTCAGTCATGAACGGTTTCTCCGGTCTTTTTACTTTTGAACATATCCAGTGCCAGCATGACAGCGCCTACAGTGATTGCACTGTCGGCAAAGTTGAACGCCGGGAAATACCAGCGGTTCTGCCAGTGCACCAGAATGAAATCGATCACATGGCCCAGGGCAATGCGGTCATACAGATTGCCCAGCGCGCCGCCGAGCACCAGTGCCAGCGCAACCGCCAGCCAGGTCTCGTTACGCCCCAGACGCTTGAGCCACACCACCAGCACTGCGCTGACCACGACAGCGATCAACGCAAACAGCCAGCGCTGCCAGCCGGAGCTGTCAGCCAGGAAGCTGAACGCCGCCCCCGTGTTGTAGGCCAGGGTCCAGCTGAAGTAATCGGGGATGATCACGATCTGCTGGTACATCTGGAGCTTGCCTTCGAAGTAGAACTTGCTGGCCTGGTCGATGACCAGGACCAGCAAACTCAACCAGAGCCAGCTCAGCCGTCCGAAACGGCCAACGGCATTAGGCATAGTGACGGACCTCGCCGGCGCCGCTGATGTTATCCACGCAACGGCCGCAGATTTCCGGATGTTCCGGGTTCACGCCGACGTCTTCACGGCAGTGCCAGCAACGGGCGCACTTGGCGTGGCTCGATTTGACGATCTTGAGCTTCAGGCCGCTGACTTCGGTGACCACGGCATCGGCCGGTGCCTGCGCCAGTGGCGCAACGCTGGCGGTCGAAGTGATCAGCACGAAGCGCAGTTCGTTGCTCAGTTTGGCCAGGTCGGCGGTCAGCGCGTCTTCGGCGAACAGCGTCACTTCGGCCTGCAGGTTGCCACCGACAGCCTTGGCTGCACGCTGGATTTCCATTTCCTTGTTGACCGCAACCTTGACCGCCATGATCCGGTCCCAGTACGCACGATCCAGCTCGAAGCCTTCCGGCAGTTCGCTCAGGCCTTCGTACCAGGTGTTGAGCATGACGGACTCGTTACGCTCGCCCGGCAGGTACTGCCACAGTTCGTCGGCGGTGAACGCCAGGATCGGTGCGATCCAGCGCACCAGCGCCTCGGAGATGTGGAACAGCGCAGTCTGGCACGAACGACGGGCCTTGCTGTCGGCGCCGGTGGTGTACTGGCGATCCTTGATAATGTCGAGATAGAAACCGCCCAGCTCCTGCACGCAGAAGTTGTGGATCTTCGAGTACACGTTCCAGAAGCGGTATTCGCCGTAGTGCTCTTGCAGCTCGCGTTGCAGCAGCAGGGTACGGTCCACGGCCCAACGGTCCAGTGCCAGCATTTCTTCGGCCGGCAGCAGGTCGGTGGCCGGGTTGAAGCCGGTCAGGTTGGAAAGCAGGAAACGCGCGGTGTTACGGATACGCCGGTAGGCGTCCGCACTGCGTTGCAGGATCTGCTCGGAAACCGCCATTTCACCCGAATAATCGGTCGAGGCTACCCACAGACGCATGATGTCGGCGCCCAGGGTGTCGTTGACTTTCTGCGGCGCGATCACGTTGCCCAGGGACTTGGACATCTTGCGGCCGGACTCGTCGACGGTGAAGCCGTGAGTCAGCAGTTCGCGATACGGTGCGTGGTTGTCGATGGCGCAACCGGTCAGCAGCGACGAGTGGAACCAGCCACGGTGCTGGTCCGAGCCTTCCAGGTACAGGTCGGCGCGCGGGCCGGTCTCGTGGCCCATCGGGTGCGAACCACGCAGGACGTGCCAGTGGGTGGTGCCCGAGTCGAACCAGACGTCCAGGGTGTCGCTGATCTTGTCGTACTGCGGCGCTTCAGCGCCCAGCAGTTCGGCGGCATCCAGCTTGAACCAGGCCTCGATGCCTTCGACTTCGACGCGCTTGGCGACTTCTTCCATCAGCTCGACGGTGCGAGGGTGCAGCTCGCCGCTTTCCTTGTTCAGGAAGAACGGGATCGGCACGCCCCAGTTGCGCTGACGGGAGATGCACCAGTCCGGACGGTTGGCGATCATCGAGTGCAGGCGCGCCTGGCCCCAGGCCGGAACGAACTTGGTGTCTTCGATGGCCTTGAGCGAACGCTGGCGCAGGGTGTCGCCGGTGGTCGGCTGCTTGTCCATGCCGATGAACCACTGCGCGGTGGCGCGATAGATCAGCGGGGTCTTGTGGCGCCAGCAGTGCATGTAGCTGTGTTCGATGACGGTGGTGTGCAGCAGCGCACCGACTTCGGTCAGCTTGTCGACGATGGCCGGGTTGGCCTTCCAGATGAACTGGCCGCCGAAGAACTCCAGCGACGGTACGTAAACGCCATTGCTTTGTACCGGGTTGAGGATGTCATCGTTGACCATGCCGTATTTCTTGCAGGTCACGAAGTCGTCCACGCCGTAGGCCGGAGCAGAGTGAACCACGCCGGTGCCGGCGCCCAGTTCAACGTAGTCGGCCAGGTAGACCGGCGACAGACGGTCGTAGAACGGGTGACGGAAGTTGATCAGTTCCAGCGCCGAGCCGTTGGCGGTAGCGATCACCGAGCCTTGCAGCGAATAACGCGCCAGGCACGACTCGACCAGCTCTTCAGCCAGCACCAGCAATTTGTCGCCGACGTCGACCAGGGCGTAGTTGAATTCCGGGTGAACGTTCAGCGCCTGGTTGGCCGGAATGGTCCACGGGGTGGTGGTCCAGATCACGATCGAAGCGGGCTTGGCCAGCGATGGCAGGCCGAAAGCGGCAGCCAGTTTGGCTTCATCGGCAATCGGGAACGCTACATCGATGGTCGAGGACTTCTTGTTCTCGTACTCGACTTCCGCTTCGGCCAGGGCCGAACCGCAGTCGAAGCACCAGTTCACGGGCTTCAAGCCCTTGAACACGAAACCGCCCTTGACGATCTCGGCCAAGGCGCGGATTTCACCGGCCTCGTTCTTGAAGTCCATGGTCTTGTACGGGTTGGCGAAGTCGCCCAGCACACCCAGGCGGATGAACTCGGACTTCTGCCCTTCGATCTGCTCGGTGGCATAGGCCCGGCACAGTTCGCGGGTCTTGTCCGCGCCCAGGTTCTTGCCGTGGGTCACTTCGACCTTGTGCTCGATCGGCAGGCCGTGGCAGTCCCAACCCGGAACATAAGGCGCGTCGAAGCCCGACAGGGTCTTCGAGCGGATGATCATGTCCTTGAGAATCTTGTTCAGTGCGTGACCGATGTGAATCGTGCCGTTGGCGTACGGAGGACCGTCGTGCAATACGAACTTCGGACGATCCTTGCCAATCTCGCGCAACTTTCCGTACAGGCCAATACTGTCCCAGCGCTGCAGAATCTGCGGTTCGCGCTGTGGCAGGCCGGCCTTCATTGGGAAGGCGGTGTCCGGAAGGTTTAGCGTGGCTTTATAGTCGGTCATTTAAGGCTCTTCATTAGCGATGGGCGCTAGGTGCGGCTAGTGCACGGGCGGCGGCGACATCCGCGTTGATCGCCGTTTTCAGCGCCTCCAGAGAGGCGAAACGCTGCTCTTCACGCAGCTTGTGGTGGAAAACCACCGTCAAACGCCGGTCATACAGATCGCCGGCAAAATCTAAAAGATGCACTTCCAGGTGGGCTTTGCCATCACCTTGGACCGTGGGCCGCACGCCGATATTGGCGACGCCGGGCCAGGTCTTGCCGTCGATCTCGATATCCACCTGGTAAACCCCGGTGAACGGCACGCGACGACGCTTGAGTTGTATGTTGGCGGTGGGTGTACCCAACTGCCGGGCGAGCTTCTGACCATGCAATACGCGACCGGCGATCCGGTACGGTCGCCCGAGCAGGCGTTCGGCCAGGGCGAAATCTGCGGCGGCCAGGGCATTGCGGACCTGCGTGCTGCTGACCCGGATGCCATCGAGCTCGACGGTTTGCGCCGCTTCGACGGTAAACCCCTGACGGATGCCGGCCTGTTGCAGGAAATCGAAATCCCCCGCGCGGTCACAGCCGAAGCGGAAGTCGTCACCGACCTCCAGGTGCTGGACGCCAAGGCCATCGACCAGAATGGTATCGACGAACTCGCTGGCGCTGAGCTTGCTCAGGCGCTGGTTGAAAGCCAGGCACAGGACACGGTCGACGCCTTCGGCGGCCAGCAATTGCAACTTGTCCCGCAGACGGGCCAGACGGGCCGGCGCAGTTTCCGGAGCAAAGAACTCTCGCGGTTGCGGCTCGAAAATCACCACGCAACTGGGCACGCCCAACTCGAGCGCACGCTCACGCAGCCGCGCCAGGATAGCCTGGTGGCCACGGTGTACACCGTCAAAGTTGCCAATAGTGGCGACACAGCCCCGATGCTGGGGGCGCAGATTTTGGAGGCCTCGAACCAGCTGCATAACGCGCTTCTTGCTCATAAAGTGGTCGATTATAACCACACCCGGCGGCCGACGACAGGCAACACCGTAACCCAAAGTGATCGAGCCGACAAAATCGCCGGCTCGCCCGTGTTTATCGAGGCCAGAACCTCAGCCCAGCGCCTTGCGATTGAAGTCGCGCAAACGGAAGCCCATCAACACTAACATGCCGAAATAAGCCACCACACCGGCAACGACCAAGGCCCCCAGACGCAGGAAACGTTCAAGCATCTGCCCCTCACCCCAGGCCGGCATGAAATGCATCCCTGCCAGCAATACGCCAGACATCACCGCGACCGCAATCACCAGCTTGAAGCCGAACTTTGCCCATCCCGGTTGCGGCTGGTACATCTGCTGTTTACGCAGCTGATAGAAGAGCAACCCTGCATTGAGGCAGGCGCCAGCGCTGATGGCGAGCGCCAGTCCCGCATGAGCCAGCGGACCGATCAGCATCAGGTTGAACAACTGAGTGACGACCAGCGTGAAAATCGCGATTTTTACCGGCGTGCGGATGTTCTGTTGCGCATAAAAGCCCGGCGCCAGCACTTTGATCACGATAATCCCGAGCAAACCGACGGAATAGGCGATCAACGCGCGCTGGGTCATCGCCGCATCATGGGCATCGAACTGACCGTACTGGAACAGCGAAACCGTCAGCGGCTCGGCCAGAATCCCCAGCGCCAGGGCGCAAGGCAATACCAGCACGAAGCACAGGCGCAGGCCCCAGTCGAGGATGCGCGAGTATTCGTGACGATCCTTGTTGGCGTAGGTCTTGGCCAGGGTCGGCAACAGGATCGTCCCCAGCGCGACACCCAGCACGCCGGACGGCAGCTCCATCAAACGGTCGGCGTAATACATCCACGACACGGAGCCGGCAACCAGGAACGAAGCGAAGATAGTATTGATGATCAGCGAAATCTGGCTCACCGAGACACCGAGGATTGCCGGCAGCATTTGCTTCATCACCCGCCAGACCCCCGTGTCGCGCAGGTTCAGGCGCGGCAGCACCAGCATGCCGATCTTTTTCAGGTGCGGCAGCTGATAGAGCAACTGCGCCAGGCCGCCAGCCAGTACCGCCCAGCCCAGCGCCATGACGGGCGGATCGAAATACGGCGTCAGAAACACCGAAAAGATGATCATGCTGACGTTCAACAGGGTCGGCACGAAGGCAGGCACCGAAAAACGGTTCCAGGTGTTGAGGATCGCACCCGCCAGCGACGACAGGGAAATCAGCAGGATGTAAGGAAAGGTCACCCGTAACAGACTGGAAGTGAGCTCGAATTTTTCCGGGGTATTGGTGAATCCCGGTGCCGTCACCCAGATGACCCAGGGTGCGGCTAGCATGCCCAACACCGTGACCAGCGCCAGCACCAGCGTCAGCAGGCCCGAGACATAGGCAATGAATGTGCGGGTCGCCTCTTCACCCTTCTGGCTTTTGTATTCGGCAAGAATCGGCACGAATGCCTGGGAAAACGCCCCCTCGGCAAAGATCCGCCGCAGCAGGTTGGGCAATTTGAAGGCGATAAAAAAGGCGTCAGTCGCCATTCCCGCGCCGAATGTGCGCGCAATGAGAGTGTCTCGAACAAATCCCAGAATCCGGGAAAGCATCGTGATAGAGCTGACGGCGGCCAACGATTTGAGCAGATTCATGGAAAGAGTTTGTGCCTGTCGATAAACAGCAGGCGAACTACGCGCCCACTTATGCGATACTCCGCGCCGCAACAGCACAGAGCCAAAGCTCGCGAGTTTACAGGTCAAGCGCCGGAAATAAATATCCCGCCTCTTTAGATCGACCACTCAGCGGAACGCATCAACCGCCCTTGACAACACATCAACTCATCGGCATGATTCGCGGCCTATTTTGTTTGCTATTTCCTAAAAAGTCTTTCGAGGAGCTCGACGGTGGCCAACTCACCTTCCGCCAAAAAACGTGCAAAACAGGCTGAGAAGCGTCGCAGCCACAACGCCAGCCTGCGTTCCATGGTTCGTACCTACATCAAGAATGTAGTTAAAGCCATTGACGCAAAAGACGCTGCCAAAGCTCAAGCCGCTTACGTTCTGGCTGTGCCAGTTATCGACCGTATGGCCGATAAAGGCATCATCCACAAGAACAAGGCCGCTCGCCATAAGAGCCGCCTGAATGGCCACGTCAAGGCCCTGAACGTTGCCGCTGCTGCCTAAGCGATACGCTCATTAAAAAACCGACCTCAGGGTCGGTTTTTTATTGCCTGCGATTTACCACACACAAAACTGTGGGAGCGAGCCTGCTCGCGAAGGCGGCGTATCAGATGACATCAATGCCAACTGACACCCCCTCCTTCGCGAGCAGGCTCGCTCCCACACTTATATTTCGCTAGCTTACTGAGCGCTCGCCCACGGCAAGATCGGAATCGCCGTCACCGCATTCTGCGGGCTACCCTCGATCAAGCGATCGCTATACACCAGGTACACCAGCGTATTGCGCTTCTTGTCGAGGAAACGCACCACTTGCATGGTCTTGAACACCAGGGACGTGCGCTCCTTGAACACCTCGTCGCCATCCTTGAGCTCACCCTTGAAGCTGATTGGCCCGACCTGCCGGCAAGCAATGGACGCTTCGGCACGATCCTCGGCCAAACCAAGACCACCCTTCACCCCACCGGTCTTGGCGCGCGACAGGTAGCAGGTCACACCCTCCACCTTGGGATCATCGAATGCCTCGACCACAATCCGGTCATTTGGCCCGACAAACTTGAACACCGTCGACACCTGACCGATCTCTTCGGCCGACGCCAATAGCGGCATTGCCAGCAGCAACCCCAATAATCCTTTTGCCACGCGCATTCAGGTATTCCTTCAAACCAGAATCAGGTTATCGCGGTGAACCAGTTCCGGTTCCGCCATATAACCCAACAGACCGACAATCGCGTCGGACGACTGACCGATGATTTTTTGCGCTTCCAGCGCACTGTAGTTGGCCAGGCCACGGGCAATCTCACGACCATCCGGCGCCACGCAGACCACCATTTCACCGCGACGGAAGCTGCCCTGCACCAACTTGACCCCAACCGGCAGCAAGCTTTTGTTGCCCTGGGACAACGCGGTCACGGCACCTGCATCCAGCACCAGGGTGCCACGGGTTTGCAGATGACCGGCCAGCCACTGCTTGCGTGCCGCCAGCATGCCGCGCTCCGGCGAAAGCAAGGTGCCAATGCGCTCGCCCGCCTTGAGTCGATCCAGCACGCGCTCAAGCCGCCCACCAACGATGATGGTGTGAGCACCGGAACGGGCCGCCAGTCGTGCAGCGCGCAGCTTGGTCTGCATGCCGCCGCGCCCCAGCGCCCCGCCCGTACCGCCTGCCACCGCGTCGAGCGCCGGATCATCGGCTCGCGCCTCGTAAATCAGCCTGGCATCCGGGTTGTTGCGCGGATCAGCGTCGAACATGCCGTCGCGGTCCGTGAGAATCACCAGCAAATCCGCCTCGACCAGGTTCGCCACCAGCGCCGCCAGGGTGTCGTTGTCGCCGAAACGGATTTCGTCGGTGACCACGGTATCGTTCTCGTTGATCACCGGAATGACCTTGAGCTCGACCAGCGCACGCAAGGTACTGCGGGCATTCAGGTAGCGCTTGCGGTCGGACAGGTCGTCATGGGTCAGGAGAATCTGCGCGGTATGCCGGCCATGCTCGGCAAAGCTCGACTCCCAGGCCTGCACCAACCCCATCTGACCGATTGCAGCAGCGGCCTGCAGCTCGTGCATCGCACTGGGTCGCGAGGTCCAGCCCAGACGGCTCATACCGGCCGCCACCGCCCCGGAGGACACCAGCACCAGCTCGACACCCGCCTCATGCAAGGCCACCATCTGCTCAACCCAGACACCCATTGCCGCGCGATCCAGGCCCTTGCCGTCCGCCGTCAGCAAAGCGCTGCCGATCTTCACGACCCAACGCTGCGCACCTGTCACCTTGCTCCGCATCATCTTCAACCTTAGCTTGAGGGCAGCGCGACCTGGCACTGCCCGTGACATTATTCGTGGTTATTCGTGACCAACGATCGATTTCCAGATACCAAAACGCCGCTCGATTGAGCGGCGCTTAAGTTTATCGCAACGAATCAGTCACGCACGTAAATGATTTCCGGACCGTCTTCGTCATCCACGTCTTCTTCGTCCCAATCATCGTCGCCGATGTCATGGACCGACTTCACGCCGCTGCGACGCAGGGCACGCTTGTCATCCAGCGCCTGCAGTTGCGCGCGAGCTTCGTCTTCGATGCGCTGATCGAGATCGGCCAGCTCTTCCTTGTAGGCCGGGTCATTGGCCAGGCGATCAGCACGATCTTCCATGTAACGCATGATGTCGTGACACAGACGCTCGGTACCGAGCTTGGAGATAGCCGAGATCACGTAGACCGGACCAGTCCATTCCAGGCGATCAACGATTTCCTTGACGCGAGCATCGTGCTCTTCATCAAGGATCTGGTCGCACTTGTTCAGGACCAGCCAGCGATCACGCTCCGCCAGGGACGGGCTGAACTTGATCAGTTCGTTGACGATCACTTCAGCGGCATCCGGTGCGCTGGCGTCATCCAGCGGCGCCATGTCCACGAGGTGCAGCAGCAGACGCGTACGCGCCAGGTGCTTGAGGAAGCGAATGCCCAGACCAGCGCCTTCGGAAGCACCCTCGATCAAGCCCGGAATATCGGCAATGACGAAGCTCTTCCAGCGATCGACGCTGACCACACCCAGGTTCGGCACCAGCGTGGTGAACGGATAGTCGGCAACTTTCGGCTTGGCAGCCGAAACCGAACGGATAAAGGTACTTTTACCGGCGTTCGGCAAACCCAGCAGACCGACGTCAGCCAGTACTTTCATTTCCAGCTTCAGGTCGCGCTGCTCACCCGGCTTGCCCGGAGTGGTCTGGCGCGGCGCACGGTTGGTACTGGATTTGAAACGGGTGTTGCCCAGACCGTGCCAACCGCCCTGCACCACCATCAATTTCTGACCGGCCTTGGTCAGGTCGCCGATGACTTCCTGAGTCGCGGAGTCGATCACCGTGGTGCCGACCGGAACGCGCAGGATCAGGTCTTCACCCTTCTTGCCGGTGCAGTCGGTGCTGCCGCCGTTGGAGCCACGCTCGGCATCGAAGTGCCGGGTGTAACGGTAGTCCACCAGGGTGTTGAGGTTTTCGTCGGCCATCATGTAGATGGAACCGCCATCACCACCATCACCGCCGTTTGGACCGCCGTTTTCGATAAATTTTTCCCGACGGAAACTCATGGCGCCGTTGCCGCCGTCACCAGCCTTTACTCGAATCGATACTTCATCAACAAACTTCATAACAAACGCCTCTCGCCATACGGACGAGCCGAAAAACAATCAAGACATAAGACTCTTGCAAAAATGAGCGCAGCGACCCCAAACCACGACACCTACATCGTACGCCGACAGCCCATACAAACAGCTTTGCAAGAGACTCACCCCACAAACGAAAAAGCCCCGTCGCGAGACAGGGCTTTTCCAGCGATCGCGCAATTAAGCTGCGACTACGCTCACGTAACGACGACCGAAGGCGCCTTTTACTTCGAACTTGATCACGCCTTCGACTTTAGCGAAGAGGGTGTGATCTTTACCCATGCCAACGCCGTAGCCAGCGTGGAATTGGGTGCCGCGCTGACGCACGATGATGTTGCCTGCTTTGATAGCCTGGCCGCCATACATCTTCACGCCAAGGCGTTTGGCTTCTGAGTCGCGACCGTTACGGGTACTACCACCAGCTTTTTTGTGTGCCATGAGTTCAATTCTCCTAGTGAGGAATTAGGCTGAAATTAAGCCTGAATACCGGTGATTTTGATCTCGGTGTACCACTGGCGGTGGCCCATACGCTTCATGTGGTGCTTACGGCGACGGAACTTGATGATGCGGACTTTATCGTGACGACCTTGGGAGATCACTTCAGCCACAACGGTAGCGCCAGCAACAACTGGAGCGCCGATATTCACGTCGTCACCGTTGGCAACCAACAGAACGCGATCAAAGGTAACGGATTCGCCGGTAGCGACTTCCAGTTTTTCGATCTTCAGGTATTCACCTGGGGCGACTTTGTACTGCTTGCCGCCAGTAACGATTACTGCATAAGACATGGTATTTCTCCGATAATCCTGCTCACCCAGCTCTTTATAAGAAGAGGTATTGGCTGGCATGGCTGCATGGGGCTGGAGGCCCGCTTGCAATTGCGTAAGGCAGGTGCTGCCCAGGAAGTTCAGGGTGCGCGATTGTACGCAAGCCACGCCAGCCTTGCAAGGGGCCGTCTATCGCGCCTTGACACCTGCAGGCGTGGGTCCTAGCATGCCGCGCAACCCTTCTGGAGCAACTGTCGCTGATGCAACCCCAAGCTTTCTACCGCGCGGTGGCGGACGATTTTAGCGCCGTCGACGGCATCATCAAGAAGCAGCTGACTTCCCGAGTGCCGCTGGTATCGAAAATCGGCGATTACATCACCTCGGCCGGCGGCAAACGCCTGCGTCCTTTATTGGTGTTGCTGTGTGGCAAGGCCCTGGGCCGTGAAGGCGACGACCTGCGCCTGCTGGCCGCCACCATCGAGTTCCTGCACACCGCTACCCTGCTGCATGACGACGTGGTCGACATGTCCGGCATGCGCCGAGGCCGCTCGACCGCCAACGCCATGTGGGGCAACGCGCCAAGCGTGCTGGTCGGTGATTTCCTGTATTCACGCTCCTTCGAAATGATGGTCGAGCTGGGCTCCATGCCAGTGATGAAGATCCTTTCGCAAGCCACGCGCATCATCGCCGAAGGCGAAGTGTTGCAGCTATCGAAGGTCCGCGACGCCAGCACCACCGAAGAAACCTACATGGAGGTCATCCGCGGCAAGACCGCGATGCTCTTCGAAGCCTCGACCCACAGTGCCGCGGCCCTGTGCGAAGCCACGTCGGAGCAGGCCGAAGCGCTGCGTACGTTCGGCGATCACCTGGGAGTGGCCTTCCAGCTGGTCGACGACCTGCTGGATTACAAAGGCGACGCCGAAACCCTGGGCAAGAACGTCGGTGACGATCTGGCCGAAGGCAAGCCGACCCTGCCGCTGATCTACACCATGCGTGAAGGTACGCCGGAGCAGGCCGCCCTGGTACGCAAGGCGATCCAGAAAGGCGGAATCGAAGACCTGGAAAGCATCCGCGAAGCCGTGGAAGCCTCGGGCTCGCTGGAGTACACCGCGCAATTGGCCCGAGATTATGTGGCCCGCGCGATCAAGTGCCTCGAAGCGCTGCCTGCCAGCGAATACCGCGATGCACTGGTTGAACTGAGTGAGTTCGCGGTAGCCCGCACGCACTGATCCGCCTCCGTACTGTAGGAGCGAGCCTGCTCGCGAAGGACGTTAACGAAAACGCGGGTATCCAGGATAAACGCGGCGTCCTTGAGTTTTTCGCGAGCAGGCTCGCTCCTACAGGTTTCCGGCACCGCCCCCTCCCCGCCTAAAACCCTATATAATGTGCGCTTTTTAGCGATCCTGAATCCAAGGAGCCTTAGTGAGCACGTTGCCACCCTGCCCAAAATGCAATTCCGAATACACCTATGAAGACGGCGCCCAGCTGATCTGCCCCGAGTGCGCCCACGAATGGTCCGCCAACGGTGAAGCCGAAGCGGCGTCCGATGACGCAGTGAAAAAGGATTCGGTCGGCAATGTCCTGCAGGACGGCGATACCATCACCGTGATCAAGGACCTCAAGGTCAAGGGCACGTCCTTGGTGGTCAAGGTCGGCACCAAGGTCAAGAACATCCGCCTGTGCGATGGCGATCACGACATCGATTGCAAGATTGACGGCATTGGCCCGATGAAACTCAAGTCCGAGTTCGTCAGAAAAGTCTGATTGTGCTGCATCCCATCCCGCGCCTGCCGTGGGATGGCGCTTCGCCCTCCCCGCGTCACCCAATAATCCCTCGCAATAGCCAATCGCCAGTCGTCTTGACCTGACGCAATCTTTACCCGGAAAGAAGCGCAAACCGCCAATAGGCCCTTGCTATTTTGCGAATAGGAATTATTCTCATAAATCCCTCGATGGAGATGAGAACCATGACTTATTTGATCGATGCCTGGCTGGACCGACCACACCCTTACCTCAGGATCCTGCATCGGGAAACCGGGGAAGTCTGTGCCGTACTGGAAGAGGAAGCCTTGAACGAGCTGCAGGATCAGGGTGACCTGGACCTCAATGGCTTGAGTTCCAGCGAGCCGGTGGTGCTCAAGGAAGTGGTGCGCAATCTGTTCCTGTTCTGCTATGCCCGGGCGTTGCGCCCACACAGTGAACTGCACCACAAGATCGAAATATGAAATACACCACAAAACACTGTAGGAGCGAGCCTGCTCGCGATGAACTCAAACACACCGCGTTCATTCAGGATGGCCGCGTTATCGTTAACGCCCATCGCGAGCAAGCTCGCTCCTGCAGGTAATCAGCGGGTATTACAGAACGTCGAGCAGTTCGACGTCGAACACCAGTACGCTGTGCGGCGGGATGCCGCCAACGCCTTGAGCGCCGTAAGCCAGCTCGCTCGGCACGTACAGGCGCCATTTGCTGCCGGCGTTCATCAGTTGCAGGGCTTCGGTCCAGCCGGCGATCACGCCGCCAACCGGGAATTCTGCAGGCTGGCCGCGCTCGTAGGAGCTGTCGAACACAGTGCCGTCGATCAGGGTGCCGTGGTAGTGAGTACGCACGGTGTCTTCACGGGATGGCTTGGCGCCTTCGCCAGCGGTCAGCACTTCGAACTGCAGGCCGGACGCCAGAGTGGTGATGCCTTCACGCTTGGCGTTTTCAGCCAGGAAGGCCAGGCCTTCGCCAGCCGCCGCTTCAGCCTTGGCTGCAGCTTCGGCTTGCATGATTTCGCGGATGACTTTGAAGCTGGCGGACATTTCTTCCTGACCCACACGGCTTGGCTTGCCGGCGAATGCGTCGGTCAGGCCTGCCAGGATCGCGTCCAGGCTTACGCCCGGTGGCGGGTTGTCGCGCAGTTGGTCGCCCAGCTGACGGCCAATACCGTAGCTGACGCGGGTTTCGTCGGTGGACAGATTTACTTCGGACATGACACTGCTCCGCTGTGCGGACGGCTCGGGAACTTGCCATGCGTGCACAGCGCGTCCCGGAGCGCCCGGAACCAAAAGGGCCAGCAGACTAGCACAGATGTCATGCCATTGATGAGGGACGTCAGGCGATCGGCACCTTCAGGTTTTCCTCCACCTCGGCAACCAGCCCGCACATCTCGTCATGCACGACCGTGTGCACGAGGTTGAAGTGCAACTTGGGAAAGGAGCGCAGCACATCACGGGCATGCTCCACCGAGCGCAACTGCATCGTATGCCCTGGCGTATCGATCAGGGGATACGCCGCTCCGTGCATGCGCGCTTCAAGCAGGTAGATGCCGCCCTCCATGGAGATCAGGTTCAGCTCATCGACCTTCCCGGCGACGGCATACGCATTCAACTCTTGCAGGTTCATGAGCGCACCTCACGCAGTAGCGAGCCTCTTTACAGGGATAAGCTTCGGCGCTTCAAAGCACAAGCCACTGGCCAGACCGTTTGTCTGTTATTGCAGGAGGTTGTGGCGAGCGAGCTTGCTCGCCACAAGGGAGCTGTTCCGGATCAGTGCTTGGTGACTTTATCCAGGTAACCCATGGCGAATGCCGAGACCACGAAGGTCATGTGGATGATCACGTACCACTGCAGATGCTCAGGATCGACGTTCTTGGCGTCCATGAAGATGCGTAGCAAGTGAATGGAGGAGATTGCCACGATCGACGCAGCCACCTTCATTTTCAGCGACGACGAATCCATGGTGCCCAGCCAGTTGAGCTTCTCCTTGCTATCGTCGATGTCCAGTTGCGAGACGAAGTTCTCGTAGCCGGAAATCATCACCATCACCAGCAAGCCGCCCACCAGCGCCATGTCGATCAGCGACAACAGCACCAGGATCAAGTCCGACTCTGCCATCGAAAACACATTCGGGATAACGTGGAAGACTTCCTGGAAGAATTTCAGCGCCAGCGCCAGCAACCCGAGGGACAAGCCGAAATAGATCGGCGCCAGCAGCCAGCGCGAGGCGTACATTGTATTTTCGATAAAGCGTTCCATTGAATCTCACACGTTGGTTTGGAAATGGGCGCGAGTATACCAGCCGCCCGTCCATAGCCAGAAACCGTCGAAAAATCCGCCACCTGCGCCTGTGTATCAAAATTTTTCTGCTAGTGTCCAAATCATTGACTGCTCAGTGATGTCGGACAGGAAGACTGGAAATGGATGTGCGATTGCCTTTGACGAGTGCCGGTATTTGCCTGGCGCTGCTGCTGAGCGGCTGCTCACCCAGCGATGAAAAACGCCAGGTCAGCCTCGAAGAAAAAACCGCGCAGTTCGAAAAGTCGCTGGACGCCATCCAGGATCCGAAACTCAAGGATGCCGTGTCGGAACTGGGCGGCTCACTGCTGCTGCTCGAGCGCGCACGACTCAAGCTCGACAGTAAACCGGTGGAAACCGAATACGGCGAAGACGCCCTCGCCATGCTCAAGCACTACCCGACCCCGCAGGCTTTGGTCGACACCTATATCAACGGGTTGTTCGTGCTGCAAAAGGACTCAGGTTCCGACTACCTGACCGATCTGCAACCGGTGTTCCCGTTCACGTTCAGCGTGCCTGCCGCGTTTTTGTTTCCCCATGGCCTGGAATGGCAGTCAGTCACCCTGAGCAATAAACGAGTGATTCCATTCCAGCCGGAATGGTCGGAAACCGACCCCGGCATTCAACTCAGCCCATCGAGCTCCAACCTGACCAACCCCGATGACCTGACCGTGGCCTACCCCTTCATCGAAGGCCTCGACATCGACAGAAAGCAGCAACCGCGACCGGTGAGCCTGCAAGGCAAAGTCGAAGTCATCGCGCCACGCCGCCTCTACAGCTTCGACCTGACGAAAAAGGACATAGGCCAGACTCGCACCAATGACACCCTGAGCGTCACCCTGCTCACATTGGCGAACAACTACGCGGAAATCGAATACAACAACAGCGCACCGCCGGCCTCGGAAGTCCGTGAAACCCCGCTGAACCCGCTGATCGTCCAGGCCAAGGACAGCACCGGGCAATTCATCTCGCGTGCCGGCTCAATCAACGAAACCGCGGTGCAAATTGCCTTCTATCAGCAGCAACTGGCCAAGATGCAGCAACAGAAGAGCTGGAGCGAGGCACTGGAAAAACAACTCGACGAAGAGCAGCGCAACTTTGAGAAACAGCAGGCTCGACATTATTCGAAGGTGTACTTCAACGGGACAATCGAAACCCTCGAAGTCAGCATGCTGGATTTCTCCGCCGTCACCGTCACCCGAAAGGACCTCGACCTGCCGGTCCGGCGCTTCGACGCCGATACCACGGACAAGTCCATCCAGCCCTTGAACCTGTCCGTGGTGGTCTACGACGACCAGGCGGCGAGTTGGCTGAAAGGGGCAACGCTGACTGAGGATCAACTGAAAAAGAACGTCAGCATCAGTCAGTCGGTCGACGACCCCAGTGCTGCGCGAATCGAATTCACTCATCTGCGCAGCTTCAACGATGAGCTGCTCGGTACATCGTTCGACCCCGGGGAAAGCCCGGTGAGTTTCTTCACCGAGGACACTCGCGGCAAGCGTGACGAGCCGATCGAACTGCCGCCCGAGGCGTACCAGATCGATCCCCTGCGCGGCACCATCACTTACGATCTGAATCTGTTTCCGCAAACGCCGGCGTATGCCGTGGGCTCGATGCCGCTGTTCCTGGCCACGGTCGACAAAAACACCGTGGATGCCCGTCAACTGCCCAAAGGGCTCGAGCTCAAGGACAATGCACTGGTGGTGGACCTGAAGGCATTTCCCGCCCCGGACTGGCGCTTTTTCGCCAAGGACGACAGCGGTAACTACTTGAAGGAGATTCTATCGGTCAGCCATGGCCCGAGCGCACAGGGTCCTGCGCAGTTCGCCGTGCATTACTTCTACGGGCAGCCTACACGCCTGGAAACCTATCAGCGCACCGACCTCGCCACCGTGCAATATGGTTTCGAGGTCAAACTCGACAAGGCCGACATGACGCGCCTCGATCAATAGTGCGACTCAGTGCTCGGGGTGAAACTCGAAGCCGCCCACGTTTCGGCAGCGCCCCCCGTTGATTTCACGCAGTTGGGCTTGCAGATGCAGGCACCAGATTTGCGGATCGTCGGCCAACTCGTAGCCGTGCAAGGTCAGGCTTTCAACGATGGTGTCGAGGATTGATTCAGCGACGACCGGCCCATGAAACGGGCCTTGGGCCTTGATGGCCGAAGGTTGTTCGCCAGCCATTCCGGCGGCGAACAGCAGGGTCCACATGCCCGTATCTCCCGCCAAAGGACGGATGGAACACTCGATACGGGTCACAAGACCCAGGCATTGACGGGTGAGGCAGAGGTTGCGCGACATGGCGGCGACCCTCGGTAGATCCGGTATTCAGCCCCCGCGGGAAGGCTGTTTCGATCCTGTGATTACTCTCGATATCCCTGAGCAGAGAATAGAAGAAAAGTCTGGCTTGCAGGCCGGGCGAAACCGAAAGGCGCCGAATGGTCATAGTGTGAATATTGACGTCATTTCGACGACGCTTTTCGACACCCACCACAAAAAACTGTGGGAGCGAGCCTGCTCGCGAAGGCGGTCGAACATTCAACATATTGGTCGAATGAAAGTCCGCTATCGCGAGCAGGCTCACTCCCACAGTAGAGCGACACAGCTCAATTCACAGGTGCATCACGCCGGCTTGGTTTCCGCCAAAGCCTCCTGCGCCAACTCCTTCTCGGCTTCTTTCAGATCCTCTTCGCTGATCATTTCCGCGATAACCCGCAGGCGCTCCACAACCCGCGCGTTTACGCTGCCTTCAGGGAATTCACCATTCTCGTCCGGCTCGCCGGCCGGCTCGCCAACCAGCAGACTCAAGGCTTCGTCGGCCTGACGGACCGCATAGACATGGAACTGCCCTGCCCGCACCGCCGCCAGCACCTTCTCGTCGAGCATCAGCGTGGCGACGTTGGCATGAGGAATGATTGCCCCCTGCTCACCGGTCAACCCACGGGCTTCACACAGGCGGAAGAAGCCCTCGATCTTCTCGTTGACGCCACCGACCGCCTGCACTTCGCCGAACTGGTTGATTGAACCGGTGATGGCAAAGCACTGCTTGAGCGGGGTTTTCGACAAGGCCGAGATCAGGGTGCAGGCCTCGCCCAGGGAAGCGCTGTCGCCATCGACATAACCGTAGGATTGCTCCAGGGCGATGCTTGCCGAAATCGCCAGCGGAAACTCCTGGGCGTAACGGCTGCCCAGATAACCGGTAAGGATCATCACGCCTTTGGAGTGGATCGGCTGGCCGAGGTTGACCTCGCGCTCGATGTCGACAATACCGCTGCCGCCCGGGTACACCGTGGCGGAAATCCGTGCCGGTATACCAAAGGCCGAGTCGCCGACTTCCAGCACGGTCAAGCCGTTGCACTTGCCGACCGCCGCGCCAGCGGTGTCGATCAGGATGATCCCGGCCAGCATGTCATCGAGAATCCGTGCCGAAACCCGCCCGGTCCGCGTGGCCTTGGCCTTGAGCGCGCGTTCGATGTGCCCCGCATCGGTCATTTCATCACCGGCCAGATGGCGGATGAAGTCCGCCTCGCTGACCAGTTGGAACAAGTCGCCGATACGCGCCGACAAGCGCCCCTGGTGTTCGGCCAGACGGGCACTGTAAGTCGCCAGGCGTGCCACCGCATCAGCGGTCAGCGGTGCCATGCCCTCTTCGGACGTACGGGTTTTGAGCAACTGGGCGAACTGCTCCAGGCTCTCGTCGACCATCGGAATGTCTTCGTCGAAATCCACCAGGACGCGGAACATCTCCTGGAAGTCCGGATCGAGGTCTTGCAGCGTGTAATACAGCTGACGGGCACCAATGATGACGACTTTGACCTGCAACGGAATGTGTTGCGGAGTCAGGGTCACGGTGGCCAGGCGGCCCAGTTCACCCAGCGGTGATTCCATTTTCAGCTTGCGCGATTGCAGGGCGCGTTTCAGCGCGTCCCACACGAACGGCTCGCTGAGCATCTTGTCCGCTTCCAGGATCAGGAACCCACCGTTGGCCCGGTGCAAGGCCCCCGGCCGCAGTTGGCGGTAGGTGGTATACAGCGCACCCTGGTCGGTGCTGTATTCGATACGGCCGAAGAGGTTTTCGTAGGTCGGGTGCGGCTCGAACACCACAGGCGCACCGCCGCTGGCCGAGTGACCGACCACCAGGCTCGGCGCGTATTGCTCTTCCAGCAATTTGCGGGCGACAGCGTCAGTCTTGCTGTCGTCCACCAGTTGCTCGACCACGGTCTTGAGCAAATACACCTGAATGGCTTGCAGATAGCCGCATACCGCCGCGTTCTCGGCGTACTTCTCCGACAATGGCGACAACAATGGCTGCAAGGCCAGGGTGATGGTTTCTTCGTTCAGATGACGCAACTGGTTGCTCGACTCACGCTTCCATTGCGGCAGGCTGGCGAGTTCCTCGTTCAGGCGCTCCTCCAGGGCCGAAATATCCTCGTGAAAGCGCTCGCGCTCGGCTTCCGGCAACTGGGCGAATTCAGCTTCGTCCAACGCCTTGCCATCGCCCATCGGAGTGAAGGCGATGTTGCTGGCGTCGCGGTACAGCGCGACGTCCTTTTCCAGCGCCAGGCGCTCGATGACGTCCAGGGCCTTGTCGTAGCGCTGGTTGAAGGCGCGGTCGATGCTGCTTTTCTTCTGCTGGTAGGACGGATGCTCGAAGACCGCCGGAAACGTCGCCAGCAGGTTGTCGATCAAACCGTTGATGTCTGCGATGAAGGCGCCAGCGCTGCCCGACGGCAGCTCCAGTGCGCGCGGCTCGCGGGGCTCATCGAAATTGTTGACGTAGACCCAGTCTGCCGGGGTCTGCAGGCGCTTGCCTTCGGCCTTGAGGTAGCGTTTGACGAACGAGAACCGGCCAGTGCCGGGCTCACCCATGACAAATACGTTGTAACCGGGGCGTGGCATGGCCACACCGAACTGCAAGGCTTCGACTGCACGTTCCTGGCCAAGCACACCGCGAAAGGGCTCCAGATCATTGGTGGTAGAGAAGCTGAACTGTTCAGCGGAAAACGGACGGGTCAGCGCTTCGGGCGCTAGACGCAAGCTGGCAGCAACAGGATCAGGCATCGGGCTTCCTTAACAATCAGGCGGGGCGGATGACATCATTCTGGCGCTGCCCATGCCCGACTGGCAAGGAGCGCCGCAGACCTGAGCATCGTCAATCCGCCAAGCCCAGGCGGGCCGGGCGTTCGCTGCCGTTTTCCAGGAATGTTTTGCAAAAAATCACGGAACCCCGTGATCGTGCCTAAACTCCAAACTGCGCGGCTGGACTAATGCCCGGCCCACTGGCACCAGACGGGCCAGACCCCTTGTCCATTGGAATGCACATAAGAGAACAAAGCTATGAAACGGATTCTTCTCGGTACTCTCTTCACCGCTGTATCCATCAACGCCATGGCCCAGGCGCCGGGCGGCCCGGATTGCGGCTGGGGCAACATGCTGTTCGAAGGCCAGCGTGGCACTCCAGCTCACTTCATGGCATCCACCACCAACGGCACCTCCGGCAACGCAACCTTCGGCATGACCTCCGGCACCAACGGTTGCGCGACCAATGCGTCGCTGACCTATGGCGGCAAATCCTGGTTTGCCATGAATGGCATGATGAACGAGCTGTCCGAAGACATGGCTAAAGGTCAGGGTGAAGCGCTGACCACCTATGCCGTGGTACTGGGCGTGGCGCCGGAAGACCGTGCGCACTTCGCCGCCGTCACTCACGAGCACTTCCAGCAGATCTTCAGCAAGGCTGACGTAACTGCCGAAGACGTGCATACCAATACCCTGGCCGTGCTCAAAGCCGACCCTCGCCTGGCCAAGTACGCCACCCAGGCATAAGCTCGACCCGACCCGCTTCCCTCGGGAAGCGGGATTTGTTTTTGGACCTGCCCCTCCTCGGGTAATGTCGCTGACTGTAGGAGCTGGCTTGCCAGCGATGGTCGTTAACGATTACGCGTGTTTACTGGATAAGCACAGCGCCTTTGAAACCATCGCTGGCAAGCCAGCTCCTACAGGTAAAAGACATCCACCCCGTTGGGACTTCATTTTTTCCTGTTCAAGTTGCCACCTATGCTCAAACGCCTTGCCTGGCTGGCGCTGTGTGTCTGCGCCCCGCTGTCCGCCGCGCCTCATATCGACCCACAACGTTTGCAGCAACTGGCCAACGACCCTTTCTGGATTTCCCTGGGCCATTACGAAACCGCCAAGCTCGGCGGCTGGCGCAGCTATGTCAGCGACAGGAAATTCTTCCTCGCCGCTGACGGCAACGAACATCCGGAGCATGAACTGGCGGCGACGGTACAAGCCTTGTACGCCCCGGCCAGTGCCGGTGAAACACACGCTCAATGCGTCTACCCTGCCCGTACCCGCTGGCTGAAAGAGCAGCTCGACCTGACCGGCCTGCCAACGCCGGACTGCGCCGGGTTCAAGCAATGGTTCAAGGACGTCTCACCGGACAGTGCGGTGATGATCTTCCCGGCAGCCTATCTGAACAGCCCGTCCTCGATGTTTGGCCACACGCTGCTGCGCATCGATCAGGCCGAAGTGAAGAGCGACAAGACTTCGCTGCTCAGTTACGCGATCAACTTCGGCGCCTATATCGAGGGCTCGGACAACAGCATCCTTTATGCCTGGAAAGGCCTGATGGGTGGTTACCCCGGCTTGTTCGCGATGGTGCCCTACCAGGAAAAACTCTCGGAATACCGCAGCCTGGAAAACCGCGACCTGTGGGAATACCGGTTGAACCTGACCCGACAGGAAACCGCGCGCATGGTCGAGCACGTCTGGGAGCTGAAGCAGATCAGGTTCGACTATTTCTTTTTCGACGAAAACTGCTCATACCGATTACTGGAACTGCTGCAGGTGGCCCGCCCGGGCCTGCGCCTGACCGAACAATTCCCGCTCACGGCCATCCCGACCGACACTGTCAAAGCGGTAAAAAGCGCCGGGCTGGTGGAGTCCATCCAGTATCGTCCGTCCCGGGAGCGCGAGCTGCTCAGTCGCGCCGAGCCGCTGAACCCGGAGGAACAGCAATGGGTGCTGAAAGTCAGCGCCGATCAGGGCCAATTGCAGACCCCGGCGTTCAAGGCACAACCGCGCGAGCGCCAGGCACTGATCATCGATGCGGCCTATCGACTGGAGCGTTATCGCGCCAATGGCCAGGAACGCGACCCGGCGCGCGCCCAACGCAGCTTCGAACTGCTGCGGGCAATCAACCAGAACCCGGCGCCGGAGCTGGACATCGCGCAACCCGGTCTGCCTGAAGACGGTCACGAGTCCCGGACCTGGCAGCTCGGCCTCGGCACCCGGGGTGACAAAGCCTTTGGCGAGTACGGCCTGCGCATGGCTTATCACGACCTCAATGACAACAGCGAAAGCTTTCCACTGGGCGCGCAGATCGAAATCCTGCAATTGAAACTGCGCCAGTACGAAGGCAATGACTGGCAAGTGCAGCAACTGGACCTGGCGACCATTCGCTCCCTGACCCCGCGTAACCAATTGCTGCAACCGCTGTCATGGCAAGTCACCGGTGGCCTGGAGCGAGTGCCGGGCAAGCACGATGACCAGACCTTGGTCAGCCACGTCAACGGCGGTGGCGGCGGGACCTGGCAACTGGGCGATGACCTGCTCGGATTTGCCCTGGGAACCGTGCGTATCGAGCACAACAATGACTTCGCTGCCTTCGTCGCGCCGGCCGCTGGCTTCAACAATGGTGTGTTGTGGAAAAACCCGCTGGGCAACCTGAGCCTGGAAGCCAAGGGGGATTTCTTCACCAATGGTGAAGTGCGTCGTAGCCTGAGCCTGAATCAGCAATGGGAAATGTCCCGCAATCTCGGACTGCGCTTGAGTGCCCGGCGCGAGTTCAGCCATTTGGCGACGCCCGAGAACGAAGTGCTGCTTGAGGTCAAGTGGTATCACTACTGACCCGAAAGCACCGCAGTTCCCTGTGGGAGCGAGCCTGCTCGCGATGGCGGTGTGTCAGCCCCAAAAATGTTGGCTGACACTACGTTTTCGCGAGCAGGCTCGCTCCCACATGGGTTGCTTAGTGCTCGACGAAATGCATGCACACCTTTCACAACCACCCGGCCAATCCACTTCTAGACTTTCCTTATGAGCCGCGTATCGGTCGGCGCCGGGCGCAACAGCCATCTGAAGGAACGGGACAAAGCCTGGCGGCAGCAAAAAGATCAGGACGCCGCCCGGGCCTGCCACTCGCCGTAAGTCGCTTTCAGACATCCAGTGAAACCAGATGCCTGCGACCATGATCCAAACCCTATGCCGGGAGAATTCCATGAGCCGTGCCTTCGTCCATGAAGATAACGCCGCCACGCAAACCGATCAGCCTGTCGAACGGCAGGTCAGCGCGCAGACCAATTACGTCACGCCGCAAGGCCTCAGCCTGTTGCAGGCCAAGGTCGCCGAACTGCAGGCCCTGCACACTGAACAATCGGCAAAAGGCGACGAGGCCGACAAGCAGCGCCTGGTGGATCTCGAACGTGATTTGCGTTACTTCAAGCAGCGTCTGGGCAGCGCTCAGGTGGTACCCGCCGCGACTTCGAGCGAGAAAGTGCAATTCGGCAGTTGGGTGACCTATGCCGATGAACACGACACCGAACGCCGGGTACAACTGGTAGGCGAAGATCAGGCCGATGCCGCCCACGGCCTGATCAATTGGGGTTCACCGCTGGGCCGGGCGCTGCTCGGCGCACGACTCAACGATGAGGTGCTGTGGCAGCGCCCTGCTGGCGATCAAGTGATTGAAGTGATCCGCATCGAACCGTCTTAAACCACGCCTTGGGCCAACATTGCATCGGCGACTTTGACGAAGCCTGCGATGTTCGCGCCCTTGACGTAGTTGATTCGTCCGTTCTCTTCACCGTAGTGCACGCAGGCGTGGTGGATCGACTGCATGATCGCGTGCAGCTTGCTGTCCACCTCACCTGCGGTCCACGACAGACGCATGGCATTCTGCGACATCTCCAGTCCGCTCACGGCCACGCCACCGGCGTTGGATGCCTTGCCCGGGGCGAACAGAATGCCGGCCTCGATGAAGATATCCACAGCCTCCAGCGTGGTCGGCATGTTCGCGCCTTCGGCCACGCATACGCAGCCGTTGCGCAGCAGAGTGTGCGCAGCTTCGGCATCAAGTTCGTTCTGCGTGGCGCATGGCAGCGCGATGTCGCACGGCAGCGACCATGGGTGCTGGCCGGCGCGGAACTCCAGGCCAAACGCCGCCGCCAACTCGCTGATCCGCCCGCGCTTGACGTTTTTCAGGTCCAGCAACGCCAGCCACTGATCTTCGCTCAGGCCGGCTTCGCAATACAGCGTGCCTTCGGAGTCGGACAGGGAAATCACTTTGCCCCCCAGGTCCATGACCTTGCGCGCTGCGTACTGGGCAACGTTGCCGGAACCGGAGATCGCCACGCGCTTGCCTTCAACGCTCTGATCACGGCGCTTGAGCATTTCTTCGGCGAAGTACACGCAACCGAAACCGGTGGCTTCCGGGCGAATCAGGCTGCCGCCATAGCTTGGGCCTTTGCCGGTCAGCACACTGGTGAACTGGTTGCTCAGGCGCTTGTACTGACCGAACAGGAAACCGATTTCCCGCGCACCGACGCCGATGTCCCCGGCCGGCACGTCAACGTCCGCACCGATGTGGCGATACAGCTCGCTCATGAAGGCCTGGCAGAAGCGCATGACCTCGGCATCGCTCTTGCCCTTCGGATCGAAGTCCGAACCGCCCTTGCCGCCCCCCATGGGCAATGAAGTCAGGGAGTTCTTGAAGGTCTGTTCGAAGGCGAGGAATTTCAGCACGCCCATGTTCACCGACGGATGGAAACGCAGGCCGCCCTTGTACGGGCCGATGGCGCTGTTCATCTGGATGCGGAACCCGCGATTGACCTGGACCTTGCCCTGATCGTCGACCCACGACACGCGAAACACCACCGCCCGCTCCGGCTCGCAGATGCGTTCCAGAATGCCCGAGGTCAGGTAATGCGGGTTGGCTTCAAGAAACGGCCACAGGGTACGCAGGACCTCTTCGACAGCCTGGTGAAATTCGGGTTGATCCGGGTCGCGTTTTTTCAGGCGCGCAAGGAAGGATTCGACGGATTCGATCATGGAAAAGTCTCGGCAAATTTATTGTCGTTGGAGGAGATTGAGCCGGACTGTAACAAACGATTCGCGCACAAGAACAGCGCAAAATGTCGCACTTATGAAATTAAATGGTGCACAGGATATAAATTAACCTGGTTTTTTGAGAATTTTTGCACCTGAACAGGGATTCACAATTCAAGTCTTGCACCATTAGAAACACCGTCTTCGCGAGCAAGCCCGCTCCCACATTTGAAATGCGTTCCACTGTGGGAGCGGGCTTGCTCGCGAATGGCGCGACTCGGTTTCATTGAAAAAACACAGGCAAAAAAAACGGAGCCCGAAGGCTCCGCTCTTTATGCAACCAACCCGAAATCAGGCCAGTTTCTTGTGGCGTACACGGTGCGGCTGGGCAGCCGCTTCGCCGAGGCGCTTTTTGCGGTCGGCTTCGTACTCGGTGTAGTTGCCTTCGAAGAACACGGCTTGCGAGTCGTCTTCGTACGCCAGGATGTGCGTCGCGACGCGGTCAAGGAACCACCGGTCGTGGGAGATCACAATGGCGGCGCCCGGGAAGTCCAGCAGGGCTTCTTCCAGGGAACGCAGGGTTTCAACGTCGAGGTCGTTGGACGGTTCGTCGAGCAGCAGGACGTTGCCGCCCTCCTTCAGGGTCAGGGCCAGGTGCAAGCGACCACGCTCACCACCGGACAGGTCCTTGACGAACTTCTGCTGGTCGCCACCCTTGAAGTTGAAGCGACCGACGTAGGTACGCGACGGGATCTCGTAGTTGCCGATGCGGATCTGGTCGGAACCGTCGGAGATCTGCTGGAACACGGTCTTGCTGCCGTCCAGGTCTTCGCGGCTCTGGTCCACACAGGCAAGCTGTACGGTTTCACCGACTTCGATGCTGCCCGAATCCGGCGTTTCCTTGCCCATCAGCATGCGGAACAGGGTCGACTTACCGGCACCGTTACCGCCGATCACGCCGACGATGGCGCCTTTAGGCATGGAGAACGACAGGTTGTCGATCAGCACGCGGTCGCCGTAGCCCTTGGTGACGTTCTTGAACTCGATGACCTTGTCGCCCAGGCGCGGACCGGCCGGGATATAGATCTCGTTGGTTTCGCTGCGCTTCTGGAATTCCTGCGATTGCATTTCTTCGAAGCGTTGCAGACGAGCCTTGGACTTGGACTGGCGGGCCTTGGCGCCTTTGCGCACCCACTCCAGTTCTTCCTTCATGGCTTTTTCGTGGGCCGACTGCTGCTTGGATTCGGCAGCCAGACGGTCGGACTTGGCTTCCAGCCAGCCCGAGTAGTTGCCCTCGTAAGGAATGCCCGCGCCGCGGTCGAGTTCCAGAATCCAGCCGGCAACGTTGTCCAGGAAGTAACGGTCGTGCGTGATCGCTACCACAGTGCCCGGGAAGTCGTGCAGGAAGTGCTCAAGCCACGCAACGGAGTCGGCGTCCAGGTGGTTGGTCGGTTCGTCGAGCAGCAGCATGTCCGGGGCGGACAGCAGCAGACGGCACAGGGCCACACGACGCTTTTCACCACCGGAGAGGTGTTCAACCTTGGCATCCCAGGCCGGCAGACGCAGTGCATCGGCGGCGACTTCCAGCTGACGTTCCAGGTTGTGGCCGTCACTGGCTTGCAGGATGGCTTCGAGCTTGGCCTGCTCGGCCGCCAGCTTGTCGAAATCGGCATCCGGATCGGCGTAGGCCGCGTAAACCTCGTCCAGACGTGCCTGGGCGTCCTTGATCACGCTGACCGCCTCTTCGACCACTTCACGCACGGTCTTGGTCGGATCCAGTTGTGGTTCCTGTGGCAGGTAGCCGATGTTCAGCTCCGGCATCGGACGGGCTTCGCCCTCGAACTCGGTGTCGACGCCGGCCATGATTTTCAGCAGCGTGGATTTACCCGAACCGTTAAGGCCGAGCACGCCGATCTTGGCGCCGGGGAAGAACGACAGAGAAATGTTTTTCAGGATTTCCCGCTTCGGCGGAACAACTTTGCCCAGCCGATGCATGGTGAATACGTATTGAGCCATGGAGAACCTAGGGTCAGTGACTGATGAATGATTGGAGCGCAGGCAATGCCCGGCCAGACCGTGCGCGTCGCCCGCTTGAGGAGATCAAGACGTGCGCGCTGAAAAAAGTCTGAGTCTAGGAGCTGGAACGCTCCCGCGTAACCCGCAAAGCTACCTTAATGACCGGTGGCAGTCCAGCCGACGGGCAGGGGCTGGCACTTAGCCACAACTCAAGGCATGCTAGCCGCCCTTCGGGCGTCCGGCTTATAGTGCACGTCGCGCCAGTCCAGCCAAACCGCAGGATTACAGCTTGTCCAATGTTCCTCCGCCTCTGACTTCCAGTGCGCCGACCACTGCGCAAGGCTCCCCCCTGCGCGGGACCTTGAAGGGCACCTTGGCGACACTCGTATTACTGCTGCTGGCCCTGCTGTTCTGGCAGTTGCTCGACCAGTTGCGGGAAACCCAGAAGAACCAGCGTCAGTACACCATCGACTACACCGCCGACCTGGCCGCGCAGGTCAGCCTGAACATGTCGCTCAACGCGCAGATCGCCCTCAACCTGTTGCCGATCGTCGAACAACCGCAGGACGCCGATGAACTGCAGGCCCTGCTGCGCAAACTGCAACAGTCGCTGCCTGACCTGCGCAGCCTGGCGTTGCTCAGCCCCTCGGGAAAAGTCATCAGTGACAGCGCTCCCGACAGCGATGACAGCGACTACCTGGGTGAACTGGTACGCCGCAGCCACGCCCAGGCGCATTACTTCAGCAATGCCACCGACGGTTCCGTGGTGCATTTATTGTTGCATCAGGCCAGCGGCAGCTCCCGAGGCTATTGGGCCTTGCGCCTGACTCCCACCTTCTTTTCGTCCCTGACCAAGCAAAGCGAGGCCGGTGGCCGCCCGTTGTGGCTGGTGGAGAACCGCATCAATCATCAGATCATCAGTCGCGACGAAGCGCTGCCCTCGGTCAATCCGGGCACGCTGACCGAAGACGATGTCGCCAACAGCGTGCTGACGGTGCCGCTGAGCAGCAGCGATTGGCAATTGCGCGGTTTGTTCGATCGTCAGCGCGTGCTGGAGGAACTGCTGCCGGCGTTCATCGGCAAATGCCTGCTGGGCCTGGCGTTTTCCATGCTGCCGTTTCTAGCCTTGCTGAACATGCGCCGACGTCAGCGCCAGTTGAATGAGGGGCGTCGGCGTTATCAGGACATTTTCGAAGGCACCGGCGTGGCGTTGTGTGTCCTCGACATGTCCGGGCTCAAGGCTTTTTTCGACAAGGCGCAATTGCAGGGCAGCGAGCAGCTGCAAGCGTGGCTGGCGATTCCGGAACAACGCCGGCAATTGCTGAAGGAACTGCGGATCACCGAGGTCAACCAGGTCGCGCTGCAATTGCTCAATGTCGATAGCGCAGACAAGGCCTGGAAACTGCTGATCGACGGCAATCCGCTGGACGGCACCGCCATCGGCAACCAGGTGCTCGACGCACTGCTCAACCGGCAGCAACAGCTTGAGCTGGAAATCAAGCTCCAGGACGCCAGCGGTCGCGACCAGCACCTGTGGCTGGTGCTGCGCCTGCCGCAAACCCCGGACGACCATAAAGCGGTGATCCTGAGCATCACCGACATCACCAGCCGCAAGCTCATCGAACTGTCATTGCAGGAGCGCGAAGGGTTCTGGTCGGATGTGGTGCGTACGGTGCCGGATCACCTGTATGTGCAGGATGTGATCAGCCAGCGCATGATCTTCAGCAACCACCACCTGGGCCAGACCCTGGGTTACAACCGCACCGAATTGCAACAGATGGGCGAATACTTCTGGGAAATCCTCCTGCACCCCGAAGACGCCGACTATTACCATCGCTCCCGCCAGGTCCAGCGCCAGGCCGGTTATCGCCAGTTGATGCAGTGCCAGTTGCGCTTTCGCCATCGGGACGGCCAGTGGCGACGCTTCGAGATTCGCGAACAGGCTCTGGCGCGAGACAAGGACGACCAGGTCACGCGGATCATCGGCGTGGCCAAGGACATCACCGACCAGATCGAAGCCAGTGAATCGCTGCGCGACAGCGAGCAGCGCTACCGGATGCTCGCCGAAAGCATCAGCGACGTGATTTTCTCCACCGACAGCCGCCTCAACCTCAATTATGTCAGCCCTTCGGTGCAAGCCGTGCTGGGCTACGACGCCGAGTGGATTTTCCAGAACGGCTGGCAATCGACCATCGCCAACCCGCAACAACTGACCGGCATCTACCACCTGATGGACCGGGTCAGCAAAGCGCTGGACCAGCCGGACCAACTGGCGCTGCTGCGCAGCCAGGTGCAGACCCAACTGTTCCTGTTCGATTGCCTGCGGGCCGACGGGCGCAAGATCCCCATCGAACTGCGCCTGGTACTGGTCTGGGACGAACACGGCACGTTCGAAGGCGTGCTCGGCGTCGGCCGCGACATCAGCCAGCAACGCCGGGCCGAAAAAGACTTGCGCATGGCCGCCACGGTATTCGAACACTCGACCTCGGCGATCCTGATCACCGACCCGGCCGGCTACATCGTCCAGGCCAACGAAGCCTTCAGCCGTGTCAGCGGTTATGCCGTGGAACAGGTCCTCGATCAGTTGCCGAACATGCTGACCGTCGACGAGCAGCAGGAATCCCACCTGCGTTACGTCCTCAAGCAATTGGGCCAGCACAGCACCTGGGAAGGCGAAGTCTGGCTCAAGCGCCGCAACGGCGAGCACTATCCGGCCTGGGTCGGGATCACTGCCGTACTCGACGACGAAGGCGACCTGGCCAGTTATGTGTGTTTCTTCAGCGACATCAGCGAGCGCAAGGCCAGCGAGCAGCGGATTCACCGCCTCGCCTACTACGACGCCCTGACCCACCTGCCCAACCGCACGCTGTTCCAGGATCGCCTGCACACGGCCCTGCAATCGGCCGAACGGCAGAGGTCGTGGGTGGTGCTGATGTTCCTCGATCTCGATCGCTTCAAGCCGATCAACGACTCCCTGGGCCACGCCGCCGGCGACCGCATGCTCAAGGAAATGGCCACGCGCCTGCTCGGTTGCGTCGACGATGACGACACTGTGGCACGCATGGGCGGTGACGAATTCACCCTGCTCCTGCAACCGCGGGCCAACCGTGAAATCGCTCTGAACCGGGCCATTCATGTGGCCGAACAGATTCTCGCCAGCCTGGTGAAACCCTTTGTACTCGAAGGCCGCGAGTTCTTCGTCACGGCCAGTATCGGCATCGCCCTGAGCCCGCAGGACGGCAACGAACTCAGCCAGTTGATGAAGAACGCCGACACCGCGATGTACCACGCCAAGGAGCGTGGCAAGAACAACTTCCAGTTCTATCAGGCGGACATGAACGCCAGTGCGCTGGAGCGCCTGGAGCTGGAAAGCGACCTGCGCCACGCCCTGGAACAGAACGAATTCGTGCTGTATTACCAACCGCAGTTCAGTGGCGACGGCAAGCGCCTGACCGGTGCCGAGGCACTGTTGCGCTGGCGCCATCCACGTCGCGGGCTGGTGCCGCCGGGGGATTTCATTCCAGTGCTCGAAGAGCTCGGGCTGGTGGTGGATGTCGGCGACTGGGTGATCAGCGAAGCCTGCCGCCAGCTCAAGGCCTGGCACCAGGCCAAGGTACGGGTGCCGAAGGTGTCGGTGAACATCTCGGCGCGGCAGTTCTCCGACGGCCAGCTCGGCACCCGAATTGCCACCATCCTCAAGGAAACCGGCCTGCCGCCGGCGTGCCTGGAACTGGAACTCACCGAAAGTATCCTGATGCGCGAAGTCAGCGAGGCGATGCAGATCCTCGATGGCCTGAAAAACCTCGGCCTGAGCATTGCGGTCGACGATTTCGGTACCGGCTACTCATCGCTCAACTACCTCAAGCAGTTCCCGATCGACGTGCTGAAGATCGACCGCACCTTCGTCGACGGCCTGCCGTCGGGCGAGCAGGATGCGCAAATCGCCCGGGCGATCATTGCCATGGCCCACAGCCTGAACCTGGCGGTGATCGCCGAAGGCGTGGAAACCCACGAGCAGCTTGATTTTCTCAGGGAGCACGGTTGCGACGAGGTGCAGGGTTACCTGTTCGGCCGTCCGATGCCGGCAGGACGGTTCGAAGGGCAGTTCAGCAATGATGCGCTGTTCATGTTCGACTGAAGCTTCGTGGTGATTCGGATGTCCTCTTCGCGAGCAGGCTCGCTCCCACATTTGGAATGCAATCCCCTGTGGGAGCGAGCCTGCTCGCGAAGAGGCCGGCACGATCACCGCTAATCCCCGCATGAACACCACTTGTCCGCGACATGATGCCGTTTCATATGCCATCTAAAACCCGTTGGGTTAGAATGCCCCCCTTTTCCGCCCCCGATCCTTGAGGACCGCCATGTTCAGCCGTGATTTGACTATTGCCAAGTACGACGCCGATCTCTTTGCCGCCATGGAGCAAGAAGCTCAGCGCCAGGAAGAGCACATTGAGCTGATCGCTTCGGAAAACTACACCAGCCCTGCGGTGATGGAAGCTCAAGGCTCGGTCTTGACCAACAAGTACGCCGAAGGCTACCCGGGCAAGCGCTACTACGGTGGTTGCGAGTACGTAGACGTTGTCGAGCAACTGGCGATCGATCGCGCCAAAGAGCTGTTCGGTGCCGACTACGCCAACGTTCAGCCGCACGCTGGCTCGCAAGCCAACAGCGCCGTTTACCTGGCCCTGCTGTCGGCCGGTGACACCATCCTGGGCATGAGCCTGGCCCACGGCGGTCACCTGACCCACGGTGCCAGCGTTTCGTCCTCCGGCAAGCTGTACAACGCCATCCAGTACGGCATCGACGCCAACGGCCTGATCGACTACGACGAAGTCGAGCGCCTGGCCGTCGAGCACAAGCCGAAAATGATCGTGGCCGGTTTCTCTGCCTACTCGCAGATCCTCGACTTCCCGCGCTTCCGCGCTATCGCTGACAAGGTTGGCGCGTACCTGTTCGTCGACATGGCCCACGTGGCCGGTCTGGTCGCCGCTGGCGTCTACCCGAACCCGGTTCCATTCGCTGACGTCGTGACCACCACCACCCACAAGACCCTGCGCGGTCCACGTGGTGGCCTGATCCTGGCTCGCGCCAACGCCGACATCGAGAAGAAGCTGAACTCCGCGGTATTCCCGGGCGCCCAGGGTGGCCCACTGGAGCACGTGATCGCCGCTAAAGCGATCTGCTTCAAGGAAGCGCTGCAGCCTGAGTTCAAGGCTTACCAGCAACAAGTGGTGAAAAACGCCCAGGCCATGGCCAGCGTATTCATCGAGCGCGGCTTCGACGTGGTTTCCGGCGGTACCGAGAACCACCTGTTCCTGCTGTCGCTGATCAAGCAGGAGATCTCCGGTAAAGACGCCGATGCCGCTCTGGGCAAAGCGTTCATCACCGTGAACAAGAACTCCGTGCCAAACGACCCACGCTCCCCGTTCGTCACCTCCGGCCTGCGCTTCGGCACTCCGGCTGTGACCACTCGCGGCTTCAAGGAAGCCGAGTGCAAGGAACTGGCCGGCTGGATCTGCGACATCCTGGCTGACCTGAACAACGAAGCGGTGATCGACGCCGTTCGTGAGAAGGTCAAGGCTATCTGCAAGAAGCTGCCGGTGTACGGCGCTTAATCAGCCCCGCTAAACCGCAGTCATGAGAAACCGGCCAGAGATGGCCGGTTTTTTTTCGCCCGTGAAATGCTTCTGCAGGAGCGGGCTTGCTCGCGATGATTTCAATGATGATGCGTTGAACCAGCAAGCACTCGTTATCGTTGACGACCTTCGCGAGCAAGCTCGCTCCTACAGGACCAGTACAACTGGTAAGACCGGTCATGCCAATTTTCGAAATTTTACTTGCGAACACTCGAAAACACCGCCTAGACTGCGCCTGCACTGGACATACCGGTAAGACCACAATAATTAAGTCCTGAAGTCGATGCGCCTGGCGCACGGCAGCCAGGACACCGACCAGGATTCCTCCCATGCTCAGATGGTGCTCGCGTTCAATCTTCCTCCAAGTGGTTCTCGGACTGGTGCTCGGCATCGTCTGCGGGCTGACCCTTCCCGAATACTCCGCTCAGCTCAAACCGCTCGGTGACGGTTTTATCAAGCTGATCAAAATGCTCATCGGCCTGATTGTGTTCTGCGTAGTGGTCAGCGGCATCAGCGGTGCCGGCGACCTGAAAAAGGTCGGGCGCATCGGCCTCAAATCGGTGATCTACTTTGAAGTGCTGACCACCATCGCCCTGGTGATCGGCCTGGTGTTCGCCTTCAGCACCGGCATCGGTAGTGGCGCAAACATTCATCTGGAGCAGCTCTCCGCCGCCGACATGGGTGACATTGCCCAGCGCGGCCAGCACATGCACACCACCACACAGTTCCTGATGGACCTGATTCCGACTTCGGTGATCGGCGCCTTTGCCGATAACAATATCCTGCAGGTCCTGCTGTTTTCAGTGTTGTTCGGCAGTGCCCTGAATCTGGTGGGCGAGGCGGCATCGGGTATTTCGCGGCTGATCAATGAACTCAGCCACGTGATATTCCGCATCATGGGCATGATCGTGCGACTGGCACCGATCGGTGTATTCGGCGCGATCGCGTTCACCACCAGCAAATATGGCCTGGACTCGCTGCAACACCTGGGTAGCCTGGTCGGCTTGTTCTACCTGACCTGTGCGGCCTTCGTTGCCCTGATTCTCGGCCTGGTGATGCGCCTCTCCGGCCTGAAGATGTGGCCGTTGCTCAAGTACCTGCGCGAGGAACTGCTCATCGTCATGGGCACCGCGTCGTCCGATGCCGTGCTGCCGCAAATCATGCGCAAGCTCGAGCATCTGGGCATCGGCAGTTCAACAGTCGGCCTGGTGATTCCAACGGGTTATTCGTTCAACCTCGACGGTTTCTCGATCTACCTGACCCTGGCCATCGTATTCATCGCCAACGCCACCGGCACGCCGCTGGCGATGACCGACCTGCTGACGATTCTGTTGGTATCGTTGATCACTTCCAAGGGTGCCCACGGTATTCCGGGCTCGGCGCTGGTGATTCTGGCGGCCACCCTGACCGCCATTCCGGCGATTCCGGTGGTGGGTCTGGTGCTGGTGCTGGCCGTGGACTGGTTCATGGGCATCGGCCGGGCACTGACCAACCTGATCGGCAACTGCGTGGCGACCGTCGCCATCGCTCGGTGGGAAAAGGACATCGATGTGCAACGGGCGAACAAGGTACTTTCCGGTCAGACGGGTTATACCTTCCAGCCGCGAAAACCGGTTGCTCAAGCGGCAGCCAAAGAATTCTGAATGACCGCCGTGCCTGCCGCCCCGCAGGCACGGCTCACGGAGCGAACAAGTGATTACCTCATCAACCGTCGTCAACTCAGTGGTAGAAAAACTCCGGGCCGCTTTGGCCAAGGGGCAGTGGCGCTCCGGCGACATGTTGCCGGGCCAGCGTGAACTGGCCGAACAACTGGGCATCAGTCGCCCGAGCCTGCGCGAAGCGGTGATCGTACTGGAAACCCTCGGCCTCGTGCGTTCAATGCCGGGCAAAGGCGTTGTGGTACTCGATGTGCAATTGAGCGACAGCGCCGGCCACGACAATGCCGTGGCCGGCGCCAGCCTCGAAGATGTGTTGCAACTGCGCTACACCCTCGAACCGTTCATCGTCGGCCTGGTGGCGCAGTCCATCAGCAGCAAGGAAGTCGGGCAACTGCGCCTGACCCTGATGGACATGCGCGAAGCCCTTGAGGCTGGCGACAGTGAAGCCGGTGCCAGCGCTTACATCGCTTTCCACGAGGAATTGTTCACCCTGACCTCGAACCCGATCTTCCAGAGCGTGGTCCAGCAAACGAGCAATGCCCTCAAGCAAAGCGCTGAAGTATTGCGCAACTCCCCAGAGCATCTGGCAGAACGCCTTGAAGAAAACGAAGCCGTGGTGCGGGCGATTCGCAGCAAGAACAGCGCCCAGGCCAGTGCCGAGATGCGTCGGCACATTTTGCGCGAAGGCCAGCGCATGGGCATTGAACTGAACATCCCGGAAGACAACCTCGGCAGTTGAAACCTCTTCGCACTGGAGATTGGCCATGATCGGCTTCGCCTCGCCACAAACACTCGCTACCCTGCCCATCCGTCCTTCGGTGGATGATCTGTATTCGCTGGTCCTCGATGCCATTTTCGAACAGCGCATCCATTCGGCCAGCCGCTTTACGGAAGAAAGCCTGGCGCAGATGTTCGGTGCTCGACGCAGCGACATGCGTGATGTACTGACGCGTTTGTCCCATCGGCAAATCATTCTCCTGCGAGTCAACCATCGTCCCCGCGTCGCCGAACTTGATGCCGAGCAGACCCGGCAGACCCTGCATGCCCGGCGGCTGGCCGAGATCATGCTGGTGCGGCTGGCGTGTCAGCGACCCTGCGCGCAAGACCTGAAGCGGCTGCGGGCACTAGTCGATAGCGAGCGAGAGTGCTCTGAGCGTGGCCGGGCAATTCGTTTGTCGGGAGAGTTTCACCTGCAGTTGGCCGAAATGGCTGGAAATGCACCGCTGGCGCATTTTCTTGGCAGTCTGGTGCCGCTGACATCGCTGGCGATTGCGCAGTGTGAGGAGCAAACAGATGACTATTGCGGTTGGCGGGAGCACATGCAGATTGTCGATGCGGTGGAACGTGGGGATATTGTGATGGCCGAAATATTGATGAACCGGCATCTGGATCATCTTGAGGAGGTACTACTGAACTCTGGATTGGTAGTCAGCCATAATCGTGTTGCCGGGTAAATTGCCATCGCGAGCAGGCTCGCTCCCACAGGGGACTGCATTACAAATGTGGGAGCGAGCCTGCTCGCGATGGCGGCATCAGGCCCGCTGAAAACGACAGACCTTACTCTGCCGCCACCCGCGCAAACCCCTCTCGAATCTTTTCTTCCGGCAAGTCATCGGCAATGAACACAATCACGCTTTCGCGGGTTTCATCGTCGGCCCATTCGGTATCCCAATCGAATCCATAAAGCTTCAAGACGCCCTGGAACACCATGCGTCGCGGTTCGCCGAGGATGTTCAACACGCCTTTGTAGCGCAGCAATTGCTTGCCATGTTCCTCCAGCAGTTCGTTCATGAACTCGCTGAGCTTGTCGATATCCAGTGGCTTTTCGGTGCGCAGCACCAGGCTGGAAATGCGGTCGATGGACGGTGCCTGGCTGACCGGTCGCAAACTCACCCCGCCACCGAGGTCGGCGTTGAGATTGAAACCGCGCACGTCGAGCAACTCGGCCAGGTCGATCTTGCCGTGGTCGACCACGCGGATCGGGGCGCGACGGTTGATGCGGGTCAGGCGCTCGCTCAATGCGGTGAAGGTCGACTCGTCCACCAGATCGCGCTTGCTCACCAGCAAGCGGTCGGCGAAACCGATCTGCGCCTGGGCGATGGTCTGGGTCAGGTGCAAGCCGGCATGTGCCGCATCGACCAGCGTGATGATGCCGTCGAGGATATAGCGCTCGCGCAATTCTTCGTCGATGAAAAAGGTTTGCGCCACGGGCGCCGGGTCGGCCAGGCCGGTGCACTCGATCACCAGACGGTCGAAGGCGATGTCGCCCTGGTCCAGACGCTCGAGCAACAGATAAAGTGCCTTGGTCAGGTCCGTATGGATAGTGCAGCAGACGCAGCCGTTGGACAGCGTCATCACTTGCACAGGTTCATCGCCCAACAACTGGGTATCGATACCGGCATCACTGAATTCGTTTTCGATCACGGCGATTTTCAGACCGTGCTCGGCCTTGAGCAGGTGACGCAACAGGGTGGTCTTGCCAGCGCCGAGGAAGCCGCTGAGGATCGTTACGGGGATGGGAGAGGACACGCTGAATCTCCTGTTGCACAAAATCAGAAAAATACACAAAACAAATGTGGGAGCGAGCCTGCTCGCGAAGGGGCCGTCAGCTTCAACAGAATGTTGACTGATACGGCGCCATCGCGAGCAGGCTCGCTCCCACAGGTATTGCCGTTAATCCGATAACCGGATCAACAGCACTTCGGCCCGCCCTTGCCACCGTAACGGGCTTCCTGACGCTCCCGAAAGAACATCTCATAGCTCATCACCGGCTTGTCCGGGTGTTTGCTCTGCATATGCTCGACGTAGTTGTCGTAGTCGGGCATGCCGACCATCAGGCGCGCGGCCTGACCGAGGTAT
>NZ_JBKFTN010000030.1:0-32397 GCF_050432945.1 Pseudomonas sp. 18173
GCGTCACGCTGATGTTCAGGGTCGAAGTGGCGTCTGTGCCGGAACCGTCAGTGACGGTGTAGGTGACGGTCGGTACCGTGCCGTTGTAGTTGGCGGCCGGAGTGAAGGTGTAAGCGCCGTTGGCGCCGATCACCAGGGTACCGACGTTGGCGATGGTCGCGGTGGTACCGGCCGTGTAAGTGGTCGCACCGATGGTGAAGTTGACCACGCTCACCGGTCCGTCGACGCTGCTCGTGCCGGTGAGGACGCTGCCGGTCAAGGCGGTGTCTTCCAGGGTCGAGACCGTTTCGCTGGCGTCGGTGAAGCTGTCGTCGACTGGCGTCACGCTGATGTTCAGGGTCGAGGTGTCGTTGGGTCCGGAACCGTCGGTGACGGTGTAGGTGACGGTCGGCACCGTGCCGTTGTAGTTGGCGGCCGGGGTGAAGGTGTAAGCGCCGTTCGCCGCGATCACCAGGGTACCGACGTTGGCGATGGTCGCGGTGCTGCCGGCGGCGTAGGGGGTATCACCGATGGTGAAGTTGACCACGCTCACCGGTCCGTCGACGCTGCTCGTGCCGGTGAGGACGCTGCCGGTGAGGGCGGTGTCTTCCGCGGTGGTTACGCTTTCATTGGCATCGGTGAAGTTATCGTTGACCGGCGTAACGCTGATGTTCAGGATCGAGGTGTCGTTGGGTCCTGAACCGTCGGTGACGGTATAAGTAACGGTCGACACCATATCATTGCAGTTAGTTGCAGGGGTGAAGGTGTAAGCGCCGTTGACCCCGATCACCCGGGTACCGACGTTGGCGATGGTCGCGGTGCTGCCGGCGGTGGAGGTGGCATCAACGCTGTTGACGTTGACCCCGCCCACCTGTCCGTCGACGCTGCCCGTGCCGGTGAGGACGCTGCCGGTCAAGGCGGTGTCTTCCAGGGTCGCTACCGTTTCGCTGGCATCGGTGAAGCTGTCATCGACTGGCGTCACGCTGATGTTCAGGATCGAGGTGTCGTTGGGTCCTGAACCGTCGGTGACGGTATAAGTGACGGTCGGCACCGTACCGTTGTAGTTGGCGGCCGGGGTGAAGGTGTAGGCGCCGTTGACCCCGATCACCAGGGTACCGACGTTGGCGATGGTCGCCGTCTGGCCGGCGGTGAACGTGCCAGTCACACCGTCGATGCTGAAGCTCACCACGCTGACCGGGCCGTCAACACTCGAGGTGCCGGTGAGAACGCTGCCGGTGAGGGCCGTGTCTTCCGGGGTCGAGACCGTTTCGCTGGCGTCGGTGAAGCTGTCGTCGACTGGCGTGACGCTGATGTTCAGGGTCGAAGTGTCATTAGGTCCCGAACCGTCGGTGACGGTGTAGGTGACCGTTGGCACTGTGCCGTTGTAGTTGGCGGCCGGGGTGAAGGTGTAGGCCCCGTTCGCTGCAATTACCAAAGTGCCGACGTTAGCGATAGTCGCCGTGGTACCGGCCGTGTAAGTGGTCGCACCGATGGTGAAGTTGACCACGCTGACCGGTCCGTCGACGCTGCTCGTGCCGGTGAGGACGCTGCCGGTCAAGGCGGTGTCTTCCGGGGTGGAGACCGTTTCGCTGGCGTCGGTGAAGTTGTCGTTGACCGGCGTCACGCTGATGTTCAGGGTCGAGGTGTCATTAGGTCCGGAACCATCGGTGACGGTGTAGGTGACCGTCGGTACCGTGCCGTTGTAGTTGGCGGCCGGGGTGAAGGTGTAGGCGCCGTTGGCCCCAATGAGCAATGTGCCGATGTTGGCAATGGTCGCGGTCTGGCCGGCAGTGAAAGTGCCAGTCACGCCTTCAATGCTGAAGCTCACCAAGCTGACCGGGCCATCGACGCTGCTCGTGCCGGTGAGGACGCTGCCGGTGAGGGCAGTATCTTCAGGGGTCGAGACCGTTTCGTTGGCGTCGGTGAAGTTGTCGTTGACCGGCGTGACACTGATGTTCAGCGTACTGCTCGAGCCAGTATTGGTGGTGTATGTCACCTGTGGAACGTTGCCGTTCCAGTCAGCAGCCGGCTTGAAGGTGTAGTCGCCGTTGCTGGCGATGATCAGCGTACCGACACCGGTGATGGTCGCGGTCTGGCCCGCCGCGAAACTGCCGCTGACCCCGTTCACGCTGAAGCTTGCGACGCTCAGGACATTATCGACATCGTGGTCGTTGGTCAGCACGTTGCCGATCGCGTTGTGGTCTTCTTCGACGGTGATCCTGTCCGCCTGCAGCACGCTTGCGTCATCGACGGGAGCAACATGCACCACCAGTGGCAGCGAGGTGCTCGCGCTAGGGGCATCGCCGTCTTTGGCGGTGGCCGTTACGGTCAGGGGAATGTCGCCATTGAAATTCGTCGGCGGTGTCAGCTTGAGCGTGGAAAGGTTCCAACCGGTAATGTCCACCGACGTCGAGCCGTCGGCAGCATTGAAGGTATGGTTGCCGTCGGTAAGCATGGAGCCCGCCGGCAAGCCGTTCAGTGTGAGAGTGAGCGTTTCCGAACCGTCGGCGTCATTGGTGTGGGCCTGGATGGTGGACAACAGAATCGCGTTATCCTCAAGGCCCGAGTTGAGCACCTGAGTGACATTGATGTTGTCCAGCACGCCGCCCACGCTGTTGCTGTCCCCGGCGCGGAATTCGAGTTTCTGGTTGCCGTCGGCAGTGACCGGAACGTCGAAGCTGTAGTGCTGCATGCCTGTGGTCGCGGTGTTCAGGGTGCCAATGAGCTTGCCGCCCCAGTACACGTTGATAAGCGAATTATCTACACCGGCGCGCGGTGCATAGTCGAACGACACGTTGTAGGTGGTGCCGGACTTCGCATCGATAGTGGTGTAGAGGTTGCTCGCATCACCGGTGTTGCGCTCGAGTTCGATGACCTGATTATCGCCGCCGGCACCGTAGACGCTGGCCTTGCCGATTTCGACCATGCCACCGCGGTTGTCCGTGTGCCAGGCGCCGTTGCCAAGCCTGCTGACATCGATGTCGGTATTCGAACCGTTCACAGAGACTTCCTGGAAGTCGGTCGAGGCAACCGTGCCGCCACCGGTCAGCGACAGGCTCGGGGTATCGGTCACTGGCGCGACGACGATGGTGCCGGTCGCCAAAGTGGCAGAAGGCATGCCCCCGTTGTCGGTCGCGCTGTAGGTGAAGCTGGTGGTGCCACTCCAGTCGCCGGTGGGTTTGAAATAAACCGTTGCGCCGTTGGCGGTTGCGGCGATCGCGCTGCTGGTGGTCAACGCAATGGTCCCGGCCGCATCTGCGTAAAAACTGCCATTGGCCGGCAGGCTGGTCAGGGTGAAGTGGTGGACGCTGCCGTCGATGTCACTGCCGCCGAGCTGCACGGCGATCAAATGATCTTCATCACCCCTGGCCGAGGTGGAGTTAACGGTTGGCGCGTCGTTGACCGGGTTGACCGTAATGTCCAGCGTACTGGTGGAATGGGTGTTGGTTGTGTAGCTGATCTGTGGAACGGTGCCGTTCCAGTTTGCGGCAGGTGTGAAGCTGTAATCGCCGTTGGTGGCGATAGTCACAGTACCGACGCCGGCGATAGTCGCGACTTGACCCGCGGTAAAGGAACCGGAGACGCCTTGAATGGTGAATGTCGCGACACTCAGAACGTTATCGACATCGCTGTCATTGCCAAGCACGTTGCCGGTTGCAACGTGGTCTTCATCGACGGTCCTGGTATCCGCGATCAGGACGCTCGGGTCATCGACCGGGGTGACATTGATGGCCAGGGTCGAAGTGACATTGCTGCCGGAGCCGTCGGTGACGGTGTAGCTGACGGTCGGCATGCTGCCGTTGTAGTTGGCGGCCGGGGTGAAGGTGTAGGCGCCGTTGGCGCCAATGACCAGGGTGCCGACGTTGGCGATGGTGGCCGTGCTGCCGGCGGTGTAGGTGGTATCACCGATGGTGAAATTGACCACGCTGACCGGGCCGTCGACGCTGCTCGTGCCGGTGAGGACGCTGCCGCTGATGGCGGTGTCTTCTTGGGTGCTCACGCTTTCGCTGAGGTCGGTGAAACTGTCGTCGACCGGGCTGACGCTGATGTTCAGGGTCGAGGTGACGTCCGTACCGGAGCCGTCGGTGACGGTGTAGCTGACGGTCGGCACGCTGCCGTTGTAGTTGGCGTCCGGGGTGAAGGTGTAGGCGCCGTTGGCGCCGATGACCAGGGTGCCGACGTTGGCGATGGTCGCGGTCTGGCCGGCGGTGAAGGTGCCAGCCACGCCGTCGATGCTGAAGCTCACCACACTNGCTGCCGGTCACGGCGGTGTCTTCCGCGGTGGAGACCGTTTCGCTGGCATCGGTGAAGCTGTCGTCAACCGGGGTGACGCTGATATTCAGGGTCGAGGTGACGTCGGTGCCGGAACCGTCGGTGACGGTGTAGCTGACGGTTGGCACCGTGCCGTTGTAGTTGGCGTCCGGGGTGAAGGTATAGGCGCCGTTGGCGCCGATGACCAGGGTACCGACGTTGGCGATGGTGGCCGTGCTGCCGGCGGTGTAGGTGGTATCACCGATGGTGAAATTGACCACGCTGACCGGGCCGTCGACGCTGCTCGTGCCGGTGAGGACGCTGCCGTTGATGGCAGTGTCTTCGTGGGTGCTCACGCTTTCGCTGAGGTCGGTGAAACTGTCGTCGACCGGGCCGACGCTGATATTCAGGGTCGAGGTGCCGTCGGTGCCGGAACCGTCGGCCACGGTGTAGCTCACGGTCGGCACGCTGCCGTTCTAATTGGCGTCCGGGGTGAAGGTATAGGCGCCGTTGGCGCCGATCACCAGGGTGCCGACGTTGGCGATGGTCGCCGTCTGCCCGACAGTGAAGGTGCCAGCCACGTCGTCGATGCTGAGGCTCACAACGCTGACTGGACCGTCGACGCTCGAGGTGCCGGTCAACACGCTACCGCTGACGGCGGTGTCTTCGTGGGTGCTCCCGCTTTCACTGAGGTCGGTGCAGCTGTCGTCTACCGGGCTGACGCTGATATTCAGCGTCGAGGTAGAGCCGTCGGACACGGTGTAGCTCACCGTCGGCACGCTGCCGTTGTAATTGGTGTCCGGGGTGAAGGTATAGGCGCCATTGGCGCCGATCACCAGGGCGCCGACATCGGCGATGGTCGCCGTCTGGCCGGCAGTGAAGGTGCCAGTCACGCCGTCGATGCTGAAGCTCACAACGCTGACTGGACCGTCGACGCTCGAGGTGCCGGTCAACACGCTACCGCTGACGGTGGTGTCTTCGTGGGTGCTCCCGCTTTCACTGAGGTCGGTGAAACTGTCGTCGACCGGGTTGACGCTGATATTCAGCGTCGAGGTCGAGCCGTCGGACACGGTGTAGCTCACCGTCGGCACGCTGCCGTTGTAATTGGCGTCCGGGGTAAAGGTATAAGCCCCATTGGCGCCGATCACCAGGGTGCCGACATTGGCGATGGTCGCCGTCTGGCCGGCAGTGAAGGTGCCAGTCACGCCGTCAATGGTGAAAGTAACCACGCTCAGGACGTTATCGATGTCGCTGTCGTTGCTCAGCACGTTGCCGGTCGCAGCGGAGTCTTCAGCCGTGATTTGAGTGTCGGCAGTCAAAACGCTCGGGTCATCGACCGCTGTTACGGTGAGGTCCAGGGTGCTGCCAGAGCCGGTGTTGGTGGTGTACGTAATTTGCGGTACAGCACCGTTGTAGTTGGCGTCCGGAGTAAAGGTGTAGTTGCCATTGGCGCCGATGGTCAACGTACCGACGCCGACGATGGTCGCCGTCTGGCCTGCGGTGAAGCTGCCGGTCACACCGGCAATGGTGAAACTGGTGACGCTGAGCGGCGTCTCGGCATCGCTATCGTTGTTCAGGACATTGCCCGTCGCGACGCTGTCTTCGGCCAGAGCGGCAGTATCCGCAGTCAGTACGCTCGGAGTGTTGATGGTCGTATTGGTCGTGACGGTCGCGGTGTTCTGGTTGCCAGTATCGAGCGTAGTGACGGTAGCAACGGAATCAGGACCGTTGGTTGGGAAACCGATGGTCGGGTCGACGCGGCCAGCGGTGGCGTCGAGCACCACGAAGCTGTGACCGCCACCCGCTGCACCACCAGAGCCGGCCGCCGTCGGACCCGCAGCCGTGGCTTCAAGGTCTTTGGTCGGGTCGGCACCGGCGGCAATGGCTTGCTGCAGTTCCTCTACGGACGGCGCGGCTTGCGCAGTGGCGGCTGCCAGATCAGTGCTGGAGTCCGGAGCGTCAGCGCTCCACTGAGTGTCACGGCCCAGATCGAGGGTGCGGCCATCGGCCAGTTCCAGGGACACGGCACCGGAAAGGCCAGTGTCGACCTGGTCACCGGCGAACAGTTTGTCGCCTTCAACGAGAACGCGGCGGATGCCCTCCGGGGACACCACGAAAACTTGACCGACAATGCTTTTGACGATGGCAACAACACTGCTCATTGAAGACTCTCCGGGGTGTCACGTTCAGTTGACTTCCATAGACCTGATGGCGTCTGCGCCGACCAGTCTGGACGTACATTGCAAAATAGATGCACAAGTTTGACGCGTCGATTCGTCAATAATTTGGCTATATTTTTTCGCTATTAACTTTATGCCAAACTATTGACCTTCTTGGAGCCATCCTAAACAATCGTCCCAGTAATGTCACATTGATATTTATGCTGTGACTCGTCCTCGGCATGTGATCCAGTTCCGCTTTTTGCACTTTCCGACATACGGTCATTCCGCTTGCCATCTTCCGACACGGCGCGCTCTTTTGCTGTGATTCAAGACAAGAAGTCCTGGGAAATTCCTACAATGCGTTCGCCTTTGTTCATGGCTATACCTTTCGCCCTCGCCGCGTCTTTCGTCCAGGCGCAATCCCTACCAGAAGCCATGCAACAAGCGCTGGATGTCCATCCGGAGGTCCAGGCAGGCGTCAATAGTCGATTGGCTGCGGATTATCAGTTGAAGGCTGCGAAGGGTGGGTACTTGCCACGGGTCGACCTGCTGGGCGGTTATGGTCGTGAAGGCACCGATAGCGTGACGACGCGAGACGGCGGCAGCAATCACTTCGAAACCCTGAATCGCAGTGAATCAAGTTTGCGTCTGACCCAAATGGTCTTTGACGGTTTTGCGACGTCCAGCGAAGTCGGGCGTCAACAAGCCACCGTCAACTCCCGCGCCTATTCGTTGTTGAGTACTTCCGAGCGTACCGGGCTGACCGTGGTCCAGGTCTACCTCGACGTGTTGACCCGCCGCGAGTTCGTGCGCCTGGCCGAGGACAACCTCAAGAGCCACCAGCGCATTTACGACCAGATCCAGCTGCGCACCCAGCGTGGCGTCGGCAGCGGTGCCGACCTCGATCAGGCGGAAGCGCGGATGGCCCAGGCGCGCAACAACCTGATCACCGAGCAGACCAACCTGGCTGACGCCGAAACCAACTACCTCTCCGCCGTTGGCCAGATGCCAGATCAACTGGAGCGCCCGGCGAGTTTCCTGGCGATGATGCCGGCCAATCTGAATGAAGCCCGCGCGCAGATGCTGGAAAACAGCCCGATCCTGCGCTCGGCCGAATCCGACATCGCCGCAGCCGAGAAGCAGTACGACACGGCCAAGTCGACGTTCTACCCGCGTTTCGATGCGGAGTTGGGGCGCACTGCGGACAACGACATTGATGGCCAGAACGGCCACAACAACGAATGGCAAGCCATGCTGCGCATGCGCTTCAACCTGTATTCCGGTGGCAGCAACAAGGCTGACCTGGAATCGAAGTCCTATCTGTCGAACCAGGCGCTGGACATCCGCAACAACGCCCTGCGCCAGTTGAATGAAGAGCTGGGCCTGGCCTGGAACGCCCTGAACAACGCCAACGCGCAGGTGCCGATCGCCCAGCAGTACGTCGACCACAGCACCGCCGTGCGTACCGCTTACCAGCGTCAGTTCAGCCTTGGCGAGCGTACCCTGCTCGATTTGCTCGACAGCGAGAACGAACTGTTCACCTCTTCTCGCCGCCTGGCGGAGATCAAGAACATTCAGTTATTTACTCAGTACCGAATCAAGGCGACCATGGGCGAGTTGCTCAAGAGCCAGGGAGTGGTCGCACCATTGGCATCCGTTGTGCAGAACGACGTGAAGCCCAAGGTCCAGTTGCCCGGTATGAATTGAGCAGGACCTTCATTGTTCAATTGTTAGCCAAGAGTGCCGAGCGTGGAATCAGAAGTCAGTCGGGTTCAACTCATTCATGATCCGCGCGCGTTGCATGACGATCCGTTGCTGGATGGTCTGCTCGCTCTTTGCATGCTGCACCAGAAGCCTGCCAGCGCGGCAATGCTGACCACCGGCCTGCCGCTGCCCGAGCAACGCCTGAGTGTCGACTTGCTGCCTCGCGCAGCCGCTCGCGCGGGGCTGCAAGGTCGGGTTCTGCAGCGCAGGCTGGAGGACATTCCGGCGATTGCCATGCCGGCATTGTTGCTGCTCAAGGACGGTCGCAGTGCCGTCCTGCTGGGCTGGCAAGGCGAAGATCAGGTACGGGTGCTGCTCAGCGAAAGCGATGGCGGTGAGTCCCTGGTCAGTCGCGAACTGCTGGCCGATGACTACACCGGCAAGGTGTTTTTCGCCCAGCCCCAGCACAAATTCGACGTCAATCACGGCACGCTGATCCCGCGTGCGCGCTCGTGGTTCCGTGACACCCTCAAGCGGTCGCGCTGGTTGTACGCCGACGCCATCGCCGCCAGTTTCCTGATCAACATCATTGCCATGGCCGCGCCGTTGTTCGTGATGAACGTCTACGACCGCGTTGTGCCAAACCAGGCCGAAGCGACGTTATGGGTGCTGGCACTCGGCATCTCTGGCGCGTACTTCTTCGACCTGATCCTGAAAAGCCTGCGCAGCCTGTGCCTGGACCTGGCCGGCAAGAAAACCGACCTGATTATCTCGGCCACGCTGTTCGAGCGCATCGTCGGCATGGCCATGAAATACCGGCCGGCACGGGTCGGCAGCTTTGCCCAGAACATCCATGAGTTCCAGAGCCTGCGCGATTTCCTCGCCTCGCTGACCCTTACCAGCCTGATCGACCTGCCGTTCACCATTTTGATTTTTATCGTCATCGCGATCCTTGGCGGGCATCTGGTGTGGATTCCAGTGCTGGCGTTCCCGATTGCCCTGGCCATCGGCTATGCCTTGCAGAAACCCCTGGTGGCGACTATGGAACGAACCATGGCGCTGGGGGCCGAGCGTCAGTCGAGCCTGATCGAAACCCTGGCCGGGCTGGATGCAGTGAAGGTCAACAACGCCGAAAGTGAACGCCAGTATCAGTGGGAACAAACCATTGGCACCCTCAGTCGCCTTGAGCTGCGGGTGAAAATGCTGTCCGGCCTGGCGATGAACATCACCCTGCTGATCCAGCAACTGGCCGGGGTGATCATGATCGTCTTCGGCGTGTACCAGATCATTGCCGGCAACCTGAGCATGGGTGGCCTGGTGGCTTGCTACATGCTCAGTGGCCGGGCGTTGAGCCCGTTGGCGTCGCTGTCCGGGCTGCTGACACGCTATCAGCAGGCACAGGTGACCATGAAGTCGGTCGACCAGATGATGGAGCTGCCCCAGGAGCGCAATTTCGAAGAGCGCCCGCTCAGCCGCAAGGTGTTGCAGGGTGGTATTGAGTGCCGCCAGCTCAACTTCACCTACCCGCAGCAGCAGAACCCGGCGCTGAAGAACATCAACCTGTCGATTACTCCCGGCGAGAAGGTTGGCATCATTGGTCGAAGCGGCTCGGGCAAGAGCTCGCTGGCGAAGCTGTTGGTGGGGCTGTATCAGCCGGACGACGGTTCATTGTTGGTCGATGGCGTGGATATCCGCCAGATCGACGTCAGCGAGCTGCGCTACAACATCGGCTACGTGCCCCAGGACATCCAGTTGCTCGCCGGCACCTTGCGCGACAACCTGGTTTCGGGGGCGCGGTATGTCGAGGACGAACTGGTGCTGCAAGCGGCAGAGCTGGCCGGCGTCCACGAATATGCGCGTCTGCATCCGCAGGGTTATGAGCTGCAAGTGGGCGAGCGCGGGCAGAACCTCTCTGGCGGTCAGCGGCAGAACGTAGCCCTGGCCCGTGCATTGTTGCTCAACCCGCCGATCCTGCTGCTCGATGAGCCGACCAGCGCCATGGATAACACCGGCGAAGAGCGCCTCAAGCAGCGCCTGGCCGCTGTTATCGAAAACAAGACCATGGTGCTGGTGACGCACCGGGCATCGCTGTTGTCGCTGGTTGAACGACTGATCGTGATCGACCGTGGGCAGATTCTCGCCGACGGCCCGAAAGCTGCGGTGATGGAAGCGTTGAAGAAGGGGCAGATCAGTGTTGCTTAAGTCGGGTAAGGGTTCGATCCTTCGCTACTTCAAAGGCACCGCATCGCTGCAGGGTCAGCCGCTGCCGGAGGTCAACAAGGCGCTGATCGAGGATGCGCCGCGGGTGGTGCGGCTGACGATCTGGGCGATCATCGCGTTTTTCGTGTTCCTGATGCTCTGGGCCAACTTCGCAGTCATCGACGAAGTCACCAAGGGCGACGGCAAGGCGATTCCATCGTCGAAGATCCAGAAAATCCAGAACCTTGAGGGCGGTATCGTTGCCGAGCTGTTCGTCAAGGAAGGCCAGATCGTCGAAGCCGGTGCACCGCTGATTCGCCTGGACGACACGCGATTTGCTTCAAACGTCGGCGAAACCGAGGCCGATCGGTTGTCGATGGTGCTACGGGTCGAACGCCTGAGTGCCGAGGTCGACGATCGCCCGCTGAACTTCCCCGAAGATGTACTCAAGGCCGTGCCGGGCCAGGCCAAGAGCGAAGAGTCGCTCTATATCAGCCGCCGCCAGCAGTTGCACGACGAGATTGGCGGCTTGCAGGAGCAACTGATCCAGCGCCAGCAAGAGCTGCGCGAATTCACTTCCAAGCAGGCGCAGTATCGCCAGCAATTGGGCTTCCAGCGTCAGGAAATCAGTATGTCCGAGCCGTTGGTGGTCCAGGGCGCGGTATCGCCGGTGGAAGTCCTGCGCCTCAAGCGTGCCGAAGCGGAGACCCGTGGCCAGCTCGACGCCACCACGCTGGCAATTCCGCGAGCAGAGTCGGCGATCAAGGAAGTACAGCGCAAGATCGACGAAACCCGTGGCAAGTTCCGTAGCGAAGCCCTGACCCAACTCAACGAAGCACGCACCGACCTGAACAAGGCCCAGGCTACCGGCAAGGCCCTGGAAGACCGGGTCAGCCGGACGCTGGTCACTTCGCCGGTACGGGGTATCGTCAACAAGTTGCTGGTCAATACCATCGGCGGGGTTATCCAGCCGGGCAGCGACCTGGTGGAAATCGTGCCGCTGGATGACACCTTGCTGGTCGAGGCGAAGATCCGCCCGCAGGACATCGCATTCCTGCATCCGGGGCAGGAAGCGACGGTGAAATTCACCGCCTATGACTACACCATCTACGGCGGGCTGAAGGCCAAGCTGGAACAGATCGGCGCCGATACCATTACCGATGAAGACAAGAAAACCACTTACTACATGATCAAGCTGCGCACAGAGCGCAGCCACTTGGGCACCGACGAAAAACCCCTGCTGATCATTCCCGGGATGGTGGCCTCGGTGGACATCATCACCGGCAAGAAGACCATTCTCAGCTACTTGATCAAGCCGATCATCAAGGCGCGGGCCGAGGCGCTGCACGAGCGCTAGATCTTCAGTGGATTCACTGGCCCCATCGCGGGCAAGCCCGGCTCCCACAGGTTTTTGTGTTGAACACATGATCATGTTTCAACAGAGAGCCTTGTGGGAGTCGGGCTTGCCCGCGATGGCGTCAGTCAAAACCACAGAAATATGTCAGTAAGTGACAAATAACGTCACGCCACAATCCATGCAGTCCCTTTTCAATCGCCATATCGTTATTCGTTAACGGTATTTAAATTTCAATTCTTATATCTATAAAGTCAATCTCCTGCGTACCTGCCGACCAATCGGCGCGCCGCACGACACGAACCAACACGGGATCTCCGTGAGTTTCTGATCGACGCGCGCGCCTTTGAGCGTGCCGTGCGTGGGAGTGATTTATGTCTGCAGCTTCAGCTTCGCCAAGCATCGCGCCACAGCTTTTTGAAATCCGTCCGTTCAGCGGGGCGGTGGGTGCAGAGATCATCGGTCTCGACCTGTCCCGCCCGATCAATGATGACGATTTTGCCCGCATTCATCGTGCGCACCTGGACCACCATGTAGTGGTGTTTCGCGACCAACGCATCACCCCCGAACAGCACATCGACTTCAGCCGTCGTTTTGGCGTGTTGCAGATCCACGTGCTCAAGCAGTTCCTGCTGGCTGGGCATCCGGAAATCCTCATCGTTTCCAACATCGTCGAAAATGGGCAGAACATCGGCCTGGGGGATGCCGGCAAGTTCTGGCATTCCGATCTCTCCTACAAACAACTGCCGAGCCTGGGCTCGATGCTGCATGCCCAGGAGCTGCCATCGGAGGGCGGCGACACGCTGTTCGCCGACATGCACAAAGCCTGGGACAACCTGCCGTTCGCATTGCGTAACGCTGTTGAAGGTCGCTCGGCCGCGCACTCCTACACGGCGCGTTACAGCGAGAGCAAATTCGAAGGCAACTGGCGCCCGACCCTGACCCCGGAGCAACTCGCCCAGGTTGCCGAAGTGGTGCACCCGGTCGTGCGTACCCACCCGGAAAACGGCCGCAAGGCCTTGTTCGTCAGCGAGGGCTTCACCACCCGCATCGTTGGCCTGCCGGAGGACGAGAGCCGGCAACTGCTGGCCGAGCTCTACGCCCACAGCGTGTTGCCGCAAAACATCTACCGCCATCAATGGCAGCCCCATGACCTGGTGTTCTGGGACAACCGTTCGCTGATCCACCTTGCCGCCGGATGCCCCGGTCATCTGCGCCGCAAGCTGTTTCGCACCACCATCCAGGGCGACGCGCCTTTCTGATTTGTCGGAGATCTGATCATGTCCAAACGTCTTCCATTCGCACCGCTGGCCGCTGCCATCGGCCTGGGTTTCAGCCTGATCGCCGGCAGCCTGGTGGCGCCGACCGTGGCTCATGCCGAAGGTGAAATCCGCATCGCCGAACAGTTCGGTATCGTTTACCTGCTGCTCAATGTGGTGCGCGATCAGAACCTGATCGAGAAATACGGCAAGCAGCAAGGCATCGACATCAAGGTCGACTGGACCCAGCTCTCGGGCGGCGCAGCGGTCAACGATGCGTTGCTCGCAGGCTCGATCGACATTGCCGGCGCCGGCGTCGGTCCGTTGCTGACCATCTGGGACCGCACCCACGGCAAGCAGAACGTCAAGGCCGTGGCCTCTCTGGGTAACTTCCCGTACTACCTGGTGAGCAATAATCCCAAGGTCAAGACCATTGCCGACTTCACCGAGAAAGATCGCATCGCGGTGCCGGCGGTGGGCGTGTCGGTGCAGTCGCGCTTCCTGCAATACGCGGCGGCCAAACAGTGGGGTGACAAGGAATTCAATCGCCTCGACAAGTACACCATCGCGGTTCCGCATCCCGATGCCACGGCGGCACTGATCGCTGGTGGCACCGAACTGAGCGGGCACTTCTCCAACCCGCCATTCCAGGACCAGGCGCTGGAAAATCCCAACGTGCACGTGGTGCTCAACACCTATGACCTGCTCGGCCCGAACTCGCCGACCGTCCTGTTCGCCACCGAAAAATTCCGCGACGAGAACCCGAAAACCTACAAGGCATTTATCGATGCGCTGACCGAAGCGGCGCAATTTGCGCAGAACGACAAAGGCGCGGCAGCCGACACCTACATCCGCGTCACCAAGGCCAGGATCGATCGCGCCGCGTTGCTGAAAATCATCGACAACCCGCAGTTCGAATTCAGCGTCACGCCGAAAAATACTTACCCGTTGGCCGAGTTCCTGTACCGCGTTGGCGCAATCAAAAACAAACCGGATTCGTGGAAGGACTACTTCTTCCAGGACGCCAAGCCGCTGCAAGGGAGCTGACCGGGATGAACGCCCCTTTGCAAGACCACACGGTCAGCAAGTCGATCGCGGCAGCCCAGGCGCTGCTGTCGGTCGATAACGTCAGCCTGGAATACCGCACGCCGCAGCGCGTGGTACGGGCGACCCATCGAGTCAGTTTCGAAGTGGATCCGGCGGACCGCTTTGTCCTGCTCGGCCCGTCCGGTTGCGGCAAGTCGACGTTGCTCAAGGCCGCTGCCGGTTTCATCCGGCCCGTCGAGGGCGAGATTCGCCTGCAAGGTCAGCGCGTCGATGCACCGGGGCCTGACCGGATCGTGGTGTTCCAGGAGTTCGATCAACTGCCGCCGTGGAAAACCGTCAAACAGAACGTGATGTTTCCACTGCTGGCTTCTCAAACCCTGAAGAAAAAAGAAGCTGAAGAGCGAGCACTGCACTATCTGGAAAAAGTCGGCCTGGCGGCGTTTGCCGATGCTTATCCGCATACCCTGTCGGGTGGCATGAAGGCTCGGGTTGCCATTGCCCGGGCGCTGGCGATGCAGCCGAAAATTCTCCTCATGGACGAACCCTTCGCCGCGCTCGATGCCCTGACCCGGCGCAAGATGCAGGAAGAACTGCTGCTGCTCTGGGAGGAAGTGCGCTTCACCCTGCTGTTTGTCACGCACTCCATCGAAGAGGCGCTGGTGGTGGGCAACCGCATCCTGTTGTTGTCACCGCATCCGGGCCGGGTGCGGGCCGAAGTCCACAGCCACCAATACGATTTGCACAGCCTTGGCGGTGTGGCGTTTCAGGAATCGGCACGGCGTATCCATCGGTTGCTGTTCGATGAAGGCGATGTGGCGAACGCTGAGCATGAACTGGATTTCGCCGACATCCGCATCGCTTATTGAGCCAGTTGAGAGGAGGGCCCGATGAGCCATTTATCATCCCCGCGTGAAGAGTTCGAAACCGTATTGTCGCCACTGGCCAACGTGCCGCTGGAACGCGAACTGCCCCTCGGCCAACGCCTGTGGCAACAGGGCTGGCTGCGCAAAAGCCTGATCCTGATTTTGCTTGCCGTACTGTGGGAGGCAGTTGCCCGTTATCAGAACAATGACCTGCTGCTGCCGAGCTTTGTGCAAACCGCTCACGCCTTGTATGACGGCCTGCTCAGCGGCGAATTGCTGGGCAAGGTATGGATTTCCCTGGTGGTGCTGCTCAAGGGCTACCTGATCGGCATCGTCCTGGCGTTCGGCCTGACTACGCTGGCGGTGTCGACCCAGTTCGGCCGCGACCTGCTGAGCACCCTGACCTCAATGTTCAACCCGTTGCCGGCCATCGCATTGTTGCCGCTGGCGCTCTTGTGGTTCGGCCTGGGGCAGAACAGCCTGATTTTCGTGCTGGTGCATTCGGTGCTCTGGGCCTTGGCGTTGAATACCTACGCAGGCTTTCTCGGCGTTTCGGAAACCCTGCGCATGGCCGGGCGCAACTACGGCCTCAAGGGCATGCGCTTCGTGCTGTTCATCCTGATTCCGGCAGCACTGCCATCGATCCTGGCGGGCCTGAAAATCGGCTGGGCGTTTGCCTGGCGGACGTTGATTGCAGCCGAGTTGGTGTTTGGCGCTACCAGTGGCAAGGGCGGGTTGGGCTGGTACATCTTTCAGAATCGTAATGAGCTATACACCGACAAGGTATTTGCCGGGTTGGCGGTGGTGATCCTGATTGGATTGCTGGTGGAGAACCTGGTGTTTGATTCGTTGGAGCGGGTGACGGTCAGGCGGTGGGGGATGGTGCGTTGACTGTCTGATTGTGTGAAGTCCGCTCGCACAATGTCTGAGTGGAGTTTGCTAGCATTGCGTCTGAGTCAATAAAAATCAGGCTAGAGTGCTTAGCATGCAACTGCCAGACATGAACCTGTTGGTCGCCCTCGACGCCTTGCTCGACGAGGGCAGTGTGGTGGGTGCCGCACGACGGATGAACCTGAGCCCGGCGGCCATGAGCCGCACGTTGACGCGCATCCGCGAAGCCATTGGCGATCCGATCCTGGTGCGCGCCGGCCGTGGCCTGGTGCCAACCCCCAAGGCAATGGAACTGCGCGAGCAGGTGCGCAGTGTGGTGGAGCAGGCCGGGTTGCTGTTTCGTTCGGCCGATGCGGTGGAGCTGGGTTCGCTGCGGCGGCGTTTCAGTATTCGGGCCAACGACTTTTTTGTCGGCGTCTACGGCGGCAAGCTGTTCGACACCCTGGACCGGCAGGCGCCGCACTGCGAATTGCGTTTCGTCCCCGAGGGCGATGGCGATGATGAGGCGTTGCGCGAGGGGCGGATCGATCTGAGCATCAGCAATACACGGCCGTTGACCCCGGAAGTGAAGATTCAGAACCTGTTTTCCACCCACTTCGTTGGCCTGGTGCGTGAAGACCACCCGCTGCTGGACGAAGAGATCACCGCTGAGCGCTATGCCGGTTATTCCCATATCAGCATGTCCCGGCGTGGCATTGCCCGAGGCCCGATCGATACCGCGCTCAATGCCCTGGGGCTGGAGCGGCGGGTGGCGGTGATCGCGCCTAGCTTTCATGCGGCGATGTTTGCCTTGCCCGATTCCGACCTGATTCTGCCGGTGCCCAAGGAGGCCTTGCTGAGTGTGCGGCGGCTGGGGTTGAAACTGCGCTCGTTCGACCTGCCGATTCCTTTGCCGACGCTGATGTTGACCCAGGCCTGGCACCCGCGTTTTGACAAGGATCCGGCCCACCGCTGGCTGCGTGAAACGCTGAAAACCTGCTGCGATGAGACGTGGCTGGCTGCGCAACCGGGCTGACCTGAACGCAATTCCCCCCCTCCCCTTGTAGGAGCGAGCTTGCTCGCGATGGACGTCAACGATAACGCGTGCTGACTGACTGTTCGTGTTGTTCAGGCGTTCTTCGCGAGCAAGCTCGCTCCTACAGGGGACAGGGGTTTGTATCGTTGCGTTTAGCGCACTTATAACCTGCCAATAAGTTGATTTTCGTCAGGCATCACGCTTCCTAGAATGCTTCGGTATTTCCACTCCGGAGCTTGCAGTCCATGACCTCCTTTACGGCCACGGCACCTGTCGCTGCGGCCAGCACGGCAATCGCTGCACCCGTCTTCGGCCCGCGGATCATCATCGGCCTGGTGGGCGTGCTGCTGGCGGTGCTGGTCTCGGGCCTGAACGAGATGGTGACCAAAGTCGCCCTGGCCGACATCCGTGGTGCGTTGGCCATCGGCTATGACGAAGGCACCTGGCTGGTGGCCTGTTACACCGCGACTTCGGTGGCGGCCATGGCGTTTGCGCCGTGGTGTGCGGTGACGTTCTCGTTGCGGCGTTTCACCCTGTGCGCCATCAGCCTGTTCACTCTGTTGGGCGCGTTGTGCCCTTTCGCCCCGAATTACGAAAGCCTGTTGTTGCTGCGCACCTTGCAAGGCCTGGCTGGCGGTGCATTGCCACCCATGCTGATGACCGTGGCCCTGCGGTTCCTGCCAGCCAACGTGAAGTTGTATGGCCTGGCCGGTTATGCCCTGACGGCAACGTTCGGTCCGGGCCTGGGCACACCATTGGCCGGGTTGTGGACCGAGTATGTCGGCTGGCAATGGACCTTCTGGCAGATCATCGTCCCGTGCCTGATTGCCATGGCTGCGGTGGCGTATGGTTTACCCCGTGACCCGCTGCGCCTGGAGCGCTTCAAGTCCTTCAACTGGCGCGGTGTGCTGCTGGGTTTTCCCGCCATCTGCATGCTGGTGATCGGCATTCTGCAGGGCAATCGCCTGGACTGGTTCGAGTCGAACCTGATCTGTGGATTGCTCGGTGGCGGGCTGTTGTTGCTGGTGCTGTTCCTGGCCGGCGAGTGGTCGCAGCCGATGCCGTTTTTCAAGATGCAGATGCTCGGCATCCGTAACCTGTCGTTCGCCCTGCTGACCCTGGCGGGAGTGCTGGTGGTGTTGCAGGCGGTGATCATCATTCCGTCCAGCTACCTGGCGCAGGTCCAGGGTTATCGCCCGGTGCAGACCGCGCCGATCATGCTGCTGGCGGCGCTGCCGCAATTGATTGCGCTGCCGCTGGTGGCGGCGCTGTGCAACTTTCGCTGGGTCGACTGCCGCTGGGTGTTGGGCCTTGGCTTGAGCATGCTGGTGCTGTCATGTGTCGGCGGTTCGCAACTGACCTCTGCGTGGATTCGCGACGATTTCTATGTGCTGCAATGGCTGCAGATTTTCGGTCAGCCCATGGCGGTGTTGCCGTTGCTGATGCTGTCCACCGGCAGCATCAACCCGATGCAGGGGCCGTTCGCGTCGGCCTGGTTCAACACCGTCAAAGGCCTGTCGGCGGTCATCGCCACCGGGGTGATCGAGGCGTTGACCACGGCACGCCTGCATTTTCACTCGACCATGCTGGTCGATCGCCTCGGCAACTCTCCGCTGGCCGAACGCGACAGCGCAAGTCTCGCTCATCGCCTGCATGAGCAAGCGGTGGTGCTCACTTCCTCCGATCTTTACCTGTGCATGGCCGGTATCGCCGTGACCTTGATCCTGCTGATTTTCTGGCTGCCGACGCGGATCTATCCACCGCGCGCACCGACCTGAATGCTCCACTGAAACAGAAGGTTTTTATGAACACTCAAGCAAAGCAGAAAGTCGCGGTTGCCATGACCGCCGCAGTGGCCGTCGGCGTGTTGCTGTACCTGGCGATGCCCGGCCTGTTCGGCAAGCGCACCCAGCAGAACACCAACGATGCCTATGTCTCGGCGGATTTCACTCTCGTAGTGCCGCGGGTTGCCGGGTTTATCAAGCAAGTGCTGGTTGAGGACAACCAGCAGGTCAAGGCCGGGCAGTTGCTGGCTCTGATCGATGACCGGGATTTGCGCGCAGCCGCCCAGGCTGCCGATGCCGAAACGCTGGTGGCCGGGGCGCAATTGCAAAACGCCCGGGCGACCCTGGAGCGCCAGGCGTCGGTGATTGCCCAGGCGCAGTCCTCGGTGGTTTCGGCCAAGGCGGAAATGGCCTTTGCCGAGCATGAATTGAACCGCTACAACCACCTCGCCGGGGTGGGCGCCGGCACGGTGCAAAATGCGCAACAGGCTCAAACACGCATCGACCAGGCCTCTGCGCGGCTGGCCAATGCCACGGCGGTACTGGCGGCGGAGCGCAAGCAAGTGGAGATCCTCACCGCCCAGCGCGATGCAGCCGAAGGTGGCCTGAAACGGGCGCAAGCGAAGCTGGAAATGGCCAGCTACGAATTGTCCTATACAAGGATTGTCGCGCCACAGGACGGTATGGTCGGCGAACGTGCGGTGCGGGTCGGTGCCTACGTCACTCCGGGCAGCAAAATCCTTGCCGTGGTGCCCTTGGCCCAGGCGTACGTGATGGCCAATTTCCAGGAAACCCAACTGACGGATGTGCAGCCGGGGCAGGCTGTGCAGGTGCGCGTCGACAGCCTGGGCGGTGCGGCACTGAACGGTCGTGTGGAAAGCATTGCGCCGGCCACCGGGGTGACGTTCGCCGCGGTCAAACCGGATAACGCCACCGGCAACTTCACCAAGGTGGTACAGCGCATACCGGTGAAAATCGTGCTGGAGCCGGGGCAATCGCTGGCCGAGCGCCTGCGGGTGGGGATGTCGGTGGAGGCGAGTATTGATACGGCCACCGCCAGCGCGAAAGAGGTTGTTCAGCGATGAAATTTTTCGTTGATCGCGCTGACGCCTTCGCGAGCAAGTCGGATCGCCGCACCGCCGCTCCCACAGTGGAATGCAGTCAACTGTGGGAGCGGGCTTGCCCGCGAAGAGGCCATCAGCCTCGCCTGACTTTTTCTGCCTTGCTTGTGCTGAGCCTGTCAGCCTGCACCGTCGGCCCGGACTTTCACAAACCTCAGCCCGCACAAATCACCGAGTGGTCGAAACCCTCAAAGGCAGCCGCCAGCCAAGCCATCGCCGAAACGATGAACGAGCGCTGGTGGGACGTGTTCAATGACCCGAAACTCTCGGCCCTCACGCAACGCGCCCTGAGCGACAACCTCGATCTGAAACTGGCCAGCAGCCGCTTGCAGCAAAGCCGAGCCGTGCGCCAGGTGATCACCGCCGACCGCTATCCGAATACCGCTGCCACGGGAAGTTACGCCCGAAAACGCAACAGCGGTGAAGGCCTGAGCGACCCGTCAGGGCACAACGGCCAATCCGCGTTCAACCTGTGGGATGCCGGCTTTTCGGCTTCCTGGGAGCTGGATTTGTGGGGCCGCGTGCGTCGGGAAACCGAAGCCGCCGACGCCAACCTGGAAGTCGCCGAGAACGATCGACGCGGTGTGCTGCTGTCGGTGCTGGCCGAAACCGCCCAGGACTACATTCAACTGCGTGGCGTGCAGAACACCCGGCTCGTCACCGACCAGAACCTCGACGTCGCCCGCCATAGCCTGAAGCTTTCGCAACTGCGCCTGGCCGACGGCGTCGCGACGGATCTGGATGTCGCCGAAGCCGCCGCACAGGTGGCGGCCATCGAATCGCGCCTGCCCGCACTGGAGCAGCGCCAGTGGCAACTGATCAACGCCTTGAGCCTGTTGATGGGCGAACCGCCCCAGGCATTGGCGGCGCAGTTATCCACAGATGCCCCGGTGCCACAAACCCCGCGACAGGTCGCCATTGGCTTGCCCTCGCAGCTGGCTGAGCGTCGACCGGACATTCGCCAGGCCGAAGCACGGCTGCATGCCGCCACCGCCAGCATTGGCGTGGCCAAGGGCGATTTCTATCCGCGCATTACCCTGTCGGGGAACATCGGCTCCCAGGCCATGCAACTGAGCGATTTCGGCTCATGGGGTTCGCGTTCGTTCGGCATCGGCCCGCAATTGAGCTTGCCGTTGTTCGATGGCGGCCGTTTGCGTGGCGTGCTCGACTTGCGTGAAGCACAACAACAGGAAGCGGCTATCGCCTATCAGCAAACCGTGCTGCGTGCCTGGCATGAAATCGATGACCAACTGACCGCCTATAACGCCAGTCAATTGCGCCGCGACAGCCTGGCCGAAGCCGTGCGCCAGAACCGCATTGCGCTGGACACCGCACAACAGCAGTACGTAGAGGGCGTGGTGGATTTCGTCACCGTACTCACCGTGCAAGGTGCGTTGCTGGCCACGCAGGAGCAGTGGGTCGAGAGTTCGAGCGGCGTGTCGCTGGCGGCCGTCGGGTTGTACAAGGCGTTGGGTGGAGGTTGGGAGTCGGTGTATCCAGTGACCGAGACGGCGCAGCAATAAAACCCAGGCAATGATGGCCATCTGCTTGACGCTAATCGCCGCTGCCGTAGACTTCGGTGATCCGAAAGGGAGTACGGTCATGCGGTTTTTCTGTGTGTTGGGGTTGGGATTGCTCTTCGCCGCAAGCGTTGCCCGGGCGCAAACGCCTGGGACAGACGACCCGCTTGTGCAAATGGATGCGGGCGCCAGTGCTGCATCCAGCGCCGAGGCTCGTGGTGTGCTGCGAGCCCGGGATCAGGCCGTACTGGCCAGTGAGGTGCCTGGGCGGATTGTCGAATTGCCGTTCAGCGAGGGGGAATCGTTCAAGAAGGGCGATACCCTGGCACGGTTCGATTGTTCGGCCTATCAGGCGCAACTCAATGCCGCTCAGGCGGCCAGCCGTGGCGCAGGTGAAGAACTGGCGCACAACCGGCAACTGGCCGCGCTGAATTCTGTCGGGCGTTTCGAAGTGGCACGTGCCGAGGCCAAGGTCAGCGAAACCCAGGCGCAATCCCAGGTCTACCAAGTGCAGGTCAAGCGTTGCAGCGTGCTGGCGCCGTTCGATGGCCAGGTCGTCGAGCGCAAGGTGCAGCGTTATGAAAGCGTACCTGCCGGCGCGCCCTTGCTGGACGTGGTCGATAATCGCACCCTGGAAATCCATCTGCTGGTGCCCTCGCGCTGGATGGCCCGGCTCAAGCCCGGCCAGACCTTCAGTTTTGTTCCCGATGAAACCGGCAAGCCCTTGGACGCAACGGTCAAGCGCCTGGGCGCACGAATCGATGAAGGCAGTCAGACGCTGCTGCTGGTGGCCAGCGTACCCAGTTCCAGCGGGTTACTGGCGGGGATGAGTGGCACTGCGCATTTCGCGGAGTTCAAGTGAACGCGTCGGTGAACGGCGGCGCCGAACAGGTGTTCGCGCGTTTTCTTGATCTTGAGCGTCAGACTCGTGCAGCCCGGACGCCAGCCCAGTTGGCCTACAGCCTGGTCAATGATGGCCAGGCACTGTTTGGCTTTCGCCATGCGGCACTGTTGATCGCCGGGAAGGTGCAGGCCGTGACCGGTGTCAGCACGGTGGAGCCGAATTCACCGTTTGTAGCCTTCGTCGAGCAGGCGGTGGTGCAGTTGTTCAGGCGCGAACAATTGCAGCAGGCGCGGGTCATTGCCGCCGATATCCTCGACGAGTCGCTGCAGGCTGAATGGCAAAGCCTGTCGGCTGCGCAGGTGTTCTGGCTGCCGCTGATCGATTGCCAGGGCGAGGTGTTCGGTGGGTTGTGGCTGGCTCGGGACGTTGCCTGGAACCCTGCCGAACAAGTGCTGCTGGCGCAACTGGGCGATACCTACAGCCATGCCTGGCAAGCGTTGCAACCGCGCAAGCCCTGGCGCTTGCGCTGGACACGCAAACGCCAGGGCTTGCTGGTTGCGGCGCTATTGCTCGGTCTGTTGATCCCGGTGCGTCAGTCCGTTTTGGCTCCGGCCGAAGTGGTGCCGCTGGGCGGTCGGGTGGTGGCGGCGCCGCTGGACGGTGTGATTGCCGAGTTCCTGGTCAAGCCCAATCAGACGGTGAGGACCGGCGAAGTGCTGCTGCGCTTCGAAAGCACCACGCTCAAGGCTCAGGCCGATGTCGCCGAACGCGCCCTCGGGGTTGCCGAGGCGGAACTCAAGGCCAACTCCCAGCGCTCCTTCGCCGATGCCGAGTCCAGCTCGAAACTGGATTTGCTGGCTGCCCGGGCCGAACAGAAGCGCGCCGAGCGTGACTACGCCCGTGAACTGCTCAAACGCAGCGAAGTGCGCGCCGAGCGCGATGGCATCGCGGTATTTGCCGATGCCGAACGCTGGACCGGCAAGCCGGTGCAGACCGGCGAGCGCCTGATGGAAATCGCCGACCCGGCGCAGGCGCAATTGCGTATCGAGCTGGCCGTGGGGGATGCGATCTCCCTGGAACCGGGTGCTGAAGTCGCATTGTTCCTCGACAGTGACCCGCTGCAACGCCATCTGGCCAAACTCGAACGTTCGGCATATGAAGCGCAACCCACGGCGGGCGGGCAATTGGCCTATCGCCTGGATGCGAATTTCGACGCGCCACCTCCGCGCATCGGTTTGCGCGGCACGGCGAAAATCTTCGGTGACCGGGCGCCGCTGGCGTTGTACCTGCTGCGTCGACCGCTGGCCGGCTTGCGTCAGAGCGTGGGCCTGTAAATGAGCCTGCCCGGCCTGCGTGCCGATCTGCAGCTGTCCCCGGCAGCGCCGGCGCTGGACGGAGCGCCCTGCTGGACGCTGGCCGACCCGGTACGGGGGCGTTACTTCAAGCTCGGTACGACGGCGATGCGATTGTTGCGTCACTGGTCGCTGGGCGAGCCCGAGCAGGTCCTGCAAGCGGCCAATCGTGAGCCGGGGCTGGCGCTGGCCGGTGCGGATCTGGAGCAGTTGCTGGCGTTTTTGCGCAGTCACGACCTGATTACCGCCCTCGATCCCGAGCAGCGTGCCAGTTACAGCTTTAAAGCGGCTGCCCAGCGCCAGAGCCTATGGCAAATGTTGCTGCATCAGTACCTGTTTTTTCGTATTCCGCTGTGGCGTCCCGAGCGTTTTCTCAATCGTGCCTGGCCACTGCTGGAGCGCTTTGGCCCGCGAGCGCTGCGCTACGGGTTGCCCGCTGTGCTGGGGTTGGGGGTGTTTCTGGTGTCGCGGGACTGGCAGCGATTTATCGCGACGTTTCCGCATCTGTTCAGCCTTGGCGGCGCATTGGCGTTTGGTGTGGCCCTGTTCTTCGCCAAGCTCTGCCACGAATTCGGTCACGCGTTCATGGCCAAGCGCGCCGGGTGCCGGGTACAGAGCATGGGCGTGGCGTTCATGGTGCTGCTGCCGATGTTCTATACCGATGTCAGCGATGCCTGGCGGGTCAATGACCGCAAGGCCCGGTTGCTGATTGGTGCCGGCGGCGTGCTGGCCGAGTTGCTGTTGGCGTGCATGGCCTTGCTGGCGTGGTCGCTACTGCCCGACGGTCCCGCCCGCACCGCCGCGTTCATGCTCGCCAGTGCTACGTGGATCACGACACTGGTGGTCAATCTCAACCCGTTCATGCGCTTTGACGGATATTTTTTACTCAGCGATTTCTGGCAGGTCGATAACCTGCAGGGGCGAGCGTTTGCCTTGTGCCGCTGGCGTCTGCGCGAGTTTTTGTTTGGCTATGGCGCAGCGGCGCCGGAGCCTTGGTCGCCGACCATGCAACGGCGTTTACTGATCTGGGGGTACGGCTCATGGTTGTGGCGCGCGGTATTGTTTTTCGGCATCGCTCTGGCGGTCTATCACCTGTTCTTCAAGGTGTTGGGGGTCTTCCTGATGCTGGTGGAACTGGTCTGGTTCATCTTTCTGCCCATCATGAGTGAATGGCGCCAGTGGTGGGGCCGCCGCGAGCAGGCACATGGGCCACGCGTGCTATTCAGCGGCCTGGTGTTGCTCGGGCTGTTGCTGGTGCTCATCCTGCCGTGGCGCAGTGCCGTCGAGGTGCCGGCCATGCTGGAAGCGGGCCGGGTCAGCACTTTGCATGCGCCGGTCGCGGCGCGGATCAAGGCCGTGAATGTGCATGACGGGCAGACGGTGGCGCAGGGTGATGTCCTGATCGAGCTGGAGTCGCCGGATCTCGATTCGCGCCAGGCCATTGCGCGCCGGGAAATCGAGATTCAGCAATTGCAGATGCGTCGTCAGGCCGGCCGTAGCGAAACGGCCTCCGATGCCGCAATCGTCGAGCAACGCCTGGCCGAAGCGGTCGCCGAGTACCGTGGGCTGGCGGCCCAGCGCGAGCGCTTGCTATTGCGTGCCCCCCATGCCGGCACGGTGCGTGATCTGCTGGCGCAATGGACGGTGGGGCGCTGGCTGTCGACTCGGGAGCCGTTGGCCCGGGTGGTCGAGGACGGCGTGCGTTTGCGCGGCTATCTGGCCGAGGCCGAACTCTGGCGCGTGGCGCCGGGTGCCACCGGACGGTTCATCGCCGAAGATCCGATGCATCCGGCGATTGCGGTACGACTGAGCGAAATCGATACCAACGGTGCGGCGTTTGTCGATCAGGAGGCACTGACCTCCGATCACCACGGACCGATTGCCGTGCGTCGCGATCAGCAGCAACGGGCCGAGCCGGTACAGGCGCAGTACGGCGCGCGATTGACCACGCTTGATCAGCCCCCGGCGCCTGTGCAGCCATTGCGCGGTGTGGCAGTGTTGCAAGGCCGCGGTGAATCGGTGCTGGGCGTTGCCTGGCGTCGCGTGGCGGCGCTGGGTGTCAGGGAAAGCGGCTTTTAGATCGAGCGCCCCTGGTCGCCACAGGTCGTTTCGTCAACAGGCCAGCATCGACGACGCTCGGGCTGAAGGTCTAAAGTGAACCGCAAGTAAACTGTCACTGAGCGTTGCAAGGGGAAGCAATGGAGGCGCGCAGAGAAACGCCGATGGGCGACACGCAGGGACCGCAAGCAAACCCTGGTTTCGTCAGGGGCGCGCAACCGATGATTCGTTGGGCGCGGGAGCATTGGCTGGTGCCGATCCTGGTATTGGCGGCGCTGGTGCGCTTCTACGACCTGACCGCGGCTGCGATCTGGGGCGACGAGGGTTCCAGCCTGTTGCTGGCGCGCTATTCATTGCCGGACATCTGGCTTCATGCGGCCTACGACGTGCATCCGCCGTTGTATTTCATGCTGCTGCACAGCTGGATGGCAGTCTTCGGCGACGGCATTTTTTCGATCCGCTGCCTTAGCGCCCTGCCGGGCATTGCCTCGGTCGGGCTTGGCGTGTGGTTGGTGGATCGCCTGGCTACCCGCCGCGCCGCGATACTCGCCGGCTTCCTGCTGGCGCTGTTGCCCACGGCGGTTCGTTACAGCCAGGAAGTGCGCATGTATTCGCTGCTGGGGCTGTGGTTGCTCGGGGCGACGATTGCCCTGGTGTACTGGGTCCGCAAACCGCAAGGCCGACGCTATCTGGTGATCTACGTCCTGCTCATGAGCGCGGCGTTCTACACCCATTACTTCACTGCGCTATGCGTGCTTTGCCATTGGTTGTACCTGGGCATCATCCGCGTGCAGCCGGGGTATCGGCTGCGACACATCCAGCGCGGCGACTGGTGGCTGGCGAACCTGGCGATTGTCGTGCTGTACCTGCCGTGGTTGCCGGGGCTGGTCGATCTGTTGCAGCACATCGATCAGCTCAAGGCCAATGGCGATGTCGGCTGGGAAACGCCAGTCACCTTCGAGTCCCTGCCGTCCATGGTGTGGTCGCTGTTGACCCAGGACGATGGCGAAAACCTCTCGCCGCTGCTGTTTGCCACCCTGCCGCTGGCCTTGCCGATACTGGCCGGGGTGGCGCTGGTGCGGGACCGAAGTGTGTTCCGGGGCAGCGCGTTGCTGGCGGTCTACACCTTCGTTCCGGTGTTGCTGGTGTTCGCGGTGTCGTTCATTTCGCCGATGTTCATCGAACGCTATCTCACTGCCTATGCGCTGGGCTTGCCCATGCTGGCGGCGTTGGCGATCGATCGCCTGTACAACGGCTCCCGCGTGGTGGCACTGACGGTACTGGTGCTGTTTGTCGGTGTCGAACTGGTGGGTGTGAACAACAACGCTACGGTAGACATCCATGACCAGATCAATGTCATGGTCGATGACGTCAATCAGCACTTCCAGCCCGGCGATCAAATCGTCACCAGCGACATGCTCTGGTATTTGAGCTATGTCTACTACAACCGTACCGATGCCAAGCCGCTGCTGTACACCCCGCCACATGCCGACGGCACTTCGAGTCGCCCGAACGATTATGGTTTCGGCACCCTGACGGCACCGGACGAGTACCTCGACAGCCTCGGCGATCTGCCCAAGGTCACCCGGCGAATCTGGTTGATCAGCACCGCCGATGTGCCGGATGAGTTTGCCCCAGTGCCTGCTCAATGGCAGCTGAGCCGTCAGGTAAAGGCCGGTGGCGCTGTTGCCAGGCTGTATTTGTCCCCGATAGGCGGGAAATAAGCGGCGCCGGGGCTAAAACGTTTCATCCGTTGACTGGATGTTAAAAATGCTGATTTCCAGGGGAATTGACTTCAAATTGATATCAAAACACCACTAGGCGAACACTTTCCCTTCGGTTACGCTTTGTCCTACAAAAGGACTTAACGCCACGGTGAAGGGATTGCACCAATTTCACTTTATTTCCGGCTTGCCGCGCTCAGGTTCGACGCTGCTTTCTGCGATTCTTTTGCAGAACCCGCGTTTCCATGCCGGAATGACCAGCCCCGTCGGTTCCCTGTTCTCCGGTGTTCTGGACCAGTGCAGCGCGGGCAGCGAGTTCGGCGCGGTGATCGACACCGACATGCGCCGCCGTCTGTTGCGCGGCCTGTTTGATTCCTTCTACGCCGACAAGGCCGACAAACCCGTGGTGTTCGACACCAATCGGCTTTGGAGCGCCCGGCTGCCGGCCATCAACGATCTGTTTCCCAAGGCCAAGGTGATTGCCTGTGTGCGCAACGTCGCCTGGATCATGGACAGCATCGAGCGTCTTTACCGCGCCAATCCCTATGAAAACACCAAGCTGTTCGGCGATGCCGTCGAGCGCAACACCGTCTACAGCCGTTGCGAAACCCTGGCCCAGCGCAATCGCCTGGTGGGTTTTGCCTGGGCGGCACTCAAGGAAGCCTATTACGGCGAATATGCCGACTCCTTGCTGATCATCGACTATGACTTGCTGACCCAGGCACCGGATCGGGTGCTGCGGCTGGTCTACGACTTTATCGACGAGCCCTGGTTCGAGCACGACTTCGAGCACCTGGCGTACGACGCCCCGGAGTTCGACCAGGCTCTCGGGGTGACCGGCCTGCACAAGGTCCGACCCAAGATTGCCGTACAGGCCCGGCGCACCATCCTGCCGCCGGACCTGTTCAAGCAATACTCAGACTTGTCCTTTTGGCTCGATGGCTCAGCCAGCGCAGCCAATGTCATTCGTATGAAGTCCGACGCCGCGAACATTTGATCGCGGCGTTTTTCATTGATGCGTTACGTACATTCGTTCGAGTTCGGGTGAGTAGCATGTGGTGGACCATTTTTGGTGGGGCAAAGGCAAAGTCACGGGCAATCGAAGGACAACGGGCGTCAGCGGCGCCCATGATCATGTCCCTTGAACCGCGCATGTTGTTCGACGGCGCGGTCGCCGCCACGGTAGCCGATACCGCCGCCCAGGCCGATAGCCATTCCACGGCCGATGCCGCCAAGACGCCGGCTGCCGATCACCCGACGGCCAGCCAGGACACCCACGGCCAGGCTGATGCCACACCGACGGCCAGCCCCGTTGCGGTGCCCGGGCAGAGCGTGGTGTTCGTCGACTCCCGGGTGAAAGATGCCGACAGCCTGCTCAAAGGCGTCGCGCCCGGGACCCAGGTGGTGAAACTGGATGCGGGCAAGGATGGACTGCAACAAATAGCCGAGTATCTCGATCAGCATCAGGGCATCAGCTCGGTGCAGATCATCGCCCACGGCAACGCTGGCGACCTGTGGCTCGGCGACAGCTATCTGTCGGCTGACAACGTCGCCGCCCGCAGCGCGGTGCTGGCGGACATAGGCAAGGACATGAACGCTGGCGGCGACATCCTGATCTACGGCTGCTACACCGCCGAAGGCGAGCGCGGCCTGAGCTTTGTCGACTCGCTGGCGCAAATGACCGGCCGCGATGTAGCGGCCTCGAGCAACCGTACCGGCGTGGGCGGCGACTGGGATCTGGAAATCGCCACCGGCAACATCGAAAGCGCCAACGTCCTCTCGGCCACGGCCATGAGCGACTATCAGTGGGGCCTGGCCACCTGGACCGCCACCAACAACGCGAACACCGGGGTCGGTTCGCTGCGCGCGGCCATCGCCTCTGCGCAGAACGGCGATATCGTCACCTTCAGCAGCAACATGACGGTGCAGTTGACATCCGAATTGCTGATCAACAAGAACATCACCGTTGATGGCGACAGGAACAACGACGGTGTGGCGGATGTGATTCTCGATGGTCAGTACAAGACCCGAGTGATTGAAATAGCGTCTGGCAGCACCGTGACACTCGATGGCCTGGTGATCACCCGTGGCCTGGTGGCGGGCAACGGTGGCAACGGTGGCTATGGCGCCACGGGCGCGATGGCCGGGGGGATTTTCAACGCAGGGAATCTGACCCTGAACAACGTTACCGTCACCTCCAACGGGGCTTCCGGTGGCGGCGGCGGCGGCGGTGTCACGGGTGCTTTTTACGGCGGTGGCGGCGGTGGCGGCGGCGGCTTGGGCGGTCAGGGCGGCGGGCATGGCGGTTCGGCAGGGCCGGGTACCGGTACGTTGGGCGGCCAGGCGGGCAGCGGTGGCGTCGGTGGTTACGGCGGCGGTTATGACGCCATCCACATGGGCGGTCGCGGCGGTACCACCACTGGCGGGGCCCGCGGGCAGGGCGTTTCCTATTACAGCAACGGCGGCAACGGCGCGACGGCCACCAATGGCACGATTTCCATTGGAGGTGGTGGCGGGGGGGCCGGTTGGGACAAGGTAGGTGGCGCCGGCGGCAATGCGGTGGGCGGAATCTACAACGCCAGCAGCGGCACCATCACCGTCATTGGCACTTCGACCATCAGCAACAACATCGGCGCCGGTGGCGGCGGTGGCGGTGGCGGTGGCCAAGGCAGCAATGCCAGTAATGGCGGCATTGGCGGCCGGGGCGTCGGTGCGATCTGGAACAAAGGCACGCTGCTGATGACGGCCGCCAACTTCGCCGCCCTGGCCGGTAATGCCGCGGCCAGTGGTGCTGGCGGTACCGCTCAGGGCGGAGGTGCAACCGGCACTTCGCCGACCTCCTTCGCGTCTATCTACAACGACGGTGGTGTACTCAACACCGCGTATGCACCGCCGCCGAGCGCGACTATTGTGGTGGCTGACACCACCCTGAGCATCGGCGAAACGTCCTTGGTGACGATCACCTTTTCCGAGGCCGTGACCGGTTTCACCAATGCGGACCTGACCATCGCCAACGGCACCTTGAGTGCGGTAAGCAGCGGCGATGGCGGCATCACCTGGACGGCAACCTTCACGCCGTCGGCCAGTATTTCCGATACGACCAACGTCATCACCCTGGACAACACAGGAGTGATAAACGGTCTGGGCACCGCCGGCGTCGGCACCACCAACTCCAATAACTACGTAGTCGACACCGTACGTCCGACCGCGACCATCGTGGTGGCGGACAATGCGCTGAGAGTCGGCGAAACCTCGCTGGTGACCATCACCTTCAACGAAGCGGTCACCGGCCTCACCAACGCGGACCTGACCATCGCCAACGGCACCCTGACGGCGGTGAGCAGCAGCGATGGCGGCATCACCTGGACGGGAACCTTCACCCCAACCGCCAGCATCACCGATACGACCAACCTGATCACCCTGGACAACACCGGGGTCAGCGACCTGGCGGGCACCGCTGGCAGCGGTACCACCGACTCGAACAATTACGCGATCGACACCGCGCGGCCAACCGCGACTGTCGTCGTCGCCACCACCAACCTGGCGGTCGGCCAGACGTCGCTGGTGACCGTTACCTTCAGCGAAGCGGTCAGCGGGTTTACCAACGCCGACCTGACCATCGCCAACGGCACGCTGAGCGCGGTGAGTAGCAGCGATGGCGGCATCACCTGGACGGGCACATTCACCCCAAACACCAGCATCAACGATACGACCAACCTGATCACGCTGGACAACACCGGGGTCAGCGACCTGGCGAGCAACGCTGGCAGCGGTACCACCGACTCGAACAATTACGCGATCGACACCGCGCGGCCAACCGCGACTGTCGTCGTCGCCACCACCAACCTGGCGGTCGGCCAGACGTCGCTGGTGACCGTTACCTTCAGCGAAGCGGTCAGCGGGTTTACCAACGCCGACCTGACCATCGCCAACGGCACGCTGAGCGCGGTGAGTAGCAGCGATGGCGGCATCACCTGGACGGGCACATTCACCCCAAACACCAGCATCAACGATACGACCAACCTGATCACGCTGGACAACACCGGGGTCAGCGACCTGGCGAGCAACGCTGGCAGCGGTACCACCGACTCGAACAATTACGCGATCGACACCGCGCGGCCAACCGCGACTGTCGTCGTCGCCACCACCAACCTGGCGGTCGGCCAGACGTCGCTGGTGACCGTTACCTTCAGCGAAGCGGTCAGCGGGTTTACCAACGCCGACCTGACCATCGCCAACGGCACGCTGAGCGCGGTGAGTAGCAGCGATGGCGGCATCACCTGGACGGGCACATTCACCCCAAACACCAGCATCAACGATACGACCAACCTGATCACGCTGGACAACACCGGGGTCAGCGACCTGGCGAGCAACGCTGGCAGCGGTACCACCGACTCGAACAATTACGCGATCGACACCGCGCGGCCAACCGCGACTGTCGTCGTCGCCACCACCAACCTGGCGGTCGGCCAGACGTCGCTGGTGACCGTTACCTTCAGCGAAGCGGTCAGCGGGTTTACCAACGCCGACCTGACCATCGCCAACGGCACGCTGAGCGCGGTGAGTAGCAGCGATGGCGGCATCACCTGGACGGGCACATTCACCCCAAACACCAGCATCAACGATACGACCAACCTGATCACGCTGGACAACACCGGGGTCAGCGACCTGGCGGGCAACGCTGGCAGCGGTACCACCGATTCGAACAATTACGCGATCGACACCGTGCGGCCAACCGCGACTGTCGTCGTCGCCAACACCAACCTGGCGGTCGGCCAGACGTCGCTGGTGACCTTTACCTTCAGCGAAGCGGTCAGCGGGTTTACCAACGCCGACCTGACCATCGCCAACGGTACGCTGAGCGCGGTGAGCAGCAGCGATGGCGGCATCACCTGGACCGCCACGTTCACGCCCAACAGCAGCGTCAACGACACCACCAACCTGATCACGTTGAACAACACCGGTATCGCTGACCTGTCCGGCAACGCCGGTAGCGGCACCACCAATTCGAACAACTATGCGATTGATACGCTCCGCCCGACCGCGACCATCGTGTTGGCCGACAATGCCTTGAAGATCGGCGAAACCTCGCTGGTGACCATCACCTTCAGCGAAGCGGTCGTTGGCTTCACCAACGCTGACTTGACCATCGCAAACGGTACGCTGACGGCGGTTAGCAGCAGCGACGGCGGTATCACCTGGACGGCGACCTTCACGCCGACCGCCAGCATTACCGACGCCACTAACCTGATCACGCTGGACAACACCGG
>NZ_JBKFTN010000030.1:32716-54021 GCF_050432945.1 Pseudomonas sp. 18173
CGCGGTGAGCAGCAGCGATGGCGGCATCACCTGGACCGCCACGTTCACGCCCAACAGCAGCGTCAACGACACCACCAACCTGATCACGTTGAACAACACCGGTATCGCTGACCTGTCCGGCAACGCCGGTAGCGGCACCACCAATTCGAACAACTATGCGATTGATACGCTCCGCCCGACCGCGACCATCGTGTTGGCCGACAATGCCTTGAAGATCGGCGAAACCTCGCTGGTGACCATCACCTTCAGCGAAGCGGTCGTTGGCTTCACCAACGCTGACTTGACCATCGCAAACGGTACGCTGACGGCGGTTAGCAGCAGCGACGGCGGTATCACCTGGACGGCGACCTTCACGCCGACCGCCAGCATTACCGACGCCACTAACCTGATCACGCTGGACAACACCGGTATTGCCGACCTGGCCGGCAATGCTGGCACCGGCACCACCGATTCCAACAATTACGCCATCGACACCCAGCGTCCGACCGCGACGGTTGTGGTGGCAGACACCAATCTGCGAATCGGCGAAACCTCGCTGGTGACCATCACCTTCAGCGACTCGATCAGCGGACTCACCAATGCCGACCTGACTATCGCCAACGGCACGTTGAGCGCGATCAGCAGCAGCGATGGCGGCATTACCTGGACCGCGACCTTCACGCCGAGCGCCAGCATTACCGACACCACTAACCTGATCACGCTAGACAACACCGGTATTGTCGATCTGGTCTGTAGTGCTGGCACCTGTACCACCGATTCCAACAAGTACGCCATCGACACCCCCCGTCCGACCGCGACTGTTGTGGTGGCAGACACCAATCTGCGAATCGGCGAAACCTCGCTGGTGACCATCACCTTCAGCGAAGCGGTCAGCGGACTCACCAACGCCGACCTGACCATCGCCAACGGCACGTTGAGCGCGATCAGCAGTAGCGATGGCGGCATTACCTGGACCGCGACCTTCACGCCGAGCGCCAGCATTACCGACACCACCAACCTGATCACCCTGGACAACACCGGAGTCGCCGATCTGGCCGGCAACGCCGGCACCGGCACCACTGACTCGAACAATTACGCGATCGACACCCAGCGTCCGACCGCGACCATCGTGCTGGCCGACAGTAGCCTCAGTGCCGGTGAAACCACACTGGTGACTATTACCTTCAGCGAAGCGGTGAGCGGCTTCACCAATGCCGACCTGGCTATCGCCAACGGCACGTTGACAGCGGTCAGCAGCAGCGACGGCGGTATCACCTGGACGGCGACCTTCACGCCGACCGCCAGCATTACCGACGCCACTAACCTGATCACCCTGGACAACACCGGCATCGCCGATCTGGCCGGCAACGCCGGCACCGGCACCACTGACTCGAACAATTACGCGATCGACACCCAGCGTCCGACCGCGACCATCGTGCTCGCCGACAGCAGCCTCAGTGCCGGTGAAACCACACTGGTGACCATTACCTTCAGCGAAGCGGTGAGCGGCTTCACCAATGCCGACCTGGCTATCGCCAACGGCACGTTGACAGCGGTCAGCAGCAGCGACGGCGGTATCACCTGGACGGCGACCTTCACTCCGACCGTCGGCGTGAATGACACGACCAACCTGATCACCCTGAACAACGCCGGGGTCAGCGATCTGGCGGGCAACTCCGGCAGCGGCACCACCCACTCGGCCAACTACACCATCGACACCGTGCTGCCGACGGCCACCATCATCATTGCCGACAACGCGCGGAAAATCGGCGAGACCTCGCTGGTGACCATCACGTTCAGCGAGGCAGTCACCGGTTTCAGCAACGCCGACCTGACCATCGCCAACGGCACGTTGACAGCGGTCAGCAGCAGCGACGGCGGTATCACCTGGACGGCGACCTTCACTCCGACCGTCGGCGTGAATGACACGACCAACCTGATCACCCTGAACAACGCCGGGGTCAGCGATCTGGCGGGCAACTCCGGCAGCGGCACCACCAACTCGGCCAACTACACCATCGACACCGTGCTGCCGACGGCCACCATCATCATTGCCGACAACGCGCTGAAAATCGGCGAGACCTCGCTGGTGACCATCACGTTCAGCGAGGCAGTCACCGGTTTCAGCAACGCCGACCTGACCATCGACAACGGCACGTTGAAGGCGGTAAGCAGCAGCGACGGCGGTATCACCTGGACGGCGACCTTCACTCCGACTGTCGGCGTGAATGACACGACCAACCGGATCACCCTGAACAACGCCGGGGTCAGCGATCTGGCGGGCAACTCCGGGAGCGGTACGACCAGCTCGGCCAACTACACCATCGATACCGTGCTGCCGACGGTGACTATCGTGGTGGCCGACAATGCGTTGAAAATCGGCGAGACCTCGTTGGTGACCATCACTTTCAGCGAGGCGGTCAGTGGTTTCAGCAATGCGGACCTGACCATCGCCAACGGCACGTTGACGGCGGTCAGCAGCAGCGACGGTGGCATCACCTGGACCGCGACCTTCACCCCGACCAGCGCCATCAGCGACGCCACAAACATCATCACCCTGGATAACAGCGGTGTGCAAAATGGCTCGGGCAATGCCGGCAGCGGCACCACCGATTCCAACAACTACGCCATCNNNTTCCAACAACTACGCCATCGATACCCAGCGCCCGACCGCCACCATCGTGGTCTCCGACAACGCCTTGAGCATCGGCGAAACTTCGCTGGTGACCATCACCTTCAGTGAGGCAGTGAGCGGTTTCAGCAACGCCGACCTGACCATCGGCAATGGCACCTTGAGTGCGGTGAGCAGCAGCGACGGCGGCATCACATGGACGGGGACCTTCACCCCGACCGCCAGCATCACCGATATGACCAACCTCATCACTTTGGACAACACCGGGGTCAGCGACCTGGCGGGCAACGCTGGCAGCGGCACCACCGATTCGAACAATTACGCGATCGACAACCAACGCCCGACCGCCACCATTGTAATGGCCGACACCGACCTGCATCCCGGCGAAGCGACTCTGGTAACCATCACCTTCAGCGAAGCGGTGACGGGGTTCGACAACAGTGACCTGAGCGTCGCCAACGGTACCTTGAGTGCGGTGAGCAGCAGCGACGGCGGTATCACCTGGACCGCAACCTTCACCCCGACTGTCGGGATTACCGACGCCAGCAACCTCATCACCCTGAGTAACAGCGGTGTCACCGACGCGGCAGGCAACGCCGGAAGCGGGGTGACCAACTCGGCGAATTACCTGGTGCAAACCAGCGTGCCGACCGCCAGCATCGTGATCGCCGACACCGCACTCAAGGCCGGTGAAACGACCGTGGTGACCATCACTTTCAGTGAGGCGGTCAGCGGTTTCAGCAATGCCGACCTGACCATCGCCAATGGCACATTGAGCAGCGTCAGCAGCAGCGACGGAGGCATCACCTGGACGGCGACCTTTACGCCAACTTCTAATGTTACCGACGCCAGCAACCTGATTACCCTCGACAATAGCGGCGTGGCCAATGCGTCGGGCAATACGGGGGCTGGCACCACCGATTCGAATGATTTTGCCATCGACACCGCGCTGCCGACCGCGACCATTGTGGTCGCCGACACGGCGCTGAGTACCGGCGAAACCTCATTGGTGACCATTACCTTCAGTGAAGCGGTGAGCGGTTTTGACAACAGTGACCTGACTGTCGCCAACGGCACCCTGAGCAATGTCAGTTCCAGCGACGGCGGGATCACCTGGACCGCCACCTTCACCCCGGCAGTCGACATCACCAACACCAGCAACAGCATCGCGCTGAACACGGCGGGTGTGCAGGATGTGGCCGGCAACACAGGCAGCGGCACGGTCAATTCCAATACCTACGCCGTCGACACCCAACGGCCGACCGCCACCATCGTGGTCGCCGACAGTACGCTGGTGTCCGGTGAAACTTCGTTTGTGACCATCACGTTCTCCGAGGCCGTGAGCGGATTCACCAACGCGGACCTGACCATCCCCAACGGCACATTAAGCGCCGTGAGCAGCAGCGACGGCGGCGTGACCTGGACCGCGACCTTCACCCCAACCGCCAGCGTGAAGGACACCACCAACCTGATCAGCCTGAGCAACACGGGGGTGTTCGACCTGGCGGGCAATGCCGGAACCGGCATCAGCAACTCGGGTAACTTCACCATTGATACGGTGCTGCCGACGGCGACCATCGTGGTTGCCGACTCGCAACTCGGTATCGGCCAAACCACTCTCGTGACCATCACCTTCAGCGAAGCGGTGAGCGGCTTCGACTTGTCGGACATCAGTGTTGCCAATGGCGTGCTGTCGAACCTGAGCAGTCGCGACGATGGCGTGACCTGGACCGCGACCCTGACACCGACGGCCAATGTCGACGACACAACCAACCTGATCGTGTTCGACACCGCTGGTGTGCAGGACACCGCCGGCAACCTCGGGGCTAGCATCGCCATCTCCAACAACTACGCGCTCGATGCGACCCGGCCGACGGTGAACATCGTGGTTGCCAACCCGATCCTCGGTATCGGCCAGACCACGACGGTGACCTTCACCTTCAGTGAGGCCGTCGGCCACTTCGACCTGTCCGACCTGAGCGTGACCAACGGCGAGCTGAGCAATCTCGGCAGCAGCGATGGTGGCAAGACCTGGACCGCGACGTTCACGCCGACGGCCAATGTCACCGACCCAAGCAACTTCATCGCCCTGGACACCCGCAACGTCACTGACCTGATGAACAACGCGGGCAACACGGTGGCGGTGTCGAACAATTACACGCTCGACAGCGAACTGCCGACCGCCACCATCGTGGTTGCCAATCCGAACCTGGGGGTGGGCCAGACTACGCAGGTAACCATTACATTCAACGAAGCGGTCAGCGGTTTTGATTTGTCCGACATCAGTATTGCCAACGGCACCTTGTCCGACCTGAGCAGCAGCGATGGCGGCAAGACCTGGACCGCGACCCTGACGCCGACCGCCAACGTCAATATCGCCAGCAACGTGATCAGCATCAACTATGCCGGTGTCAGCGACATGGCCGGCAACAACGGCAGCGGCGTGAGCCAATCCGACAACTTTGTCATCAACACAGTGCCGACCTCGTCGGCCGTTTTCGTGTCGGCAGACCCGGATTTGCGCAGCAACCCCCCGGTGACGCTGCCCGATGTGCCCAACGTGCCGCTGCAACCCGTTATTTTCACGCCTCCGTCGGGCAACCTCGGTTCACCGTTGACCTTCCAGCCGTTGTTCGAACAGCGGGTGATCGGCAATGGCATCCGGCCGCTGGGCGATATTTTCATGAATCACGGCGCATTGACCCCGAGTTTCATCGCCCAGGTTTTCAGCGGCGATGACGGCGGTGGCGAGGGCTCGGGGCATGGTTTCCTCGGTTTCGGCGGCGGCGACGGCGGTGTGTTCGGCACCAGCACGCTGTCGAGCCTGTTCAATCAGGACAGCAGTACCGAGCGTGAATCGTTGAACGCCTTTGGCAGTCAGTCGATCAGGTCCGGCGATGTGTCCCAGGGCTTGCGTGGGGTGTTTGGCGCACCGACCCTGGGCCAGCAATTGCAACAGCTCAAGGACAACGAGCAGCAGCAGGTCGACAACCTGGCTGCCGCTTTGAAACTGGCCGGCATCAGCGAAATGCAGGCCTGATGAAAACCTTCACTTTTGATGCGGCACCCAGGGGCGATGCAAGGATGAAAAGAAGTCAGAAGTTGTTCGGCGCCAGCCTGCTGGCACTGGCAATCAGCGGATGCGCTGTCACCAGTGAGCCGATCGAACGCAGTGTCAGTGAGCAGCGGGCCAAAAGTGACCTGCAAAGCATGTACAAGGGGCAGGAGCCCCTTGGCGGCCCATTGACCCTGCACCAGGCCATGGCCCGTGCGGTGAAGTACAACCTCGAAGGCCGCTTGAAAATCATGGAAGAGGCCCTGGCCAAGCGTCAGCTCGACCTCGCCAGTTTCGACATGCTGCCGCGCATGGCGCTGGACGCCGGATACGTGGGCCGCAATAACGTCAACGCCTCCAGCAGCCAGAGTGTGCGCACCGGCACGCAGTCCCTGGAACCTTCGACTTCTCAGGACCGTGACCGTGATGTAGCGGACCTGACCATGGTCTGGAACGTGCTCGATTTCGGTGTCAGTTACATCAGCGCCAAGCAGCAAGGCGACCAGCGCCTGATCGTTCAGGAGCGTCGGCGCAAGGTGATCAACACCATCGTCCAGGACGTGCGCTCGGCGTACTGGCGGGCGATGGCTGCCGAGCGTCTGCTCACGCAGATCGACAGCCTCATGGCGCGGGTCGAAACCGCCCGCAACAACAGCCAAAGCATGAGCCAGAAACGCATTGGCGATCCGGTGCAGGCCCTCGGCTATCAACGCTCGCTGATCGAAGCGACACGCCAGCTGGAAGAGCAGCGTCGCGCGTTGTCGCTGGCGAAGACCGAGCTGGCGACCCTGATCAACCTGCCGATGGGCACGGAGCTGACCCTGGCGACCGATAACGGTTATGAGATTCCCGAGCTCAAGGTCGATCTGGCCAGCCTCGAACAGGAAGCCCTGACCAGTCGCCCGGAACTGCGCGAGCAGGATTATCAGACCCGCATCAGCGCCGCCGAGACCCGCAAAGCCATGTTGCGCCTGTTGCCGGGCCTGGAGTTCTCCGCTGGCGGACATTACGACAGCAACTCGTTCCTGGTGGAGCAAGGCTGGGCCGACTACGGCGTCAAAGTCACCTGGAACCTGTTCAACGTGATCTCGGCGCCTGCGGCGATCGACGTGGCCAAGGCCGGTGAAGAAGTCGCCACCGCGCGCCGTCAGGCGATGTCGATTGCGGTACTGGCGCAGCTGTATGTGGCCAATGCCAACTACCGCGAGGCCTTGCGTCAGTTCAAGACCAATCAGCAGCTGTCGGACATCGACGGGCAAATCGTCGGTCAGTTGCGCAACCGTCACCAGGCTGAAGGTATTGGTGAACTGGATCTGATCCAGGGTGAGTTGAATACCTTGCAGGCCGATCTTCGTCGAGACCTGTCCTACGCCGACCTGCGCAACGCTTATGGGCAAATTTTCGCCAGTGCCGGCCTCGACCCGCTGCCGGATCAGGTGCAATCGACGCAAGTCCAGTCCATCGCCACGGCCCTGGCCAACCGCGAAGCGGCCTGGGCGGCAGGTGATATAACGGTGCCGGTGACGCAGGCACCCGTGCGCTGACGTGAAGGCGCCGAGCGCCAGCATCCGCTGAATCCGGCGAGAGGCTCATCGCGGTGCGGCGATCCCGTTGCCCAAGCCCTGAACGTGTCAGCGTTCAGGGTTTCGACGACAAGTCCGCCATGCCCTTGAGCAACTCGATCGGCAGCGGAAAGACAATGGTCGAGCTCTTGTCGCCGGCAATCGAACTCAGGGTCTGCATGTAGCGCAACTGCATGGCCCCCGGTTGGCGGCCAAGCATTTCGGCGGCCTGCATGAGTTTTTCCGAGGCCTGCAATTCACCTTCGGCGTGGATCACCTTGGCTCGGCGTTCCCGTTCGGCTTCGGCCTGCTTGGCGATGGCGCGGACCATCGACTCGTTGAGGTCCACGTGTTTGATCTCGACGTTGGCAACCTTGATGCCCCAGGCGTCGGTCTGGGCGTCGAGCACTTGCTGGATGTCCAGGTTCAACCGCTCGCGTTCGGCCAGCAATTCGTCCAGTTCGTGTTTACCCAATACTGCCCGCAACGTGGTTTGCGCCAGTTGGCTGGTGGCCGCGAGGAAGTCCTCGACCTGGATGATTGCCTTCTGCGGATCGAGCACACGGAAATACAGCACAGCGTTGACCTTGACCGACACGTTGTCGCGGGTGATCACGTCTTGCGGCGGAACGTCCAGCACCACGGTGCGCAAATCGACCCTGACCATTTGCTGGACCACCGGGATCAGCAGGATCAGGCCAGGGCCCTTGACCTGCCAGAAGCGCCCGAGCTGGAACACCACGCCGCGCTCGTACTCGCGCAGGATGCGGAACGTCCCCCCCGCCAGTGCGATGATCAACAGTAGCAGCGCGACAAGACCCAATTGCAAACCCATGACTATTCTCCGCCCGGCGCCGCGTCAGCCGCGGCCACTTGCAGCAGCAAACCCTTGCGCCCCACTACCCGCACCCGTTGTCCGGGTTGCAGCGGCGTCGCGCTGAGCACTTGCCATCGTTCTCCTTGCAGATGCACCCAGCCGCCATAGGCGTTGTCGGCCTGTAACGACGTCACTGCTGTCTCGCTGCCGAGCAGCCCGGCATCGCCACTGACAGTGTGGCGTGGTCGGGTCTTCAGGGCATGAATCACCAGGTAGACCAGCAACAACGCGCTGACCAGTCCCAGGCCGATCATCAGCGGCTCGGGCACATCGGTATTGGTCAGGATCACTGCGCCGATCACGAACATCACGATGCCGCCCAGGCCGATCACGCCGTAATTGGGCAGGGCCGCTTCGGCGATCAGGAATGCCAGGCCAAAGGTGATCAGCCAGATCCCGATGGGGTTGGGCACCAGCAGCACAACCGTGTCGGCGGCGCAGGCTGATCCGCACAACGCCAACGCCAACAGCAACGCAACGGCACAACAACGCGTGTTCACGTGACCCTCCGGGAGAGTCTTGGGGTGGCTCTGTAGTCAGTTTAGTTGACCCGCCGACTGTATGAATTTTGCTCAAGTGTCGACGACGCCCGATGGGCGGATTTCCCGCCGGAACGCGCCATCGGGCCTAGACTTTGAGTACCGAAAGAAGTGTTAACCAGCGTCCGCTGGCGGTTGGTGCGGACACCGAGGTGCATCATGCGTATGGCAAGAACCGTGCAGAGAAGCCTGGACAAGGCTCAATGCGAATATGACATCGTCAGCCACCCACACTCGGCCAGCAGCCTCGAAACGGCGCGGGTTGCCGGTATTCCTGCCGAACGGGTGGCAAAATCGGTGATCCTCGACGATCACCATGGGCATTACCTGATGGCCGTGCTGCCAGCCAGCCGTCACCTCGACCTGAGCAAAGTCCGCAGCAGCGGTGAATGGCAGGTTTCCCGCGAAAGCAACCTGGCGCACCTGTTCGACGATTGCGAACGCGGTGCCGTACCGGCGCTGGGTGAGTCCTATGGGTTGGAGGTGGTCATCGATCCGTTGCTGACCCGGCAGAAAGACATCTATCTGGAGGCTGGCAATCACGTCAACCTGGTGCGCATGGACGTGCCCGAGTTCCTGAAAATGGTGCCGCATGCCGAGGTGCGGGAATTGAGTCATTGAGTTTTGTTTCGTCAATGCTGACGTCATCGCGGGCAAGCCCATTCCCACACAGATCCCTGTGGGAGCGAGCCTGCTCGCGATGACCGCGCAGCGGTCCTTCAATTGGTCCCCAGGAGTTCGACATGGAAAACCCGACCCACAACCTTCCTTCGCTGTTCAAGCAACTCGGCCTGCCGGATGACGCCGAAAGCATCGATAAATTCATCGCCACCCATTCACCGCTCAAACCGGAACTGCACCTTGCGGATGCATTTTTCTGGAGTCCGAGCCAGGCGTGTCTCCTGCGTGACGAGATTCTTGATGATGCCGACTGGGCTGAAGTGGTGGATCAACTGGATGTGATGTTGAGGAAGGGACGGGGGGTGTGAATCGTCATCGTCCGGGCGGCCACTGTCGGGATGTATGGACCAGGGCGAGTATCCAGATGGCGTCCAGTCCCTGTTCATAAACAATGCGGTAACTCTGATGTGGAATCAGCTCGCGAGTGCCTGTAATGATCCCGGCAGGGCCGCTTTGCGGGTATTGGGCAAGCCGGGATATCGCATCGCTGAACCGGTTGTCCATGTCGATGGCTGCTTTTGGGTTAACGGCATGCAAGTAATCCCAAATGTCTGCACGGTCCTGTGCTGCTTCTTTCGTCCATATTATGTTCATTCCTGTAGTTCAGCCCGCCTGCGTCTTGCAGCGAACTCTGCCTCGATTTCATCATTTGTCAGCCCGTCGCCGGCGCGCATCGAAGCGCGTGCGGTGTCGACCTTGCGCTGCAGGAATACTTCGTACTCGCGAGCCTCCCGTTGGGTTTGAACAAACTGACGCATCATTTCCCGGACGATTTGCGAGGCTGGGCGATGAGCGGCTTCGGCCTCTGCCATGAACTGTTCACGCAGTTCAGACTCAAGTTTCATTGTAAAAACGGCTTGTTTCGACATGGCTGCCTTCTCGGTTGTCGTGCTGACAAAGTATATACATCTTCAGTACGTTGGCTTGTTCACCCCCTATGTCTTCGCGACGGGTGGAAGCCAATTTGTTTCAAAACTTGACGAAAAATCCCCTCCAATGCGATATTGATAGTTAGCAAACTAACAGTGTGTGTTTTCCCTCGTGCCGAATAACCTCGACGTCCTCCAGATGAACATCAGCAGTGCCATGGTGGTGGCCGCCAGGCATTGGCGCAAAATCTGCCAGACCACGCTGGTCAACTATGGAATCTCCGAAGCCTGCGCCGTTCCGCTGTTGATGATCGGGCGCCTGGGCGAGGGCGTGCGCCAGGTGACGGTGGCGCAGGCCGCGGGAATGGAGAGCCCGTCACTGGTGCGCCTGCTCGATCAACTGTGCCATTCCGGTTACGTTTGTCGCACCGAAGATGCTCAGGACCGCCGCGCCAAATGCCTGAGCCTGACCGAAACCGGTCGGGACCTGGTACAGGCGGTCGAAGTCGAACTGGTGCGCTTGCGCAACGAGGTACTTGAAGGCATTGACCAGGGTGATCTGGAAGCTACGCTGCGGGTACTGAGAGCATTTGAAGCGGCCACGCCGCCATCGGTGGCCAACCCTTGAACGGATTTTTCTCTGGCATGCCCCCGGCGCGGGACTGGTTCTACGGAGTCCGTACCTTCGCCGCATCGATGATCGCGCTGTACATCGCCTTGCTCATGCAGATGCCCCGTCCGTACTGGGCGATGGCCACGGTGTACATCGTGTCCAATCCATTTCTCGGGCCGACCACCTCCAAGGCGCTGTACCGGGCAATCGGCACCTTTGTCGGTGCGGCGGCGGCGGTTCTGTTCGTGCCGATGTTCGTACAGAGTCCTTACGTGCTGGTGGTGGTGATTGCACTGTGGACCGGCACGCTGCTGTTTCTGTCCCTGCATTTGCGCACGGCCAACAACTACGCCTTGATGCTCGCCGGTTACACCTTGCCGTTGATCGCCCTGCCAGTGGTGAACAACCCGCTGGGCGTGTGGGACGTGGCCGAAGCACGGACCGAAGAAATCTTCCTGGGCATCGCCGTGGCGGCAGTGGTGGCTGCCATGTTCTGGCCCCGGCGTCTGGCGCCGGTGTTCAATGATTCGGTCAGCAAATGGTTTACCGATGCATCGACCTACAGCCTGCGCTTCCTCAGTCGCAACGTGCAGCCTGAAGAAGTCAGCGCGCTGCGGGCATCGATGGTCGCCACCTTCAACTCCCTGGAGTTGATGATCGGCCAGTTGCCCCACGAAGGCTCGCGTCCGCAGACGGTGCGCAACACCAAGGAGTTGCGTGGGCGGATGATTCACCTGCTGCCTGTGATCGATGCCCTCGACGACGCGCTTTACGCATTGGAACGGCGCACCCCCGAGCTTGTGGACAGGTTCGCGCCGTTGCTGGCGGCCACCACCGAATGGCTCGGGCACAAGGATGCCGATCTGGACCGCTGGCAAGCCCTGAAGGATCAACTTGAGGCCCTGCAGCCAGCTCCCCAGGCACTGGATGACCGCAAGCAACTGCTGTTCTCCAACGCGATTTACCGTCTCGGCGAGTGGATCGATTTGTGGCAGGACTGCCGCAGCCTGCAATACGCCATCCAGTGCGAAAGCCAGGACAACTGGCGTGCGGTGTATCGGCATTGGCGGCTGGGCCGGCTGACGCCGTTTCTGGACCGTGGCCTGATGTTCTACTCCGCGGCCTCCACCGTGACCGCGATTATCGTGGCCTCGGTACTGTGGATACTGCTCGGCTGGACCGATGGCGGCAGTGCAGTGATCCTGGCGGCGGTGGCCTGTAGCTTCTTCGCCTCGATGGACGACCCGGCGCCGCAGATTTACCGGTTCTTTTTCTGGACGGCGATGTCAGTGGTGTTCGCCAGCCTCTATCTGTTTCTGGTGCTGCCCAACCTGCACGACTTTCCGATGCTGGTGCTGGCGTTTGCCGTGCCGTTCATTTGCGTCGGTACCCTGACGGTCAAACCGCAGTTTTACCTGGGCATGCTGCTGACCCTGGTCAACACCTCGTCCTTCATCAGCATTCAGGGTGCCTACGACGCGGACTTCCTCAGTTTCGCCAACTCCAACCTGGCCGGTCCCATGGGGTTGCTGTTCGCGTTCATCTGGACCCTGATCGCCCGGCCGTTCGGCGCCGAACTGGCAGCCAAGCGCCTGACTCGCTTCAGTTGGCGCGACATTGTCGGTCTCTCCGAACCGGCCACATTGTCTGAGCATCGACTTCTGGGCATACAGATGCTCGATCGGCTGATGCAGCATCTGCCGCGCCTGGCCATGACCGGCCAGGACTCCGGCGTGGCGCTGCGCGAAGTGCGCGTAGCGCTGAATCTGTTGGACCTGCTCGCCTATACGCCGCGGATCCTCGGTGTGCCGCAGGTGCTGCTGCGCCAGGTGGTGGCCGAGGTGGGCGAGTACTTCAAGGCCTGTCTCAAGGCCGGTGAACGCTTGCCGGCGCCGAGCCCGTTGTTGATGACCCTCGACCGCACGCGCCGCGCTCTCAGCGGTGCCGGCGACGATGAAACCCGCCGGCATTTGCTGCACGCCCTGAGCGGCCTGCGCCTGGCCTTGTTGCCCGGCGTTGAATTCGTCGGTTCCGTCGAGCCCGAAGAACCGCTTCCCCATGGCATTGATGGAGCGCCCCTATGATCGGTGACCTGGATCTGAGCGGGGTGTTCCTGCCCACGCTGCTGGTGCTGATGGGCATTACGTATGTGTTGTACCTGTTGGTGCACGGGGTGCTGACGCGCCTGCACTTTTACCGTCTGGTCTGGCACCGGGCATTGTTCAACGTGGCCCTCTACGCCCTGCTGCTTGGCGCCGTGGACTCACTCAGTCGATACCTGATGACATGAAAAAACCGTTTCTAACCCTTGGTCGCGTGGTGCTGACCCTGCTGATCGTGAGCTTCGCCGTTGTCGTGGTCTGGCGCATGGTGATGTATTACATGTTCGCGCCCTGGACCCGCGACGGGCACATCCGTGCCGACATCGTGCAAATCGCCCCGGACGTTTCCGGGCTGATCCAGCAAGTGGAGGTGCGCGACAACCAGTTGGTCAAGCGCGGCCAGGTGCTGTTCAGCATCGATCCGGACCGCTTCAAGCTGGCCCTGCGCCAAGCGAAAGCGGCTGTCGCCGACCGCGAGGAAACCCTGGCCCAGGCCCAGCGTGAGGCCAAGCGTAACAAAGGCCTTGGTAACCTGGTGCCGGGTGAACAACTGGAAGAAAGCCAATCGAAAGTGGCCCGCGCCCAAGTGGCGCTGATGGAAGCCCAGGTGGCGGTGGACAGCGCACAACTCAACCTCGACCGCTCGGTGATCCGCAGCCCGGTGGACGGCTACGTCAACGACCGTGCGCCACGGACCCAGGAGTTCGTCAGCGCCGGCCGGCCGGTGTTGTCGGTGGTCGACAGCAATTCGTTCCACATCGACGGCTATTTCGAAGAAACCAAACTGAACGGCATCCATATCGGGCAGAGCGTCGACATCCGGGTGATCGGCGACAATGCTCGCCTGCGCGGGCATGTGGAGAGCATCGTCGCCGGTATCGAAGACCGTGATCGAACCAGCGGCAACAACCTGCTGCCCAACGTCAACCCGGCATTCAGCTGGGTGCGGCTGGCCCAGCGGATTCCGGTGCGCATCGCCTTCGATGACGTGCCGGAAGACTTCCGCATGATCGCCGGGCGCACCGCCACGGTATCGATCATCGACGATCAGCAACGGGAGCCGGCGCAATGAGCAAGGCCTCGGGTTTGACGGTCGCCGGGTTAGGTTTGCTGCTGTCGGCGTGCCAGATGGTCGGGCCGGATTATCATTTGCCCGAAGAGGCGGCTGTCCACCGTCCAGACTTCCAGGGCGATCTGGCGGTCGATGGCAAACCGGTGGTTTCCGCACCGGTGCCGGCCGATTGGTGGCGTTTGTACCAGGATCCGCGACTCGACCAGTTGGTTCAGCAGGCCATGGCCTCCAACACCGATTTGCGCGTGGCGGCTGCCAGCCTGTCGCGGTCTCGCGCTCAAGTTGACGAGGCCGAAGCGGCGGGCGGCTGGAGCGGCGGCGTGCAGATGGGCGCCCAGCGCTTGCAGGAGTCTGGCCAGGCGTTCCTGCTGCCGGAAAAAGTGCCGGTGGCCAACATCGGCGATATCGGCATCAGCGCGTCGTACCAGTTCGACCTGTTCGGAACCTTGCAGCGCGGTATCGAAGCGGCCAAGGCCAATGCCGATGCGACGCAGGCCGCCGCCGATACAGCACGCATCACGGTCGTGGCCGACGTGGTCCGGGCCTACACCCAAGTGTGCGCGGCCAATGAAGAGCGGGAAATTGCCCAGCACTCCCTCGACCTGCAAGCCCAGAGCACCACGCTGATCCAGCGCCTGCGCGATGCCGGGCGTGGCGACGAAACCCAGGTCACCCGCTCGCAGACCCAATTCAAATCCCTGCGCGCCGACATGCCGCGCTATGAAGCGTCGCGCCAGGCCGGGCTGTACCGCCTGTCGATGTTGCTGGCCAAGCCCGTTGACCAACTGCCGGCCGGCACCGCCACCTGCGACGAGCTGCCAAAAATCGCCCAACTGATACCGGTAGGCGATGGCGCCGCGTTGCTCAAGCGCCGCCCGGATGTACGACAGGCCGAACGTCGACTGGCGGCCGCGACAGCCGGTATTGGCGTTGCCACGGGCGAGCTGTACCCGAACATCAGTATCGGCGCGACCATCGGTACCGTCGGTATCCTGGACGATCTCGGCGACCCGTCTACCAACCGCTGGGGCTTCGGTCCGTCGCTGACCTGGAAGGTGCCGACCAACGGCGCCCGGGCGCGCATCCGCGAAGCCGAAGCGGTGACCCAGGCGACGCTGGCGCATTTCGACGGGGTGGTGCTCAACGCCATTCGCGAAACCCAGACCGGCCTCGCCCAGTACACCGCGTTACTGCAACGCCGCGATGCCCTGGCCGACGCCGAGCAATCGGCAAAACTGGCGGCCGACCAGACCCACCGCTTCTTTCAGGCCGGCCGCGCCTCGTTCCTGGCCGACCTGCAAGCCACGCGCACCTACATCGATGTCACCGCGCAACTGGCTGCCGCGAACACCCAGGTTGCCGCCAGCCAGATCGATTTGTTCCTCGCACTGGGCGGCGGTTGGGAAAGCGGACGAACGCAAGCGTCGAACTCCGGCAAACCCTGAGGCCGTTGCTATGCTTTGAAGTGTTGGAAGGGCGCTCCGTTCAAAGCGCCTTTTCTTCGCACAAGGCTCGCGCAGGTCAGGGGGAAACCAATAATGAAAAACCCTTACGCTCTCGGCTTCTGGTGCGCCATCGTGGCGTTGGTGCTGCTGTCGGCCACCTATTTCTACGGCATCATGCTGGGTCACCAGATCGACAAGGCTCTGGCGTTCCTCGACAGTACCGTCGCGCTGATTGCCGTGATGTCCGTCGCGGTGGTGGCCTGGGCCTCGGTCCAGAACCAGCGCATCAAGAAAAGACAACTCGAACAAGGCAAGACCCTGGTCCTGATCTGGGACACCAAGGTTGCGCTGCGCCGTGTCGAAACGGTGTTCGACCGTTATTTCTGGGGCAGTTACTGGCAACCGGGGCGCACGTTTCAGGAAGTCATGGGCGAATTGACCGGCACACCGCTGGAAAAAAGCCTCGAGACCCTGAAAAAACAATGCCTGGCGCTGGACCGGCAAGTGGCTGACGACGGTCGGCACTGGCTCAACAATGCCCGGGAGCTGGCCGATGTCGCCACGGCCATGGCCCGTGAACGCTATCAACTGGACGTCTGCGACCCGCGCGCGGAAGTGACGGGCGGGGCGGTGATCAACCGCGACTTCGAAGTGCTGGTGTACACCTGGACTGCGCGGCTCAAAAGCTTTGATCATCAGCTGGATGAGATTGAGGTCCAATACTCCTGATTTTGTGGTGGCTGTTATGCCGCCATCGCGGGCAAGCCCGCTCCCACAGGTATGGCGTGATCCCTGTGGGAGCGGGCTTGCCCGCGATGGCAGTCTAATGTGTACCGATTTTCTAACCCGCCCAAGACACTCCTTCACCTTTAATCATTGGGCCGTTCGTCGTGCCTGATGCTAATCTCCATTCCACTTTCAGCGCAGTCTAGCCGCAACCCGTCATGGGTTCAGGGAAGACGACCTCACTTTCAACAACGGACATTGAACGGGTCATACATGANAGTCTAATGTGTACCGATTTTCTAACCCGCCCAAGACACTCCTTCACCTTTAATCATTGGGCCGTTCGTCGTGCCTGATGCTAATCTCCATTCCACTTTCAGCGCAGTCTAGCCGCAACCCGTCATGGGTTCAGGGAAGACGACCTCACTTTCAACAACGGACATTGAACGGGTCATACATGAATAAATCAGCAGGCGTGCTACTGGGAATCGTTGTCGCAATCGGAGCCATCAGCGCAGGCGGAGCCTGGTTCACCGGCACCAGGCTCGAAGGTGTGTTGAACACCTCGATTGCCGATGCCAACCAGGAGCTGCAAGCGGCCATGGTGGGTTCCAATGGCACCGCGTCGCTGGAACTGGTGTCGCTGGAGCGTCATGTATTCAGCAGCACCGCGCACTATCGCCTCAAGGGCGAAGGTGAAATGTTCGGCGAAGCGCCGGTCGAGCTGCTGTTTGTCGATCACATCGAACACGGCCCGTTGCCGTTCTCGCGGCTGATGTCGCTGAAATGGTTGCCAGTGCTGGCGACCAGTCACTACGAACTGGAAAAGACCCCGCTCACCGAGAAGTGGTTTGCCGCCGCCAAGGACAAATCCCCGCTGACCGGCGTGGTCAACATCGGTTATGACAACGCCACCAAGGGCACCCTTGAGTTGCAGCCACTGGAGATGGCGCTGGATGACAAGTCGAGCATGAAGTTCTCCGGCCTGAGCATTGACGTCGACGCCAGTGCCAAGGCGCAGAAGGTCAAGGCCAACGGCTACATGGACAGCTTCAAGTTGACCACCGTATCCGAAGACCAGGCACCGGTGCAGGTTGAATTGAACGGCCTGACCCTGGCCAGCAACCTGACAAAAAGTACCTACGGTTTCTACACCGGCGAGAACGTCCTGGAACTGGCGAGCGGCAAATCGACCTTTGGCGTCAAGCAGTCGGTGCTGGACTTCAAGAAGTTCGAGATGAAAAACCTGACCGAAGAAAAGGGCAGCAGTGCATCCGGGCGCGCTGATTACAAGGTCGGCGAAGTGTCCCTGAACGGCAAGACCGTCGGCTCCGGTGCGCTGGCCATGAGCCTGAAGAACCTCGACATCCCGGCCACCCTGTCGTTGATGCAGGTTTATCAGAGCAGACTGCAGCCTTATGAAAGGGCTGCGGCTGAAGCAACGGCGGCCGGTCTGCCGGCACCCGAGCTGAAACTCACCGAAGCCGAAGAGGCACTGCTCAAATCCAGCCTGGAAAAACTGCTGGCGGCCGGTCCGCAGGTGGCCCTGGAAAACCTGTCATTCAACACCGCCAACGGTGAAAGCCGCGCCAACATGGTGCTCGACCTGACCAAGCCACAAGCCATCGACCTGCCGACCGATCAGTTGGTCAGGCAGTTGATCGCGCTGCTGGACTTCAAGCTGCAAGTGTCCAAACCGATGCTGATCGATGTGCTGACCGTGCAATCGCAAATCGACGGCCAGACCGACGCCAAGCTGATTGCCGATCAGGCCGCTGCCACCGCAGACATGTTCAGCAGCATGGCGGTCGGCAGCCAACTGGCAAAACTGGATGGCAATAACATCGTCACCAATTTGCATTATTCCAACAACCAGGTGGATTTCAACGGCCAGAAAATGACCGTCGAAGAGTTTGCCGGTTTTGTAATGAGCAAGTTCGCCGGTACTGGCGCCACCGAGTAACGGCGGCCGTTTATCCGGCAACGCCCGGCCTCTGCATCGCGCAGGCGCCGGGCGTTTTGCTGTCTGGCCTCACGAGGGAACGTCACGGATCAACCGCCACGCCTCTTCCCATGGCAACGGTTGTTTCATCCGCTCGGCGAGCATCGCCATGACCCGGTCCATCTCGCAGGCTACCGCCGCCGACACCACGCCATTTGTTCCGAACAGGCCGATGAAGGGCGGATCGTCAGGGTCACCCTTGAACTCGACTTCGTCCCAGGCTTCGGCGTGCCCGAGGTAGTCGTAGGTTTTGCCGAAATGCCAGGTCCAGAAAAACGGCACGTCGAGGTAATGCTCGTCGCCGCCCAGCATATTGGCCGCGGCGATCCGCGCCTGCTGTTGGGCCAATCGCCAGTGTTCGATGCGCAGGCGCTGGTTGTTCAGCGGGAACGTGGCGATATCGCCAGCCGCCCAGAGGCCGTCGGTCACGCGCATTCCACCGTCGACATTCAGCGAGTGATCTGGCGCCTTTGGAAGTCCGGTAAAGGCAGCAGTGGCCGGCGTGACGCCAATGCCGACCAGCACCAGATCGGCCGGCAAGCGCTGGCCGTTGTCCAGTTGCACCGCTTCGACTTTGTCCGTCCCTTCGATCCGCGCCGCATTGCCCCGGGTATGAAACACCACGCCGTTGGCTTCGTGCCGCGCGCGAATGGCCTTGCCGACCGTGTCACCGAACTGCCTGGCAAACGGCACTTCGTGGCGGGCCAGCACGGTCACATTCAAGCCAAGCTGGCGCAGGGACGAGGCGGACTCCATGGCAATGAAACTGTCGCCAATGATCACGACCTGCTGGCCGGCGCTGGCGCTGTCCAGAATCTGCTGCGCATGGGCTTTGGAGCGTAAAACGAACACTTGCGGCAGGTCGGCGCCGGGCAGCGTCAGCGAATTGGGTACGCCGCCGGTGGCCAGCAACGCGGCGTCGTAGGTCAGTGAATGGCCGTCAGTCAGCCGCAGCGTCCTGTTTGGCGCATCCAGTCTTGCCACTTCGCCTCGCAGGCGCTCGATCCGCTGCTCGCGGTAAAAGTCTTCGTCGCGCAGCGGCGGGACTTCGCTCAGCGGCATCTCCCCGGCGATCACGTATTTGCTCAGCGCGGTGCGGTCGTATCCGGCCTCGGCTTCGCGGTCGATCAACAGCAATCGGCCGCCGAAACCTTTCTCGCGCAACGCCGCTGCAGCTGCCGTGCCTGCTGCGCCTGCACCGACAATGATGAAGGTTCTTGGATCGTCGGACGGTGGCGTGTGGGCGTCCACAAACGGCTGGTCGCCGACCCAGATGTCGCCGTCACGGACTTCCAGGGGATAGCGTTTGAGGCTGTCCAGCGCTGGCGGCTCACAAAGACCGCCATCCTCGATGCGAAACTGCGCCTTGTGCCACGGGCACGTCAGGCGCCCATTGCATACCGCGCCGTCCGCCAGCGGGGCTCCGGCATGAGGGCATTCGGCCTGATAAGCGCGAAGTTGCTCACCGGCCCGCAACAGCAGAATCCTGCTGTCCTGGACCTGCACTTCCAGCCCCCGGTCTTCGGGCACATTGGCGACACGCGCAACGCGATGCAGAGTCATGATCGCTCTCCAGACAGACGTATCACTTATGAGTCTGGTACTTATCGCGAGGTTCAGCCAATTCCCCCTGCCAAGGCGTGAACGGTCCGGCTATAGTTTGCACGCCGACGACGGCCCAACACGCACAAGGTGCTCCGGTATGACCCGATTGACCTCAATGAACTCATGGCTTGCGGCCGTAGCAGTCGCCCTTTGCGTGCAGTTCCCGGCGCAGGCCCAGGAGCGCTTCACCCTGAACATTCCCGGTGTCTCCGATGACCGTCTGTTCACGTCGGCCGCCGCCAGTGATTCCGCCGGCTGTGGCGGACACAACATTTCCCCGGCACTTAACTGGAACGCCGGCCCGGCAGCCACCCAAAGCTATGCCATCGTCATGCACGACCCTGACGGCCAGAAGGGCCAGGGCGTTGATCAGTGGGTGCATTACGGCATCAAGGCCGGCACCCACCAGATCCCGGCCGGCGCCGGCAGCAAGCCAGGCCTCGAGGGCTTCGGCGGTATCAACAGCAAAAACACCACCGGCTACATCGGCCCTTGCCCACCGGTTGGCGACAGCGCGCACCACTACATCATCCAGATCTTCGCCCTGGACCTGGCCCCGGAAGCCTTGCCCGCCGGCCTGAGCCGTGCGCAGCTGCTGGAAAAAATCAAAGGCCACGTCCTGAGAAACAGCAGCGTGGTACGGCGCTATCACCGCTAAAGGCAAATCGCCCCAGCGGATTTGCAGAAAACTGAAGTGCGCGGCATTCCGGGATTTGGCATCCACCCCCGAAAGCGCGCACTATCAGGTCATAGCCGATGCGTTGGAGGATGCCGTGGCAAAAAAGATCGACCGCATCGCCCAAATGCTCAACTGCCCGCAAAAGGGTGAAGAACTGCGGCGAGCGATTACCGAGAGTCGCAAGGATTTTCTGCTGAACCAGCCGGAAGAAGACGTTGTTGAAGACGACGACCTTGAAGAGGAGTTTTTCGAGGACGACGAGGACGATGATGAGTACGACGAGTTCGACTGGACGACGGAATGAAAAAAACCGCTTCGGCGGTTTTTTGTGGACCACAAAAAAGCCCCAGACCCAACGGGCCTGAGGCTTTCTCGTTTATATCTATGGTGCACCAGGCGGGATTCGAACCCACGACCCCTGCCTTCGGAGGGCAGTACTCTATCCAGCTGAGCTACTGGTGCAGCGGGCGCCATGATACTCATATGCGTTGAAGGCGTCCATGCTGCTGAATCGCCTGTGTTTTTTGAAGCTGTAACGCACGCCTGCTACGTTGATCAGAAAATATAGGCAAAAGCGTCGTTTTCGTTCTTTTTTTCGAACAGGCTATTGTCCTTTACCCCCTTTGATCCTAGGATTCGTTTGAGATTTCAAACGCTCTTGTCTGGGTGCTGAACCGCGCGAGTCCAATCCGTGCGCTATTTATGTGCTTCAGCCCGGTGAATGATTTCCCTGACGGCAGCCTATCGAGGCGCCTTTCTACAATCATAATTTGCTCCGCATTCGTTGCGGTGCTGTTAAGGAAAGCCGACATGCAGCTTAAAGACACCCAGTTGTTCCGCCAGCAAGCCTTCATCGATGGCGCGTGG
>NZ_JBKFTN010000031.1:0-53478 GCF_050432945.1 Pseudomonas sp. 18173
GCAGATCAGCGACCCGGTCAACCACCCGATTGAGGTGCTGATCAGCAAAGGCACCATCCTGCAGGCCGGTGACAGCGACGGCACCGGGTTGGCCGTGACCTTCAATGTTCGCGACAACGTCAGCAACTACGCGGAAGACTGGTGCCGGGAAACCCGGATCGTCGTCTCCACCAACACCTCCCTGTTGCTCGCCCCTATCGTCAAGGAGGCGCAAAACAATGTCCTTGACCTCGATGCCCTGGGTGATAACCCGGTCACGCTTCAGGTGTGGGCCCTCGGTAAACCGTTCGAGCTGAACGATGTCATCGCCGTGAAGGCACGCGGAACCACACTGGACGGTGATTCGGTCGAAATCACCGCGCCGACACAGATCATCGACAACTTGCCTCACACCTACGAGTTTTCACTGCCTGCCGAAGATGTCCGCAAGCTGGTGAAGTCCCAGGTCATTTTTTCTTTTGAAGTGCGCCGGGCCGGCAGCCCCGACCCTCTGCGTTCCAAAGGGCAGTTTGTCCAGGTCGTGGGCGAGGCCACCCGTCTGGCCGCGCCGATTGCCGAAGATGAACAACAGGGCAGCCTCGACCCCGACCTGCCCAACACCCGCATCCGGATTCCGTTCGATCCACTGATCGAGGTCGATACGGCGATCGAACTCAAATGGTTCGGCACCCGGCCCAATGGCAGCACCTATGATCCGGATCTGGGTTGGTTTTCGCCGGACCGTGATGAAGCCGCCAATCCGAATGGCTTTCTCATCACGGTCGAAGGCAAACACCTCAAGACCCTCGAAGGTGGCCGCCTGGACCTGTCGTACAACCTGCTCCGTGACGAAGACGGCGACATCGTCAAACGTGGCTCACGGCAGGCCGCCGTGCTGAACGTCGGCGAGCCGCAACTCGAGCTGGTCAAGCCCATCGTCCTCGGTGAAACCGAGGGTGCCCTGGAACCTGACGACCTGCCCAACGGCACCAGCCGCTTGACCGCCCCCCGACCCACGGAAAACCCAAGCAAAAGCGGGGATATAGTGACCTACACCTGGATCGGCGAAGTCAGCGGCCGAACAGAAGACTCGATCACCCTCAATGCCCTGACCGCCAACAGGGATGTGAACTTCACCCTGAATGCCGCATTCGTCGCCACCCACATCGAACCCAACCGCGGACAGAAGGTGACCGCCAGCTATCGCATCCTGCGCAAGGAGACAGGGAAAAACAGTTATTCAGATCCATTGACGTTCCTCATCGGGGAGGCGCAGGAGTTCAAGCTGCCCGTAGCCACCTTCAAGGAAGCCACCGGTGCCGGCAACGACCAACTGAACCCGGACGATGTATTCCCTCTGGGCGCCACCGTCGTGATCGCCCAGACAGCCCTGTTGAAAACCGATGACGACATCACCGTGACGGTGCAAGGCATAAACAGCACCACTTACTCGCACAGGGTCCTGTCGACGGAGGCCGACAAGGAACTGTCGGCCATTAAAGTGCCGCATTCGGTGATCGCCGACAATGAGGGCTTGAGCATCAACCTCAGTTACTCCATCAAGCGCGCCGCCGGGGGGACCGACGGCCCCGCTGACCCGACCGTTTACGATGTGCGCAAGGTGATTGTCTCCGGCAATCTGAAGGTCATGGGCGCGCGCTACTGCCGCAGTCATTACCGAGCGTCCCGTGCTTCGCAAGTGTTGAGTGCCTTCAACAAAACAACCGGTCAGCCGGTGCAGGCGCAATGGAAATACCCCGGCGACAGCAACTGGACAACGGCGGCCATCTGGCGCGACAGCAAGCCTCAGGAACCGCTGCAGGTTCGTTCCGGCGATGATCAGTTCACGCTCAATCCGGCCAACATCATAGGCAACGGAATTGAAACTGAAAGTCTCGGCGAAGCTGCGTTTGTTGCACATCGGGATGTGGGCGATGTCGTCGCGTGGGGGAACGATAGCTACGGTGCAAAGATTCCCGCAAACATCATCACCATGGACGACATTGTCGAGGTGAGCTGTACCCGCAGTGCTTTTGCGGCACGCCGCGAGCATGGCGAGGTCGTGGCCTGGGGGGACCCCGCAGAAGGCGGAAGCATGACTGGCGTCGCACCCTTGGACTTTGTTCAGGTGGTCGGTAACCTCAGGGCATTCGCCGGTATAAAAACCACGGGACAGGTGGTGGCGTGGGGAGTTGCGGATGACGGCGGCACCGTTCCTGCGCCCATCAGCGAGCTGAATGACGTTGTCAAGGTTGTCGCCACCAGGAGTGCGTTCGCCATACAGCGAGCAACCGGCCATGTGCGGGCGTGGGGATTAGCCGCCGAAGGCGGTACGGTGCCGGCGAACATTGCCGGCTTCACCGATATCAAGACCATCCTTGCCGGCAGACATGCGTTTGCAGCACATCGAGCCAATGGCAGGATCGTCGCCTGGGGTCATGCGAGCTACGGCGGCATTGTGCCGGACGACATCGCCGCCATGACCGACATCATCGAGCTGAGTTGCGCCAACGGCAGTGCATTTACCGCACGACGAGCCACGGGCCAGGTCATCGCCTGGGGCGACGCAGAGTCCGGCGGCACGATTGACCCGCTGATCGGAAGGCTGACCGACATCGTGGAAGTCAGCGCCAACTTCGGGGCATTCGCCGCTCGCCGTGGCAATGGCCGCGTCGTGGCCTGGGGGTGGCCACTGGCTGGGGGAACACTACCTGACGACATTGCCGGTCTGGACGATATCGTTCAGGTGTGCGGCTCATCCCAGGCGTTCGCTGCCTTACGTAAAAACGGCACCGTGGTGGCCTGGGGGGATACAAGAGTAGGGGGCGATACTTCAACGGTTGTCGATCAACTGACTGACGTACAGGCGCTTTACAGCAACACCCAAGGTTTTACGGCCCTGACCTCTGACGGGCGTGTCGTGACCTGGGGCCATAAGAAAGGTGGCGGCGACAGCAGTGCGGTGCAAGATCGTCTGCGGGGCAAGGTTTCTTACGTGGCCAACCCGGTGTCCAGGGGGCTGGCATTAAAAGCCAGTCGCTTGGCGGCACTTGACGTGAGCCCGAATATTCAAGCTCGCTAATCGTGCCTCTTCTTGTTCACTGGCGCTCGTGAAAGAGCGCCAGTGAATAAGGATCAACAGGTGAAAACATGTCTGCTACAGCCCCCACGCTCAAAGCCCCCCCTCCGTGGACGAAGCACCGGAAGAAGTACTGGACCCCGTATACCTCCCTGCCAAAGGTGCCGTCGTTCGGATAGTTCCCTACACCGGCATGGCCGTTCGTGATCATGTCCGCCTCTCTGTCGGCACACACTACAAGGACGTCATTCCGATTGACGCAAACGCGGTCGAAAAGGATGTGGAGTTCAGGGTTGCGGCCAAGAACTTTATCGCCAACAGCAGTGCTCCCACATTTGCAAAGTGTCATTTTTTGGAAACCTTACTGACTTAATCTCCCGACACCTCCTTTGGCTCTATAAGGTGCCGGCATGATGCTGCGCGTGTTGTTCCTGTTGATGCTGTACATGGGCTTGCCGCAGGCCGCCTCGGCCGGCGACTTGCCGACACCCGAACACGGCCCGGTGCTGCGCATTCAGGGTTCCAACACCATCGGCGCGGCACTGGGGCCGGCGCTGGTCGAGGGGTTGTTGAGCGCACAGGGCCTGCGCAAGATTCACCGTGAAACCCCGGACACCGCCAACGAACTGCGCATTGTCGGCGAAACCCTTCAGGGCCGCAGGGTCGTGGTGGAGGTGGCGGCCCATGGTTCCAGCACCGGTTTCACCGCGCTGAAAACAGCCAATGCCGACCTGGCCGCCTCATCGCGCCCGATCAAGGACAGCGAACTGGCCAGCCTGCAATCGCTCGGTGACCTGAAAAACCCGAGCGCCGAACAGGTCATCGCCATCGACGGCCTGGCGATCATCCTTCACCCGGACAACCCGCTGAATCAACTGGACACCGTGCAACTGGCGCGCATTTTCAGTGGCGAGGTGAAGACCTGGGAAGACATCGGCGGTCGTGGCGGGCCGATTCATCTGTATGCGCGGGATGATCAATCCGGGACCTATGACACCTTCAAGGAACTGGTCCTCAATGGTCGCGGGAAGACCCTTGGCAGCGCGGCGAAACGCTTCGAGTCCAGCGAACAACTGTCCGATGCAGTCAGCGCCGACCCGCAAGGCATCGGTTTTATCGGCTTGCCCTATGTGCGCCAGGCCAAGGCCGTGGCCATTATCGACGGGCAATCGCAAGCCATGCTGCCGCTCAACAGCCTGATTGCCACGGAAGACTATCCACTGTCCCGTCGCTTGTTCTTCTACCTGCCACCCAACGAAAAAAATCCCTGGGCCAATGCCCTGGTGGCCTTTGCCCAAAGCGCCAACGGTCAAGCCATTGTGGCCGCCAACGGTTTTATCGCCCAAACCGTCCAGGCCATGGCCGTGACGCCCAATGCGTTGATGCCCGAGGGTTATCAGGCGCTGAGCCGTCACGCGCAACGGCTGTCGGTGAACTTCCGTTTCGAGGAAGGCAGCGCCACCCTGGACAACAAGGCCCGACAGGACCTGTGGCGGGTGCTCGACTATATAAAGCAGCATGGCAAGACCGATGGGCAGGTCACGCTGGTGGGGTTTGGCGATGCCAAGAGCGACCCGGCGCGCGCCGATCTATTGTCGAAACTGCGGGCCATGGCGGTACGGCGGGAGCTGGTGAAGAGCGGCGTGGTGTTTCGCGAGATTCGTGGATTCGGTGCCGAAATGCCGGTGGCGGCCAATAGCGCCGATGAGGGGAGGATCAAGAATCGGCGGGTTGAGGTTTGGGTGTATTGAATCTGATGTTGCTGCATTGAAGGGAATGACGCCTTCGCGAGCAAGCCCGCTCCCACAGGTTTAGTGCGACCTATGTGGGAGCGAGCCTGCTCGCGAATGCAGGCGCCGCGGTCTTAATGCCCGCTACGCATCATTTCCTTCGGCACATACTTGCCGATCTCGAACTTGCCGATCGCCGCGCGGTGCACTTCGTCCGGGCCGTCGGCCAGGCGCAGGGTGCGCTGCATCGCATACATGTAGGCCAGCGGGAAATCGTTGGAAACCCCTGCCCCGCCATGGATCTGGATCGCCCGGTCGATTACGCGCAACGCAACGTTTGGCGCGACGACCTTGATTTGCGCGATCTCGCTGCGGGCCACTTTGTTGCCAACCGTGTCCATCATGTACGCCGCCTTCAGTGTCAGCAGGCGTGCCATGTCGATTTCCATCCGCGAATCGGCGATCTTGTCGACGTTACCGCCCAGCCGCGCCAAGGGTTTGCCGAATGCCGTACGGCTCACCGAGCGTTTGCACATCAGTTCCAGTGCACGCTCGGCCATGCCGATCGAACGCATGCAGTGGTGAATCCGCCCCGGGCCAAGGCGACCCTGGGCAATTTCGAAACCACGGCCTTCGCCCAGCAGGACGTTTTCGTACGGCACCCGGACATTTTCAAACAGCACTTCGGCGTGACCGTGGGGAGCGTCGTCGTAGCCGAACACCGGCAGCGGACGCAGGATTTTTACCCCGGGGGTGTCCACCGGCACCAGAATCATCGAGTGCTGGGCGTGACGCGGTCCGTCCGGATTGCTCAGCCCCATGAAAATCAGGATTTTGCAGCGCGGGTCGCAAGCACCCGAGGTCCACCATTTCTTGCCGTTGATCACCCACTCGTCGCCATCGCGCACCGCACGGGCGGCCATGTTGGTGGCATCCGAAGATGCGACATCCGGTTCGGTCATGGCGAATGCCGAGCGGATCTCGCCGCGCAGCAAGGGTTCGAGCCAGCGTTGTTTCTGCTCTTCGTTGGCGTAACGCACCAGCACTTCCATGTTGCCGGTGTCCGGTGCCGAGCAGTTGAACGGCTCTGGCCCCAGCAGCGAGCGGCCCATGATTTCCGCCAGCGGCGCGTATTCGAGGTTGGTCAGGCCGGCACCCAGTTCGGACTCAGGCAGAAACAAATTCCAAAGGCCTTCGGCCTTGGCCTTGGCCTTGAGCTCTTCCATGATCGCGGTCGGCTGCCAGCGATCGCCTTCGGCGACCTGGCGTTCGAACACCGCTTCAGCGGGATAAACGTAGGTGTCCATGAACGCTGTCACGCGCTCGCGCAGTTCCTGAACCTTGGGCGAATAAGCGAAATCCATGAGCGAGATACCTTCTTGGGGGAGGTTGTTTAGATCATGCAATCGATGCTAGAACAGCGTTGATAATTTACCTAGCCTATTCTCGGCGTGTATTAACATTCATCACCGATATATGATCGGCTGATCGTCACGGTCAGTCCGCCCACACAATAAGAGAGCCCGCGTAATGAATCTGAGCAAGGTCGATCTCAACCTTTTCATCGTCTTCGACGCGATCTACACCGAAGCCAACCTGACCCGCGCCGGGCAAATCGTCGGCATCACCCAACCGGCGGTGTCGAATGCGCTGGCGCGTCTGCGCGAGACCTTCAACGACCCTTTGTTCGTGCGCACCGCCCAGGGCATGGTGCCGACCCCCATGGCCCAGAACATCATCGGCCCGGTGCGCAACGCGCTCTCGCTGCTGCGCGTGTCGGTGCAGGAAAGCCGCATTTTCAACCCGCAGCAGGCGGTCAAGACCTACCGCATCAGCATGACCGACCTCACGGAAGCGGTGATCCTGCCGCCGCTGTTCCAGCGTCTGCGCCGCCTGGCGCCGACGGTGATCATCGAAAGCTTCCTGTCCAAACGCCGGGAAACCACCAAGGAACTGGCAGCCGGACGCCTCGACTTCGCGGTCGATGCGCCGCTCAACACCGACCCGCAGGTACGCCACGTCAAGTTGATGGAAGACCGCTACGTGTGCGCCATGCGCAAGGGGCATCCACTGGCGGGCAAAGAGAAACTCACGCTGGACGATTACCTGAGCCTGACCCACATCCATATTTCCAGCCGCCGCAGTGGCCTGGGCTATGTCGACCTGGCACTGGGCAAGATGGGCATCCAGCGCAAGATCGCCCTGCGCTCCCAACACTACCTGATGGCCTCGCAAGTGTTGCAGCAGACGGACATGGTCATGACCGTGCCGGAACGCTTCGCCCGCCGCAACGACCTGCACGCCTTTTATCTGCCGGTCAACGATGTGCCGCCGGTGGAAACCCACCTGTACTGGCACGAAAGCACCGACCAGGACCCGGCGAACCGCTGGATGCGCGAGCAGATGATCGAGTTGTGCCAGCAGGTGACGGCGCAGGAGAAAAAGCTCGAGAAGGTGTAGGGCACTACACCTGGTTATCGTTCTTCGCGAGCAAGCCCGCTCCCACATTTGGAATGCGTTCCCCTGTGGGAGCGGGCTTGCTCGCGAAGGGGCCGGTGAGAACACTGAAAAACCCTGCCCCTTGACGTAAACGTCAACCTGCCATTAGCTTAGCGCCATGACCTTTTGCGAGCGCGCCCATGAGCAGCCAGACCTACAGCATTTCCGATCTCGCCCGCGAGCTCGACATCACCACCCGCGCCATTCGCTTTTATGAAGAGCAAGGCCTGCTCAGCCCCGAGCGTCGTGGCCAGGAACGCATTTACTCGCCTCGCGACAAGGTCAGCCTGAAGCTGATCCTGCGGGGCAAACGCATCGGTTTCTCGCTGGCTGAATGCCGCGAGCTGATCGAGCTCTACGACCCTTCCAGCGGTAACACCAAGCAACTGCACAGCATGCTGGCAAAAATCAGCGAGCGCCGTGAGCAGCTTGAACAGCAGCTGCTGGACATCGAACAGATGAAACTGGAGCTGGATACCGCCGAAGAGCGCTGCGTGCAAGCGCTGGAGCAAACGCTCAAAAGCCAGGAATCGATTCAGTAAATCCACACCGCCCCCTGTAGGAGCCAGCCTGCTCGCGATGGCCGTTAACGATAACGCGTGTCTGCCGGATAAACGCGGTGCATGGAAGTCCATCGCGAGCAGAGCTCGCTCCTACGGGGTTCTCCGAACAATCAGCACAGGTCGAAGCCCATGTCCCTCCCCACCCACGTACGTATTGTCGAAGTCGGCCCGCGCGACGGCCTGCAGAACGAAGCCCAGCCCATCAGCGTCGCCGACAAGGTGCAACTGGTCGACGCGCTCACGGCCGCGGGCCTGGGCTATATAGAGGTCGGCAGTTTCGTTTCGCCCAAGTGGGTGCCGCAGATGGCCGGTTCCGCCGAGGTTTTCGCGCAGATACAGCGCAAACCGGGTGTGGTGTATGGCGCGCTCGCGCCCAACCTGCGCGGTTTTGAAGATGCCCTCGCCGCCGGGGTCAAGGAAGTGGCCGTGTTCGCGGCGGCCTCCGAAGCTTTTTCCCAGCGCAACATCAACTGTTCGATAAGCGAAAGCCTGGAGCGTTTCGGGCCGATCATGGACGCCGCCAGACAACATGGGGTGACCGTGCGCGGTTATGTGTCCTGCGTGCTGGGCTGCCCCTATGAAGGGAACGTCGCCCCGGAGCAAGTCGCCGTGGTCGCTCGCGAGCTCTATGCCATGGGCTGCTATGAGGTCTCGCTGGGGGACACCATCGGCACCGGCACCGCTGGCGCAACCCGCAAGATGTTTGAAGCGGTATCAAAGGCTGTGCCCCGGGAAAAACTCGCAGGGCACTTCCACGACACCTACGGTCAGGCTGTGGCCAACATCTACGCCAGTCTGCTGGAAGGCATCGCGGTGTTCGACAGCTCCATCGCCGGCCTGGGCGGCTGTCCCTATGCCAAGGGCGCCAGCGGTAATGTCGCGACCGAGGACGTGGTTTACCTGCTCAACGGCCTGGGCATCGACACCGGAATCGATCTGGACGCCTTGATGCTCGCCGGACAGCAGATTTGCACCGTACTGGGTCGCCCTACCGGTTCCCGCGTGGCCAAGGCCCGCAGCGCACAGTGAGTACGCTGAGTGTGTCCGGGTGTTACCGCGCGGACACAAACGTGGGCAAATACGAGTAACACGGAAACAAAATGTAGGGTTTTGCCTGAGGCGAAAAACCCTACGAACCTCCAAACCATTGATTTTAAAGGCTTTTAAAAAGTTGGCACGGCTTCTGCTATATCTATCGCATAACAAGAATAAAAAAATTGCGGCAAACCTAATAAAAACAAGACGTAACGACTCTGACATAACAAAAACAACACGGCAGAGACGCAGCTAACAGATTTTTTTGGAGAAGATGTGCTTTTCAGGGTGCTTTTCGGAGTTACCCGCAACCGGGCAGAGAACAATAAAACTACCTTCAGGTAGCTCCCGAACTGGTTGGATCGCTTGGCGAAAAAGTAGATCAGCGCTCAAAAAAATACGTTTGCTCTTGATCCCGAATGGGGATCGCCAAAAACAGCGGTAAAGGGCAACGGTTGCCAAAAACAAAAACAGACCGACCCTCAATAATAAAAAAAGAGCACGCGCAACGACAAATTAAAGGGGAGCCTCGGCTCCCCTTTGTGCTGTCTGGCATTCAGGTTTCCTTCGCCCTCTGTAGGAGCGAGCTTGCTCGCGAAGGTCGCCAACGATAACGCGCACATCCTGAATGAACGCGGCATCCTTGAGTTCTTCGCGAGCACGCTCGCTCCTACAAGAGACCTCGTCAGGCCTTGTTGATGCGCAACTCCTCGATACTGATCTCGCGCATCCGGAATTTCTGGATCTTGCCGGTCACGGTCATTGGAAACTCCTCCACGAACTTGAAGTAGCGCGGCGTCTTGAAGTGCGCGATGCGCTCCTTGCACCAGGTTTGCAACTCTTGCTCGGTGGCGCTGTGGCCGGGGTGGAACTTGATCCAGGCGACGATCTCTTCGCCGTAGCGCGAGCAGGGAATGCCGATCACCTGAACGTCCGCAACGGCCGGATGAGTGAAGAAAAACTCTTCCAGCTCCCGTGGGTAAATATTCTCACCGCCACGGATGATCATGTCCTTGTTGCGCCCGGCAATGCACACGTAACCCTCATCGTTCATGCTCGCCAGGTCGCCGGTGTGCATCCAGCCTGCCTGATCGATGGCTTCTGCCGTGCCTTCAGGGTTGTTCCAGTAGCCCAGCATCACGCTGTAGCCACGGGTACACAGCTCACCGATGGTGCCACGGGGTACCAGGTTGCCCGCCTCGTCAATGATCTTGCTTTCCAGTTGCGGCTGGGTGCGCCCGACCGTGGTAACGCGCAATTCCAGATCGTCCGACGGACCGGTCTGTAACGACACAGGGCTGGTTTCCGTCATGCCGTAGGCAATCTGCACTTCACTCATGTGCATTTCGCTAATGACCCGGCGCATCACTTCGATAGGGCAGGTTGCGCCCGCCATGATCCCGGTGCGCAGGCTCGACAGGTCGAACCCGGCGCGCTGCGGCTGATCGAGCATGGCGATGAACATGGTTGGCACACCATACAACGCCGTGGCCTGTTCTTCGGCAACGGTGTTGAGGGTCAGCAGCGGATCGAACGCGTCATTCGGATAAATCATCGTGCTGCCATGGGTGATGCAGCCGAGGTTGCCCATGACCATGCCGAAGCAGTGATACAGCGGCACCGGGATCACCAGGCGATCGGCCGCCGTCAGGCCCAGGCTTTCGCCGACCATGTAGCCATTGTTCAGAATGTTGTAGTGACTGAGGGTCGCGCCCTTGGGGAAACCGGTGGTGCCGGAGGTGTACTGGATATTCACCGGCTGATCGAAATGCAGGCTGTCCTGGCGCTCATGCAGTTGCTCGAGCGTCACGCTACCCGCCAGAGCGGCCAGTTGCGACCAAGGCAGGAACCCCGATGGCGGCTGCGCATCCAGGCTGATGACGCCACGCAACTCCGGCAACCGTTCGCTGTGCAACTTGCCGATGGATTGCTCGGCCAGCTCCGGCACCAGGCCTTGCAGCATCGCGTGATAGTTCGAGGTCTTGAAGGCCCCGGCACACACCAGCCATTGGCAACCGGATTGCTTGAGTACGTATTCGAGTTCGGAACTGCGATACGCGGGATTGATGTTGACCAGAATCACACCGATTTTCGCGGTGGCAATCTGGCTGATGCACCACTGCGCACAGTTCGGCGCCCAAATGCCGAGGCGGTCCCCGGCTTGCAGCCCCAACGCCAGCAGCGCCCTGGCGTGCAGGTCCGCGGCTTCGGCCAATTGCCGCCAGGTGTAACGCAGCTGTTGATGGCGCACCACCAGCGCCTCCCCGTCCGGGTACTGCGCAACCGTGTTGTCGAATGCCTGGCCGATGGTCATCGCCAGCAAGGCTTTATCCTGGGAACCACGGGTGTAACTGCGTTGCGGGCTTGCACTGGGTTGATCCATGACGACCCCTATTGTCTTTATTAATGGGCTACTCGCGGTCATCTGCAGGAGCGAGCTTGCTCCTACAATATTGGTCCGCGTTCTATCTTGAACTGCCCCTACTCTCGCTCAAGTTGACGTTAACGTAAAGGGTGATTGACAGCCATTCGTCACAGGTTTACGTTAACGTAAAGGTGAGAACTGAATCACGGCCCTCCCCACCCGACAAAAAAGCCAAAAGGTGACCCATGAGCTATCCATCCCTGAACTTTGCCCTCGGTGAAACCATCGACATGCTGCGCGATCAGGTTCAGTCCTTCGTCGCCAAGGAGATCGCCCCGCGCGCCGCTCAGATCGACACCGACAACCTGTTCCCCGCCGACCTGTGGCGCAAATTCGGCGACATGGGCCTGCTGGGCATTACCGTGCCGGAAGAGTACGGCGGTGCCGGCCTGGGTTACCTGGCCCACGTGGTGGCCATGGAAGAAATCAGCCGTGGCTCGGCCTCGGTGGCGTTGTCCTACGGCGCCCACTCCAACCTCTGCGTCAACCAGATCAACCGCAACGGCAATCACGAACAGAAATCCAAATACCTGCCAAAACTCATCAGCGGCGAGCACATCGGCGCACTGGCCATGAGCGAGCCGAATGCCGGCTCCGACGTGGTCTCGATGAAACTGCGTGCCGACAAACGCGGCGACAAGTACGTGCTCAACGGCAGCAAGACCTGGATCACCAACGGTCCGGACGCCAACACCTATGTGATCTACGCCAAGACCGACCTGGAAAAAGGCCCCCACGGCATCACCGCTTTCATCGTCGAGCGCGACTGGAAAGGCTTCAGCCGCAGCAACAAGTTCGACAAGCTCGGCATGCGTGGTTCGAACACCTGCGAGCTGTTTTTCGATGACGTCGAAGTGCCGGAAGAAAACATCCTCGGCGTGCTCAACGGCGGCGTGAAAGTGCTGATGAGCGGCCTCGACTACGAGCGCGTCGTGCTGTCAGGCGGCCCGACCGGGATCATGCAGGCGTGCATGGACCTGATCGTGCCGTACATCCACGACCGCAAGCAGTTCGGCCAGAGCATCGGCGAATTCCAGCTGATCCAGGGCAAGGTCGCCGACATGTACACCCAACTCAACGCCAGCCGCGCCTACCTGTACACCGTGGCCCAGGCTTGCGAGCGCGGCGAAACCACGCGCAAGGACGCTGCCGGGGTAATCCTCTATTCCGCCGAGCGCGCCACGCAAATGGCCCTCGACGCGATCCAGATTCTCGGTGGTAATGGCTACATCAACGAATTCCCGGCTGGCCGTCTGCTGCGTGACGCCAAGCTGTACGAAATCGGCGCCGGCACCAGTGAGATCCGTCGCATGCTGATCGGTCGCGAACTGTTCAACGAAACCCGCTAAACGGAGCTGTCCATGGCTATCCTGCATACCCAGCTCAACCCTCGTTCAGCGGAGTTCGCCGCCAACAGCGCGGCGATGCTCAAACAGGTCGACGCCCTGCACACCCTGCTCGCCAAAGTCGCCCAAGGTGGCGGCCCGAAGGCGCAGGAACGCCACACCTCGCGGGGTAAATTGCTGCCCCGCGAGCGCATCAACCGTTTGCTGGATCCGGGCTCTCCGTTTCTGGAAATCAGCCAACTGGCAGCCTACGAGGTGTATGGCGAAGACGTTCCCGCCGCTGGCGTGATTGCCGGGATTGGCCGTGTGGAAGGCGTCGAATGCATGATCGTCGCCAACGACGCCACGGTAAAAGGCGGCTCGTATTACCCTCTGACAGTAAAAAAACACCTGCGCGCCCAGACCATCGCCCAGCAGAACCGCCTGCCGTGCATCTATCTGGTGGATTCGGGCGGTGCCAACCTGCCGCGTCAGGATGAAGTGTTTCCGGACCGCGAGCACTTCGGGCGGATCTTCTTCAACCAGGCCAACATGAGCGCCATGGGCATTCCGCAGATTGCCGTGGTCATGGGTTCCTGCACCGCTGGCGGCGCGTATGTGCCGGCGATGGCCGACGAAGCGATCATGGTCCGCGAACAGGCGACGATCTTCCTCGCCGGCCCGCCGCTGGTGAAAGCCGCAACCGGTGAAGTGGTCAGTGCCGAAGACCTTGGTGGCGCCGATGTGCACTGCAAGATTTCCGGCGTGGCGGACCATTATGCCGAGAGCGATGAGCACGCCCTGGCGCTGGCACGTCGCAGCGTCGCCAACCTCAACTGGCGCAAGCAAGGTGAGGTTCAGCAGCGTACGCCGATCGCCCCGCTCTACAGCAGTGACGAGCTGTACGGTGTGGTCCCGGCCGACGCCAAGCAGCCGTTTGACGTGCGTGAAGTGATTGCGCGACTGGTGGACGGATCGGTGTTCGACGAGTTCAAGGCGCTGTTCGGGACTACGCTGGTCTGCGGTTTTGCCTACCTGCACGGTTACCCGATCGCGATCCTCGCCAACAACGGCATCCTCTTCGCCGAAGCGGCGCAGAAAGGCGCGCACTTCATTGAGCTGGCCTGTCAGCGCGGCATTCCGTTGCTGTTCCTGCAGAACATCACGGGCTTCATGGTCGGCCAGAAATACGAAGCCGGCGGTATTGCCAAGCACGGCGCGAAACTGGTGACGGCGGTGGCTTGCGCCAAGGTGCCGAAGTTCACGGTGATCATTGGTGGCAGCTTCGGTGCCGGTAACTACGGCATGTGTGGCCGTGCCTACGATCCGCGTTTCCTGTGGATGTGGCCGAATGCGCGCATCGGTGTGATGGGCGCCGAACAGGCCGCCGGTGTCCTGGTGCAGGTCAAGCGCGAACAGGCCGAGCGCGGTGGGCATGGTTTCAGCGCCGAGCAGGAAGCCGAGATCAAGCAACCGATCCTCGACCAGTACGAAGAACAGGGCCACCCCTACTATTCCAGCGCGCGCCTGTGGGACGACGGTGTCATCGACCCGGCCCAGACCCGCGACGTACTGGCCCTGGCCTTGTCCGCGTCGTTGAACGCGCCAATCGAACCGAGCCGCTTCGGCGTATTCCGGATGTGATCCGACCTCTGTAGGAGCGAGCTTGCTCCGGGCGGCGTTCCGACGATGGTCGTCAACGATAACGCTGAAAGTCTGACACCCAGCGGCGTCCTCAAGACCATCGCGAGCAAGCTCGCTCCTACAGAAGAACAGAGTTGTGGAGACGGACAATATGAGCGACTTCAACACCCTCGAACTGCTGAGCGATCCAAGGGGATTTGCGACTCTCTGGCTCAGCCGTGAAGAAAAGAACAACGCCTTCAACGCCGAAATGATCCGCGAACTGATCCTCGCCCTCGACAAGGTCGCCAGCGATGCCAGCCTGCGGTTTCTGATCGTGCGCGGGCGCGGCAAACATTTCAGCGCCGGTGCCGACCTGGCCTGGATGCAGCAGTCGGCCGAACTCGACTACGCCACCAACCTCGATGACGCCCGGGAACTGGCGGAGTTGATGTACAACCTGGCCAAACTGAAAATCCCGACCCTGGCCGTGGTGCAAGGCGCAGCCTTTGGCGGCGCGCTGGGCCTGATCAGTTGCTGCGACATGGCCATCGGTGCCGATGACGCGCAGTTCTGCCTGTCGGAAGTGCGCATCGGCCTGGCGCCGGCGGTGATCAGCCCGTTCGTGGTGCAAGCCATCGGCGAGCGCGCTACCCGTCGCTATGCCTTGACCGCCGAGCGCTTCGGCGGGCAACGGGCACGGGAAATCGGTCTGTTGTCGGAAAGCCATGCTAGTGCCGAGCTGGAACAGAAAGTCGAACAATGGATCGATAACCTGCTGCTCAACAGCCCGGCCGCGATGCGCGCCAGCAAGGAGCTGTTGCGCGAAGTCGGCGATGGCTCACTGAACCCGGCCCTGCGCCGCTACACCGAAAATGCCATCGCCCGCATCCGCGTCAGCCCGGAAGGCCAGGAAGGCCTGCGCGCCTTCCTGCAAAAACGTCCGCCGAGCTGGCAAGCACAAACCACCAAGGAGCCCCGTTGATGAGCGCACCTGTCCTCACCACCCTGCTGGTGGCCAACCGCGGCGAAATCGCTTGCCGGGTAATGCGCACCGCCAGGGCGCTGGGCCTGACGACCGTGGCCGTGCACAGTGCCACCGACCGTGACGCCCGGCACAGCCGCGAAGCCGACATTCGTGTCGACCTCGGTGGCAGCAAAGCCGCCGACAGCTACCTGCAAATCGACAAACTGATCGCCGCCGCCAAGGCCAGTGGCGCCCAGGCGATTCACCCTGGCTATGGCTTTCTGTCGGAAAACGCCGGGTTCGCCCGCGCCATCGAAAACGCGGGCCTGATCTTCCTCGGCCCGCCTGCCTCGGCCATCGACGCCATGGGCAGCAAGTCCGCGGCCAAAGCCTTGATGGAAACCGCCGGCGTGCCGTTGGTGCCCGGTTATCACGGCGAAGCCCAGGACCTGGAAACCTTCCGTGCCGCCTGCGAACGCATCGGCTACCCGGTGCTGCTCAAGGCCACAGCGGGTGGCGGCGGCAAAGGCATGAAAGTGGTCGAGGACGTCAGCCAACTGGCCGAAGCCCTGGCCTCGGCACAGCGTGAAGCACAATCGTCGTTCGGCGATTCGCGGATGCTGGTGGAGAAATACCTGCTCAAGCCACGCCATGTGGAAATCCAGGTATTCGCCGACCAGCACGGCAACTGCCTGTACCTCAACGAACGTGACTGCTCGATTCAGCGCCGGCACCAGAAAGTCGTCGAAGAAGCCCCGGCGCCAGGCCTGAGCCCGGAACTGCGTCGCGCCATGGGCGAGGCCGCCGTGCGTTCAGCCCAGGCCATCGGCTATGTCGGCGCCGGCACCGTCGAGTTTTTGCTGGATGCGCGCGGCGAGTTCTTCTTCATGGAGATGAACACCCGCCTGCAAGTGGAACACCCGGTCACCGAAGCCATCACCGGCCTCGACCTGGTGGCCTGGCAGATTCGCGTGGCACGTGGCGAAGCCTTGCCGATGACCCAGGATCAGGTGCCGCTGGTGGGGCATGCGATCGAAGTGCGGCTGTATGCCGAAGATCCGGGCAATGACTTCCTGCCGGCGACCGGTCGCCTGGAGCTGTATCGCGAATCCGCCCAGGGACCGGGGCGTCGAGTGGACAGCGGCGTTGAAGAAGGCGATGAAATTTCGCCGTTCTACGACCCGATGCTCGGCAAGCTGATTGCCTGGGGCGAAGACCGTGAACAGGCGCGTTTACGCCTGCTGAGCATGCTCGACGAATTCGCCATCGGCGGCCTGAAGACCAACATCAACTTCCTGCGGCGCATTATCGGTCACCCGGCGTTCGCCGCTGCCGAACTGGATACCGGCTTCATTCCGCGCTATCAGGAGCAGTTGCTGCCGGCGCCGACAGAACTCAGCGATGACTTCTGGCAAGCCGCCGCCCAGGCCTTTGCCCAGAGCCAGCCGCCTGTAACCCGCGCCGACGACCCGAGTTCGCCGTGGGCGGTGGGTAATGGTCTGCGTGCCGGTTTGCCAAGAGAAATCACCCTTCACTTGAGTTGTGAAGGCCAGGACCGCGCGCTGACGCTGGGCGACACCGATGCCCACAGCGCTCGCCTCAAGGGTGAGCACCTGCTGACCGAGCATGCTGGCGTGCGCCGTCAACACCGCGCAATACGCCGTGGCGAGTACGTGTATTTGCAGTGGGATGGCGAGTTGCGCCGCATCGAGGCTTACGACCCGATCAGCGCCGTCGAGGCCAGCCACAGCCATCACGGCGGGCTGACCGCGCCGATGAACGGCAGCATCGTGCGCGTGCTGGTGGAGGCCGGGCAAACGGTCGAAGCCGGGGCGCAACTGGTGGTACTTGAGGCGATGAAAATGGAGCACAGCATTCGTGCGCCGCACGCCGGGGTGATCAAGGCGCTGTATTGCCAGGAAGGCGAGATGGTCAGCGAAGGCAGTGCGCTGGTCGAACTGGAGGAAGCGTGAAATGAAGATCGGCCCTGCGCCTCGCGGGGACCGATCTGATCAGAACTTGGTCGTTGCCTGAACCACTACACCGATGATTCGACATTCTTTGGTGTACAAGGCTTTCGGATACGTCGGATTGAGCGGGACCAGGTAACGCTGCCCGCCCTCTTCGATCAACTTGCGGAACGTGGCTTCGGCACTGTCCGGCCACTGGGCAATGACCAGCTTGCCAGGCACGGCTTCCACGGCCGGGTCCACCAGAATCAGCATGCCTTCCGGGATGCTGATGCCATTGGGGGCGGTCATCGCATCGCCTGCCACTCTCAGCCAGAACGCCGGCCCCCGGGCATGGTAGTCGGACAATTCAAAGTGCCCCTTTGCATACACCGCGACGTCGCCGTCGCGCACTTCGGCAGGTTCGCGCCAGTCGCTGATCGGGTAGCGAAAGTACGGGTTGTACTTCTGTGTCAGGGGGATTTCGTCATCGGTTGACGCCTGCGGTTCGCGGATCACCAGAGCCACCTCGAGAAACTCGAGGCCCAGCGCCCGCAGCACACGGTTCATGTCTTCGATGCCCGGTTCACGACGTTTGTTGAGCCAGTGACCAATGCCGCCCTGGGACATCCCGAGGCGCTCGGCGAGTATCTCTTGAGTGATTTTGAGTTCACTCATCTTGGCCTTGACCAATTCAATCCATTTATCCATGTGCGGCACGATACGTGGGTGACTCCGGCCATCAAAACACAAATTGTAGTATTTAAATTATCGTCACAAATACAGTTTGTATTAGGATCGATTCACGGATCTGAATCTGACACGGAGCTTGCCATCATCATGAACCCACCCGCCAATGACCTGCCGGACATGCAAATCGACACCACCCTCACCTCGCCTCAAGGCTCAGCGGCGGCACAACGCGCGCTGGACTATTACTTGAAACCAGCTGTTTCAGAGGAAGTGGCCGAGCCGCGCTTTTTTGATGTGAACCGCAATATCAACGGCGAAGAGGCGCTGGTCCATGCCTTGGACCTGTTGCGCTGTGCTGCTGCCATCGCGTACGAATCGGCCAATCACCTGCAAGGCGCCAACCGCGACCTGGCGTTTTCGACGGTGCACATGATCGACATGGCCAAAGCGATGGTCGATCGATCGCTGGAGAAGTATGAAAACGGATGAGGCAAGCGGGTAAATCGAGAAGACAGGAAAGAATTTTCCTGTCGCGCAGGCAAAAACGCTTGACCTGCAAACGAGAATGATTATTATTGCACCAACTGATCGCGAGATCAGTCGATGGACCAGGTGACCTTAGGTCGGTCTCCTGGACTATCTCCTCATCAGGCTAATCACGGTTTTTGACCCGGCTTTTTGCCGGGTCTTTTTTTTGCCAGTTTTCTGGCTTTTGGCTTCAGGCTAATGAAGTCTTTGGGTGCCGCAAATTCGTTGGCGCGGATGATATCAAAAGAATACCGCCTGGCAAGGGAAGCCCGGCATCACGGGTTCAAACCAGCGACAAATAGCACTTGAGAATCAATCTCGCAGTCTCTAAGCTGCGACAGCGTCAAGGAGGACGCCCCCACCCCTGCACCCCGCAATTTCCCTCGGTTTCACCCCACTCTTGCGTGTAAAGTAGCCGCCATAAAAATCATATTCAGGACCCGATTATGGCCGTGGCTAAATCCTCTTTCGACATCAGTGCCAACTTCGACAGCGGCAACATCCAAGTCATCGACATCAGCGACCCGCTAAAACCACTTCTGGCCATTCGCCCGGACACCCGCAGTGCCCATTTCCAGTGGTTCCACTTCAAGGCCAGCGGCCTGCATGTCGGGCAGGAGCACTGGTTTCGCCTGAACAATGCCAGCCAATCCTCCTATAACAAGGCCTGGACCGGATATCAGGCGGTGGCGTCCTACGATCACGTCAACTGGTTCCGCGTACCGACCATTTTTGAAGGCGACTGCCTGCGTTTCAGCCTCGAAGCCGAGCAGCCCCACGCCTGGTTCGCCTACTTCGAACCCTACAGCCGTGGCCGCCACGACTGGCTGATCGAGCAGGCACTGAGCAAGGCTGGCACTGAATTGCTGGCCACTGGCAAAAGTGTCGAAGGTCGCGACATCCAGCTATTGCGCAAAGGCACCGGGGCTGAAGGTCGACGCAAGGTGTGGATGATTGCCCAGCAACATCCGGGCGAACACATGGCCGAGTGGTTCATGGAAGGCGTGATCGAGCGCCTGGAAAAACACGACGACCCTGTGCTGAATAAACTGCTGGCCAGCGCCGACCTGTACCTGGTGCCGAACATGAACCCGGATGGCGCTTTCCACGGCCACCTGCGCACCAACGCCATGGGCCAGGACCTCAATCGCGCCTGGCAGAGCGCCAGCCAGGAAATCAGCCCGGAGGTCTTTTTCGTACAGCAGCAGATGGAAAAGTACGGCGTCGACATGTTTCTCGACGTCCATGGTGACGAGGAAATCCCCCACGTATTCACCGCCGGCTGCGAGGGCAACCCCGGTTACACACCGCGCCTGGAAAAACTGGAAGAGCACTTCCGCAGCCATCTGAAGCACACCACCAGGGACTTCCAGACCAAGTACGGTTATGTCCGCGATGAACCGGGCAAGGCCAACATGACGCTGGCCTGCAACAGCGTCGGGCAGAAGTACGACTGCCTGTCGCTGACCCTGGAAATGCCGTTCAAGGATCACGATGATCATCCGAACGCGGAAACCGGTTGGTCGGGCAAACGTTCGAAACAGTTGGGCAAAGATGTGCTGACCACGCTGGCCGATATGGTCGACACCTTGCGCTGACCACCTGAGGCGAGGGGCTTGCCCCCTCGCCTCAATGATTGGTGGCCGCTTTCACCCGCGATCCTTACCGCGCAACATGCTGTCCAGCACCTCATCACGACGCACCCAGCCGTGAAACAGCGCCGCCGCCAAATGCAGCAACACGGTCAGGAACAGCAGGTACGCCAGATAGCCGTGCGCCTTGCGCAAAAACGCAAACACCTGCGCGTTCGCCGGCACAATCGACGGTAGTTGCAGCGAACTGTTGAGCATCACCGGTTCGCCCGACGCCGAAATCATCGCCCAGCCCAGCAGCGGCAAAACCAGCATCAATGCATACAACAAGACATGCGAAGCCTTGGCCGCGAGCACTTGCACACCCGGCATGTCCGCCGGCAGCGGTGGCTGCGTGGTGGAAAAGCGCACCACCAGTCGCACGATCACCAACAGCAAGATCGCGACGCCCAGGGGTTTGTGCAGATGAATCAGCCACTCATGGCGCTCGGACACCGAGGCAACCATGCCGGCGCCGATAAACAGCATGGCGATGATCATCAGCGCCATCAGCCAGTGCAGCAGGCGCGCCAGCGGTGCGAAGTGGTTCGGTTGAGTGCTCATTGCTGGGCCTCCTGTTTGGCGGCGGGCAACTGGCTGACTTCGCTGGTGCGACGCAGGTAGGAATTGGCGTAACCGGCGGAACGAGCGGCGAGCAACGGGTCGTCGGATCCTTCGATCCCGGCAGGCAACACCAGCGGGTCGTAGTTGATGTCACGGCATTCGCCGTTGAGTTGCGGCTGAGTCTTTTCCAGCACCAGGGTGCCCGCGTTCAACACCTTGCGTCCTTCGGGCCAGGCCTTGCTGGCGTCGTTCACCGGATCACCCGGATTGGCCAGGGTAATGTTCAACTGCCAGCGCAGCGGGCCGGCGGCGATGCGCTGGACCAGGTCTTTCTCCAGGAAGTCATTGCCCTGCGGTGCCGTCGCGCCCGGTGCGTCTTGCGCCACTGGCGTCATGCTCCAGCGAACCGCTTGTTTTTGACCCGTGGCATTGACCAGATAAAACGCATTGACGCTGTTGTAGGTTTCGGTGACGTAACTGGCCGACGGTTTGGCCGTCTTGATCCAGGCCAGGAACGGCGCGGATTCGGGATGCGAACCGAAGAATGCAGGCACGGCCTTGGGATCGGGCTTGCCGGTGGCCGGGTCTGGCGACTGGGCTTGCTGGAACTGATAGAACGCCTCGGGCGTACCCACCGGGAACACCGGCATGCTGTTCATCCCTGTACGCCACTGCTGGCCGTTGGCCTGAGTGAAGCGCAAGGCCAGGCTGCGGATCGGCACGGCACTGTCCGGTGCGTATGGATTGCCGGCCGGCAAGGCGAAACGCCCGACCACCGGTGTCCGCGCTTCGTTGAACACCTGGGCGGTGGAATAGCTGCGCGCCTCGCCACTGCTCTCGAAATGCCCGATCACGCATACGCCTTTGGCATGGTTGCGACGGAAACCCGGATGTACACCGTTGTTGGTTTCCAGCACGTTGATCAATTTCTTCGGGGTCAAGCGCTGCGGGTCGAAGGTGCCGTTGACGTAGGCAAACGCCCCAGCCACTGCGGCAACGACCACGGCAATGCCAGCCAGGCGCAACGTCAGGCTCGCCGCGCTCAAGGGCGGCCGGGTTGGCGGTGATGATCGATCTACCATGAAAGACTCCAGGGCCATCGGCCACAAGTGAGAAGAATCAAGCAGACGAACCGCACACAGGATTATTCCCACAGGCGGTATTTATTTTTTCAGGCGTGGAATAACCTCCAGCACGGGGCGTCTTCCTAGTCCCAAGCGTAGTGACTTGTCAGAACCTGATGAACGATATCGACGAAAAACTGAGAGAAATCATTCCCGGGATGCGCCGGTTTGCCGTGTCGTTGACGCGCAACCCGAGCAGCGCCGACGACCTGGTACAGGCGAGCCTGGAGCGGGCACTCTCGAGTTGGGGTGGCAAACGCGTCGAGGGCGACCTGCGCGCCTGGCTGTTTTCGATTCTCTATCGGCAGTTTCTCGATGCGCACCGCCGCTCCCGGCGTTATGCACGCATGCTCGAATTCTTCACCGGGCGTGACGATCCCCAGCCCTCGGTAGAACGCACTGTGCTGGCACAATCGACCCTCAGCGCCTTCGATCAACTGCCCACCGAACAGCGCGCGCTGTTGCTGTGGGTGTCGGTAGAGGGCTTGAGCTACAAAGAAGTCGCCGAGATTCTCGACGTCCCCATCGGCACCGTGATGTCCCGCCTGTCCCGGGCTCGCCAGGCCCTGCGCCAACTCAGTGATGGCGAAATCAACCGCCCGTCCCTGCGGAGACTCAAATGATCAGCATGCCCCCCAGCGAGCGTGACCTGCACGCCTATGTCGACCACCAGTTGAGCGACGCCGACCGACGCCTGGTCGAAACTTTTCTGGCGAGCAATCCCGAAATATCCGCGCAAGTGCGCGCCTGGCAACTGGATGCCCAACAACTGCGCGCAGCCCTCGGTGGTGCCTTGCAGCAACCGGCCAACCCGAACCTCGATCCGGCACTGATTCGCCAGCGCCTCAAACGTCAGTCCCGCCGACACCTGGCCAGCGCCGCGGTGCTGCTGATTGCTGTCGGTGTCGGCGGTTTCAGTGGCTGGCAGGCACGGCAAATGACCCTGGTCGGCGCCCCGCCTCCAATGACCGACGCCCTGCAAGCCTATCGCCTGATTGCCCAGCAAGAGATCCTGCCGGCGGACTACAAGGCCAGCGATGACGGCGACATGCAAGGCTGGCTCGACCGCTATTTCAACCGGGCCAATCGCTTGCCCGACCTCGCCGGCGCCGGATTCAAACCGGTCAGCGGACGCTTGCTCAGCACCGATCAAGGGCCTGCGGCGATGGTCGTTTACCAGAACCTGAGGGGACAAAAAATCAGCTTCTATGTGCGCCCACCGGGACCGAAAAACTTCATGCTGCCAAGAGGCAGTCGCAGCGATGGCGGGTTGCAGGCCGAATATTGGTCGGGTGGCGGCTACAACTACGCGATGGTCAGCCCGGCAGATACGCCGACGGCGCAGATGCTCAGGCAGACCACTCAGTTCTGATAGCAACACAAATCAAATGTGGGAGCGGGCTTGCTCGCGAAGGCGGAGTGTCAGTCGACATTCATTTATCTGATACTCCGCTTTCGCGAGCAAGCCCGCTCCCACACTTGGTCTTGTGGTGGTTTCAATTCTGTCCAAACACCTGCGACGGCCTGCGCAACAGCGGATCAAACGGATTGATCCTTGGCCCGATCAACGCCGCTTCGCGCTTGAGCATCTCCACCACCGTCGGCAAACGATCCGGCCCCAGGCGGTCACTCACGGTCGCCACGCTCAACGCCGCCACCGCCCGGCCTTCGCGATCGAGAATCGGCACCGCCACCCCGGCCATGCCCTGCAGCACGCCGGTGTTGCGCCCGGCGTATCCGAGCTTGCGTACGTTCTCGACCTCCGAGCGCAGGAACACCTCGTCATACAGATGGAAATCCTTCAAGCGTGGCAGGTTGTAGTTAATCACCGTGTCGCGTTCCTCTTCCGGCAGGAACGCGAGAATCGCCAGGCTGCCCTGCCCCACACCCAAGGCCACGCGCCCACCGATATCGCCGGTGAAGGTCCGAATCGGAAACGGCCCTTCGCTGCGGTCCAGGCAAATGGCATCGAAGCCGCTGCGTGCCAGCAGAAACAACGAATCGCCCAACGACGCCGATAGCCGCAGCAACGCCGGGCGTACCAGTTCGCGCAGGTTTCCGCTGTTGCCCGCACGGGCGGCCAAGGCAAAAAAATCCAGGCTGAGCCGATAGCGTTTGCTGCGTGCATCCTGCTCGACCATGCCTTCGTCCATCAGGCTGCGCAGCAAGCGGTGAGTGGTCGGTTGCGACAAACCGATGTGTTGCGCCAGTTGCGTCACCCGTTCACCGCCCTCGACGGTATCGCCCAGCGCCCGCAGCACCGCAAACAGTCTTGAGACGGCACCCACGCCGACTTCATTTTTGTTTTCATTCCGCTCAATGGAATCTGACATTAATTTTCTCGACGTTTAATTTACTCAGCGAATGAAACTGAAAATAGTCATCGCCTCAGTGAAATTGGCCATTGAGCCCATCCTAGTCTTCGTCCTAATCTGCGTCCAGACAGGGGCGATTCGAACAACAGCGGCAGCCGACTCAAGTCGAGCGCCAACGCACCCCGGCAACATTTTTCGTATCTGCCCATACAAGAAAGCGCGCCTGCGGGCGACGCATAACAATCTCAGGTGGAGGCGCACTCATGGCTTTTGTGCAACTTGAAAAACTCGGCAAACGCTACGGTGAAATCGACGCCGTGGTCGCCACTGACCTCTCGGTGGAGAAAGGCGAGTTCGTTTCCCTGCTCGGCCCCTCCGGATGCGGCAAAACCACCACCCTGCAAATGATCGCCGGCTTCGTCGAAGTCACCAGCGGGCGCATTGTCCTGGACGGTCGTGACATCACCCATGCCAAGCCCGCCAGCCGTGGCCTGGGCGTGGTGTTCCAGAGTTACGCGCTGTTCCCGCACATGACCGTCAAGGACAACGTCGCCTTCGGCCTGCGCATGCGCAAGGTGCCGAACGCCGAGATCCAGCAGCGGGTCGAGCGGGTGCTCAAGCTGGTGCGCCTGCATCAGCATGCCGAGCGTTATCCTCGGGAGCTGTCCGGCGGCCAGCGCCAGCGCGTCGCCCTGGCCCGGGCATTGGTGATCCAGCCGCCGGTGCTGCTGCTCGATGAACCGCTGTCCAACCTTGATGCCAATCTGCGCGAAGAGATGCAATTCGAGATCCGCCGCATCCAGCGCGAAGTCGGCATTACCACGTTGATGGTCACCCACGACCAGTCCGAAGCCCTGTCGATCAGCGACCGCGTGGTGGTGATGCAGGCCGGGCGCATCACCCAGATCGACGCGCCCTACACCCTCTACGAACACCCGCGTACCGAGTTCATTTCCGGGTTCGTCGGCAAAGCCAACCTGCTGCCCGGTGAACGTGACACGACCGGTGTGGTTCAGGTGTGCGGACGTGGCGATGGCGACCTGACCCTGAGCCTGCGTCCGGAAAAAATCGATCTGCGCGAGGCTGGCGTTGGTCGCCTGCAAGGCAAGGTCAGCAGTCGCTTCTTCCTCGGTAGCCAATGGCTGTACGGCGTGTCGACGACCCTCGGTGAACTCTGCGTGGTGCGCCGCAACGACGGCTCGGCGCCACTGAGCGAAGGCACGGCGGTCGGCCTGGACTGGGACGCGGCACTGTTGCGGGTGCTGAGTGTCGACGAGGTGACGGCATGAGTGCACTCGCCGCCATCCGCCAGGGGCGCCAGGGCTACCTGCTGTCGGCACCCGCCCTGGCGCTCTATGTCAGCCTGCTGGTGATCCCGTTGATGCTGACGCTGCTGTTGTCGTTCAACGTCTTCGACTACGGCTCGGGGATCAAGGGCGACGCCTACACCATCGACCACTACGGCAGCCTGCTGGGCGACCCGTACTTCTACGAGATCTTCCTGCGCACCCTGTGGATCAGCGCGCTGACCACCCTGCTCTGCGTGCTGATCGGCGTGCCCGAGGCGTACATCCTCAGCCGCATGGGCACGCCCTGGCGTTCGATTTTCCTGATCCTGATCCTCACCCCGCTGCTGATTTCGGTGGTGGTGCGCGCCTTCGGCTGGAGCCTGTTGCTCGGCGCCGATGGCCTGGTCAATCAGGTCCTGCAAGCGCTCGGCGGCTCACCGATGAAACTGCTCTACACGCCGTTCGCGGTAGTGATTGCGCTGGTTCACGTGATGCTGCCGTTCATGATCATTCCGGTGTGGACCTCGCTGCAGAAGCTTGACCCGGCCGCCGAGCAAGCCGCGCTGTCGCTGGGCGCCAGCCACTTCACGGTGATTCGCCAGGTGGTGTTGCCGCAGGTCATGCCCGGCATCCTGTCCGGCACCCTGATCGTGTTCGGCCTCGCCGCCAGTTCCTTCGCCATTCCCGGCCTGCTCGGCGGACGCCGCCTGAAGATGGTCGCCACGCTGATCTACGACCAGTACCTGTCGGAGCTCAACTGGCCCATGGGCGCGAGCATCGCCGTGGCCCTGCTGCTCATCAACCTGCTGATCATGCTGTCGTGGAACCGCATGATCGAAGGCCGCTACAAGAAGTCATTGGGATAATTCGTCATGTCCAGGAACGGTCCTTTCGCCCTGCTGTTTCATGCCCTTGTGGTGTTGTTCATGCTCGCACCGCTGGTGGTGGTGTGCCTGGTGGCCTTCACTCCGGAGAACACCCTGAGCCTGCCGACCACCGAGTTTTCCCTACGCTGGTTCCGGGCGGTGTTCGAGCGTGCCGACTTTGTCGACGCGTTCTACAACAGCCTGATCCTGGCGTTCAGCGCGGCCAGCCTGGCGACGCTGATCGCGGTGCCGGCGGCGCTGGCGATCACCCGTTTCGAATTCCCCGGCCGGGATTTTTTCAACGGGCTGTTTCTGTCGCCGATCATCATTCCGCACCTGGTACTGGGTGTGGCGCTGCTGCGCTTGTTTGCGCTGATGGGGGTCAACGGCAGCTTTGCCTGGCTGATCTTCGCCCATGTGCTGGTGATCACCCCGTACGTACTGCGACTGGTGCTGGCCTCGGCCATCGGCCTGGACCGCAGCGCCGAACACGCCGCGCAATCGCTGGGCGCCGGACGTTTCACGCTGTTCCGCCAGATCACCTTGCCGATGATCCTGCCGGGGGTCGCCGGGGGCTGGCTGCTGGCGTTCATCAACAGTTTCGACGAAGTCACCCTGTCGATCTTCGTCACCTCGCCGGCCACGCAGACCCTGCCGGTGCGCATGTACGTCTACGCCACCGAATCCATCGATCCGATGATGGCGGCGGTGTCGGCGCTGGTCATCGCGCTGACCGCGCTGACCATGATTCTGCTCGACCGGGTGTATGGCCTGGATCGGGTCCTGGTGGGCAAACAATGAGGGCGCCATGGCTCTGCTGAAACGACTGGCCGAAGGCGATCGCCCGGTCCTGGACTTTACCCTCGACGGCCAACCGGCCAGCGGTTTGCTCGGCGACACCGTGCTGACCGCGGTGCTGACCTGCAGCGAACACCTGCGCGGCAGCGACTTCAGCGCCGAACCGCGCGCCGGCTTCTGCCTGATGGGCGCCTGCCAGGACTGCTGGGTGCGCCTGGGCGACGGCCGCCGGGTACGCGCCTGCTCGACCTTGCTGGAAGACGGGCAACACATCAACCGCGAGCCGGGGCGATCCGTATGAACGCACATTCCACCTGCAAAAACCCAATCCCCTGTGGGAGCGGCGGTGCGACGATTCGACTTGCTCACGAAAGCGGTCTGTCAGTCAGCCTCTCTGCTGGATGTGCAGCCGTCTTCGCGAGCAAGCCCGCTCCCACAAAAGCACAGCAGCCGAGGTGCGCATGAAACCCGTGGTCATCATCGGCGCCGGCCCTGCCGGTATTCGCGCGGCGCAAACCCTGGTCGCCCACGGTGTTCGCCCGGTGCTGCTGGACGAAGCCGCGCGCGGTGGCGGGCAGATCTATCGGCGCCAGCCGGCCAATTTCAAGCGTTCGCCGGTCAAGCTGTATGGCTTCGAAGCGCGCAAGGCCAGTGCGTTGCACCAGACCATCGACGGGTTGCGCGAGCAGCTCGATTACCGCCCTGAAACCCTGGTATGGAACGCCGAGGATGGCGCCCTCGACACCTTGCGGGACGGACGTGCCGCACGGCTGGAGTTTTCCCGGGTGATCGTCGCCACCGGCGCCACCGACCGGATTCTGCCGGTGCCGGGCTGGACGCTACCCGGGGTCTACAGCCTGGGCGCGGCGCAGATCGCCTTGAAGTTCCAGGGCTGCGCCATCGGCGAGCGCGTGGTGTTTGCCGGCAGCGGTCCGCTGCTGTACCTGGTCGCGTATCAATACGCCAAGGCTGGCGCCAAGGTGGTCGCGGTACTCGACAGCTCTCCCTTCAGTGCCCAGGCTCGCGCCCTGCCCGGACTGCTGTCGCAACCGGCCACATTGGCCAAAGGTATCTATTACCGCGGCTGGCTGACCGCCAACGGCATCCCGGTGCATCAGGGCGCGACCTTGAAACACGTCGAAGGCGAACAACGGGTGCAGGCGCTGATCTGGTCCGACGCAAAAGACCAACATCGACTGCACTGCGATGCCCTCGCCTTCGCCCACGGCCTGCGCAGCGAAACCCAGCTCGCCGACCTGCTCGGCTGCGAATTTGCCTGGAACCCGCTCAACCGCGCCTGGCTGCCACAACGCGATCGCGCCGGGCGCAGCAGCGTCGCCGAGGTGTACCTGGCCGGTGACGGCGCCGGGATCATGGGCGCCGACGCGGCGGAAATGGCCGGCGAGCGCGCCGCATTGGCGCTGCTCGAAGACATCGGTTACGTGATTCCATCACAACGTCCCGCTCAACTGGAACAGGTGCTGGAACGCATCGGCGATTTTCGCCGGGGCCTGGAACGTGCCTTCGCCTTTCCCGAGAACTGGGCCGCCGGCCTCGCCGATGACGTGATGGTCTGCCGCTGCGAAGAAGTCCGCGCCGGCGATATTCGTGAAGTGGTGCGCGAGGGCCACTGGGAATTCAATCGGGTCAAGGCCCATTGCCGGGTCGGCATGGGCCGTTGTCAGGGGCGGATGTGTGGCGCGGCCGCAGCGGAGATCATTGCCTGTGAAAGTGGGCGTGCCCTGTCCGACATCGGCCGGCTGCGGGCCCAGGCCCCGATCAAACCGCTGCCCTTTGGCCTGGAGATTGACGCATGAGCGAAGTCGACGCAGTGATCATCGGCGGTGGCATTGTCGGTGCATCAGCGGCGCTGTTTCTCGGCAAGGCCGGACGTCGTGTGGTGCTGCTGGAGCGCGACTTCTGCGGTTCGCATTCCAGCGGCGTCAACTACGGTGGTGTTCGCCGCCAGGGCCGACCGTTGTCGCAATTGCCGCTGTCGCAATGTGCCCACGCCATCTGGGCGCAGCTGCCGCAATTGATCGGCATCGACGGTGAATATCAACGCAGCGGCCACCTGAAACTCGCCCGCAGTCCAGACGATTTGCGTGCCCTGCAAGACTACGCCGCCAACAGCCAGGGCTTCGGCCTCGACTTGCAGGTGCTTGATCGCACCGAACTGCGCAGGCGTTTTCCATGGGTGGGGGACGTTGCGGTCGGCGCCTCTTATTGCCCGGATGACGGTCACGCCAACCCGCGCCTGGTGTCCCCTGCGTTCGCCCGGGCAGCGCGGCGCCACGGTGTGCAGGTACATGAGCAATGCGCGGTCACTGCCGTGGAACACGACGGCCAGCGCTTTCGCGTGCGCACGCATACCGGCCTGGAACTGCACGCGCCCTGGTTGTTGAACTGCGCCGGGGCCTGGGCCGGCAGCCTGGCCGCGCAGTTCGGCGAGCCGGTGCCGATGCACTCCGGCCACCCGGCAATGCTGGTCACCGAGCCCTTGCCGCTGGTGATGGATGCCAGCACCGGTGTCGAGGGTGGCGGCATTTATGCACGTCAGGTCGCACGCGGCAATTGCGTGTTGGGCGGCGGTCAGGGTTTTGCCCTCGACGACACCCGCGCCCGCCCCGGTCAAGGCGCCGTGCTGGAAATCCTGCGCCAGGCCGTCGAGCTCTACCCGTTTCTGCAAGGCGCCCAGGCGATACGCACCTGGAGCGGCACTGAAGGTTATCTGCCCGATCGCCAACCGGTGATCGGCCACAGCCGTACCCAGCCAGGTCTGTTGCATGCGTTCGGCTTTGCCGGCGCCGGTTTCCAGATCGGCCCGGCGGTGGGCCAGGCGCTCACCGAGATCATCTGTAGCGGCGCGTCAAAGACGTCGCTGGATGCGTTTTCCATCACCCGGTTTCACTCCATCTCCGTAGCTTGATAGAGGAAGGTCGCGCCAATGAAAAACCTCAAACGCAACGCACTGCTCGGTTTGTCCTGCATGAGCGCCCTGCTCACCATCACCCAGGCCCACGCCGAGCCGACGCTTTACCTGGGCATGAACGGCGGGACCATGGAGCGGTTGTACGCCGACAAGGTACTGCCGGCTTTCGAGAAGGCCAACAACGTCAAGGTGGTGATCGTGCCCGGCACCTCAGCCGATATCCTGGCCAAGGTCCAGGCCAGCAAGGGCAACCCGCAGATGCACGTGATGTTCCTCGACGACGGCATCATGTACCGCGCCATTGCCATGGGCCTGTGCGACAAACTCCAGGACAACCCGACCCTCGCGCAAATTCCGGCCAAGGGGCGCATCAAGGATGAAGCGGTGGCCGTCAGCCTCGGCGTCACCGGGCTGGCGTACAACACACGCCTGTTCAAGGAAAAAGGCTGGACTGCGCCGACTTCATGGATGGACATGGCCGATCCTCGATACAAGGACAAGGTTGTGTTCCAGTCGATGGCCTCCTCTACCTTCGGCCTGCACGGTTTCCTGATGTTCAACCGGATTCAGGGCGGTAGCGAAACCAACGTCGATCCGGGCTTCAAGGCCTGGCCAGACACCGTCGGGCGCAACGTGCTGGAATATATTCCGAGCTCGGCAAAGATTTCAGAAATGCTCCAGACCGACGAAGCGGCGCTGTTTCCGCTGACACCGACCCAGGTCACCGCGCTGAAACTCAAAGGCATGCCGGTGGAATACGCACAACCGAAGGAAGGCGCCGTGGTGCTCAACGTCGCCGAATGCGCCATCGCCAACAACACGCAACCGGAACTGGCGCAGAAACTCGCCGCGTTCCTGCTCACCCCCGAAGCCCAGGCCGCCGCGCTTGAAGACGGTGACCAGATTCCTTCCAACCCTAATACCCCGACCTCCGACCGCACCCGCGGCCAGGTCGAAGCGATGAAACAATATCTGCAGACGGCGATCGCGGTGGATTGGGACCAGGTCAACGAACAGCGCCCGGCGTGGAATGCGCGGTGGAACCGGAGTATCGAGCGCTAGAAAGCGATCGCGTAAACGACGCGGCTCCCTGTAGGAGCGAGCCTGCTCGCGATGGACGTCAACAATAACGCGTACTGTCTGAATGAACGCGTTGCCCAGACGTTTTTCGCAAGCAAGCTCGCTCCTGCAGTGCCCCGTCGTATCAGTGGAGATTCGCGCGCTGACACCGCTGGAAGCAAATTCCCTGCTCTGGTTACACTATGCCGCCGCAGCTCGGAGAGCCTGCCCGCAGACCAGAGGTGATATCCCAGTGGCCGTTCGACCACCCAATCGTTCGCGAATCCAGTCGCGCTGGCAATCGTTACGTCGCCTTCTCGGCAAGGCACCGGCTGCCGGCAGCGTCGCGGCAGGCCAGGTCATTCGCGACTACTTTCGCCTCCAGGCGCATTCCCGGGGCTACACACTCAGTCATAGCCAGCAGCGCGTGATCGACTGCATGGCCCTGCAGGCTTGCAAACTGGTGGATGTTGCACCGTCCCCCCTTCCCGGCCTGTACCTGCATGGTGCCGTGGGGCGCGGCAAGAGCTGGCTGCTCGACGGTTTTTTCCGGGCCATTCCCCTCGTGGAAAAACGACGCCTGCACTTCCATCAGTTTTTCGCCCAACTGCACCAGGGCATGTTCGAACACCGCGAGCATGCCGACGCCCTGGAGATGACCCTCGACGCGCTGCTCAGCGATTGCCGGGTGCTGTGTTTCGATGAGTTCCATGTGCACGACATCGGTGATGCGATGCTTATCACCCGGTTGTTCAAGGCACTGTTCCAGCGCGGCATCCTGTTGCTGGTCACCTCCAACTACCCGCCCGAAGGCCTGCTGCCCAATCCGCTGTACCATGCCCGCTTCAAACCGGTGATCGACTTGATCAATGCGCGCATGCAGGTGATGGAAGTCGGCGGTCCGCACGATTATCGCAGTCAGGTCCGCAGCCATGCGCAGCAGCTGTTCACCCAGGGCCATTACGTGTGGCCGGCCAGCGGGGCGCAGCGACGGGCATTGAATCTGCCGGATCGCGGTGCCCCGCCCGTGTCGCTACCGGTGGGCAACCGGTATTTCCAGGCCCGTTTTCGCGATGAGCGACGCATCGGCTTTACCTTCGCCGACCTGTGTGACCAGCCTGTGGCCGTGATGGATTACCTGGAGCTGTGCCGCCGTTTCGATAGCTGGATCATCGATGAACTGCCGCGGCTCGGTGAGTGCTCGATTGCCGCCCAACAGCGCTTCATCAACCTCATCGACGTGCTATACGACCAGGACAAGTACCTGACCCTGCTCGGACAGCACGCCCTGCGTGAAAGCCTGGACGGCGATGCCATCGACCTGGCACGCACCCGCAGTCGATTGGGGCAACTGGTCGAAGTCTGCGAACCGGTCTGATCGATAGCTTTTTGTTGTATTAAAGGGCCTGCTCGCGAAGGCGGCCTGACAGTCGCCACATCTTTCCCGCTATCATGTCGCGCATTTGCGGCGCCACGCGCCTATTCCTTGATCAATGGCGGATCTGTTCATGCATACCCTTGCTCAATTGCGCGCCGGCGAGCTGTCAGGCATCACGCGGCTGGATCTTGTTGAAGGCCTCACCGAATTCCCCCGGGAGATTTTCGACCTGGCGGACTCGCTGGAAGTGCTCAACCTCAGCGGCAATGCCTTGAGCGCCTTGCCGCAGGACTTGCATCGCCTGACCCGTTTGCGCGTGCTGTTCTGTTCCGATAACCGATTCACCGAGTTGCCAGCCTGCCTGGGCCAGTGCGCCGCACTGACGATGATCGGCTTCAAGGCCAACCGCATCGCCCATGTGCCCGCAGCATCGCTTCCGCCGCTGCTGCGCTGGCTGATCCTGACCGACAACTGCATCGAAACCTTGCCGAGCGAACTGGGAGAGCGCCCGTTCCTGCAAAAGCTCATGCTCGCCGGCAACCGTTTGCAAGCGCTGCCGGAGTCGTTGCGCCAGTGCCATCGGCTGGAACTGATCCGTATCGCCGCCAACCAGTTGACCGAGTTGCCGCAATGGCTGCTGGAACTGCCGAGCCTGACCTGGCTGGCGTACGCCGGCAACCCGTTGGAAACCGAAGCCGATGCCGCAGCCCTCGAGGCCACGCCACGCATTGACTGGTCGACATTGCATCTGGAGAAAAAACTCGGGGAAGGTGCGTCGGGGGTGATTCATCAAGCCGCCTGGCAACCGGCCGGCCGGCCATCCGTGGCCGTTGCGGTGAAGCTGTACAAGGGCGAAATGACCAGCGACGGTTCGCCATTGCACGAGATGAACGCCTGCATCACCGCCGGCCTGCACCCGAACCTGATTCGCGTCGAAGGGCGAATTGTCGATCATCCGCAGCAAACCGCCGGGCTGGTGATGCAACTGATCGCACCGAGTTACCGCAACCTTGCCGCGCTGCCGAGCCTGGCGTCGTGCAGCCGCGACATATACCCCGACGACTTGCGCTTCAGTGCTGGCGTGGCGCTGCGCATAGCCTCGGGCATTGCCTCGGTGGCCGAACACCTGCACGGCCATGGCATCACCCATGGCGATCTCTATGGGCACAACATTCTGTGGAATGAACAGGGTGATTGCCTGCTGGGGGACTTTGGCGCGGCGTCGTTCCACGCGATTTCCGACAGCCTTGAAAGCCGTGCCTTGCAGCGGATCGAGGTGCGGGCGTTCGGGGTGTTGCTGGGGGAGTTGCTGGAGCGGATCGACTCGGGGCTGAGCGATGAACTGCGTGGGGCGCTGGAAGACCTGCAACAGCGTTGCTGTCAGCCACAGGTGCTGGCGCGGCCGGGGTTCAGCGAGATCGTTCAGGAGTTGGCTGTTTTCAAGAGTTAATACAAATCTGTGGCGAGGGGGCTTGCCCCCGTTGGACGGCAAAGCCGTCCCAAAAGCGACGGCTGCTGCGCAACCGAACGGGGGGCAAGCCCCCTCGCCACAAGTCAGATCCAGGCCAGTTCGATCAACCCGCCAACCCGACAAACATGTCCTGCACGTCGTCGTGGTTATCAAGGCCTTCGAGGAACGCTTCGACTTCCGCCATCTGCTCGTCGCTCAGGCCGCTGACCGGGTTTTTCGGCTGGTAGCCCAGTTTGGCCGACAGCACGGTGAAGCCTTGTTCCGGCAGGGCTTTCTGTACTGCATCGAGATCGGTCGGCTCGGTCAGGAACAGGGTTGCACCGTCTTCACCCGGTTCAAAATCCTGTGCACCGGCTTCGATGGCGGCCATTTCCGGATCGGCATCCGGGGTGTCCGGCGATGCTTCGATCATGCCGACATGGTTGAAGTCCCAGGCCACCGAACCGGATGCGCCCAGTTGGCCCTTGCGGAATGCCACGCGGATCTCGGCGACGGTACGGTTGATGTTGTCGGTCACGCATTCAACGATCAACGGCACCTGATGCGGGGCGAAGCCTTCATACGTCACGCGATGGTACTGCACGGTTTCGCCCAGCAGGCCTGCACCTTTCTTGATGGCGCGATCCAGCGTTTCCTTGGGCATCGAGGCTTTCTTGGCCTGTTCGACGACCAGACGCAAGTGTGCGTTGGTAGCAACATCAGCACCGTTACGCGCAGCAATGGTGATTTCCTTCACCAGTTTGCCGAAGATCTTGCCCTTGGCATTGGCTGCCGCTTCTTTGTGTTTAACCTTCCACTGTGCGCCCATTTCTCACTCTCTTATCTGTGGCATCTGTGGCGCCGAGACAAGATTGGCCGGCGCTTTGCGCAAGTTTATACGGCCTAAAGTTGGCAATCGACCAAAAAATCCCGACTGGTATCGACATCTTCACCAGCGGTTGTAGGGCGATTCGGAAATGTCACTTCAGGATGCCCGCAATGCGCTGGGGTTTCGTACGCTTTACACCCTATTCCACGGCAGCGGCGTGTTCGATGCACAACGACAAGGAAAGTCCCACAACCCTGACGCTTCTGGATGACGACCTGAGTTTCCAGGTGGTCCGCTTCAGTGGCCAGGAAGCACTCAACCAGCCCTATCGATTCGACATCGAGGTGATCGGGCTGGCACCGGCCCTGAACCTTGGACGGTTGCTGCACCAACCGGCGTTCCTCGAATTTGGCCAGGAGCAGGGCATTCATGGCGTACTGGACAGCGCCAGCTGTGAACATCGAAGCGCGCACCGGGTCGCTTACAAACTGGTGCTGGTGCCCCGTATCCAGGCGCTGGATCGGCAACGGTGCCGGCGGGTTTTCCAGTGCGCCAGCGTGCCCATGATCCTGCGCCAGTTACTGGAGGAACATGGATTACCCGCCAGCAGCTATCGCTTTGAACTGGCAACCGGGCACTATCCCCCGCGACCTTTTTGCATTCAGTACGAAGAAACCGACCTGGCGTTGCTGCAACGACTGTGCGAGGAAGAAGGCATCCACTATCACTTCGAACATCACCGCGACGGCCATGTCCTGGTGTTGGCCGATGACAGCCTGAGTTTCCCCCAGGAGCCGCTGCTCATGCCGTTGCGCAATGACGACCTCGACGACCATCACGAACCCGTGATCAGCGAATTGTTCCAGCGCCATGACGCTCCGCTCTCCCCCGGGCGCCCAAGTGCCAGGAATCCGGGTGCACCGGACATCGGCGACGGCGCAGCCAATCACTCGTTCGCTGCGGCGAGACATTTTCCCGCTCGCGAACAGCACCATCGCGACCAGCTCAGCCGTCGACAACTGGAACGGTTGCGTTGCCAAAACCTGCAGATCCACGGTCAAAGCAACCAGGGCGCATTACGCAGCGGCCGGATCGTACAGGTGGCCGAGCACCCGCTGGCCAATTTCAACGATCAATGGCTGGTCACCGAAATCCGCCATCAGGGGCATCACGCCTCCATTCTGCTCGACGACACTGCGGGCGTGGCCCCGGGCTACCGCAACCAATTCAGCGCCATTCCGTGGTCGACGGTGTTCAGGCCAGCGCTCAAGCAACCCCGGCCGGGCATCCCCGGGTATCAGCCTGCTCAGATGTGCGGCCCGGCCGGGCAACCGGCGACGGTGGATGAGGATGGCCGGGTTCAGGTGATCCTCTGGCCCGCCACACAATCAGCCAACGGGGTGTCCGAAGGCCTGTGGCTACCGCTGGCACTGACCACCGCCGAGGACTGGATCGACCCGGCCCGCCTACCCGTGGCCGGCAGCGAGGTACTGGTGATTTTCCTCGACAGTGACCCCGATCGCCCGGTGCTCTGTACGGCCATGAGTCCAAGGCCACAACCTCGTCAGCCTCACCCGCGTGAGCCTCGCGGCGATACCCGCCTGCTGTTCGACTGGCTGCTCAGCCGCTCGGACCTTGCGCCCTGACGCTCAGCCCTTGTCAGCCTTTGCGGCCGCAATTTCCTCGAGCAGATCCGGCCGGGGCTCGGTGATCGGCATGTCGCTGGAAACGATCGCCACGCTGCGCTCGAACTGCGGGAACGCCCGGGCCATCCAGGCGTTCATCACCAGTACCACGCGGTCGGCGCGAACGGTGCCGTTGGGGGGTTGAATACCCGCCGGTTTACCCTCTTCCAACCCGGTCATCGCAGTGTTTTCGTGAATTCTCACGCCCGGTTACAGGGCAACCCGGCGCAGGTCTCATGAGTGGAATCTCCAGTCAGTGGCCCACACGCCAGCCTGCCGCGGACGCAGCAGGCCGCGAAGAAGAGGATTCAGGTGCGCAGGGGTTTGATGTTCATCGCCCGATTGGGCACGAAGGGGTAGTTGGTTTTCAGGCCACCCGGGCGGCTGTTCCAGTGCGGAATCAACACCAGTGCCGAGAACATGGCGCAACCGGCGAAGACGATAAACACCGTGACCGAGTCGAAGTAGCCCGGCAGCAAGCCGCCGAGCACCGCCCCCACCGAACCGCAGCCGTTGACGAACCCGGCCGCCGTCGCGCCGGCCTTGGCCGTGCCGAAGTCGATGGCTGCCGCGCCGCTGATCATCGAGTCCGGCCCGTAGAGGGTCAGCCCCATGACGAACAGGAGCGCCACCACCAGGACCACGCTACCGGTGTGCAGGGCACCCATGAACAGCGCCAGGGTCACGGTCAGCGCCAGCAGGCTGAGCACGCAAGCGGGCATGCGCCGGGCGCCGAACAGCTTGTCCGAGGCCAGGCCGATCATGATCGGTCCGAGCAACCCGGCCAGTTCGAACGAGGTCGGAATGATCGCTGCGCCGACCTTGCCCACCGAAGGCATCTGTTCAAAGACGATCACCGGTCCCCACAGCAGAATCGCGTAGCGCGCGGGCTTGAGCATGAAGTACGCCAGCCCCAGCACCAGCACCGTACGGTTGCGCAGGATTTCCTTGAGTGGCCCCCAGAGGCTGACCTTGCTCTGGGCAAGGCTTTCTTCGGCCGTCAGTTCCGGCTCCGGCTCCACGGCGGGCAAGCCCACGTCTTCGGGTTTGTTGCGTTGGAAAATAAAAAACAGCACGGCGACCAGCCCAACCACCGCCGCACTGGAAACAAACGCCGCATGCCAGGTGCCGATGAGCGTATAGGCCCACCACCCGGCAAACGGCGACGCCACGAGACCGCCAAAGGCGTAGCACGAACTCCACAGGCCCAGTACCCGCCCGCGCTGCCCGGCGGGAAAGAAACTGCCGAGGTTCTTGCACAGCCCCGACCAACCGGTGGACTGCGCCAGGCCTTGTATCAGCATGCAGGTAGCGAAAATCGGTAAGGTTGCAAAGTTGCCCATCACCAGCGCCGCACAGGCGGAAATCAGCAACCCGCCCAGCACCACCACCCGCGGGCCGAAGCGGTCGGCAAGGATGCCCCAGGTGAATTGACCGACGGCGTAGGCCGTCAGGTAGATGGCGTCGAGGTTGGCCATGGCCATTTTGTCGAGCATGAAGGTCGGGTCTTCGGCGATGCCGAGCTTGGCCACCGAGAACGCTTTGCGGGTGAAGTAGAAAGCGGCGTAGGCAAGCCAGGTGATCGCGAAGATCTGCACGCGCCAACGCTTGATGGTGCCGATGTGCTTGTTCATTGTGGTTCTGACCTCAGGGTGTGAGTGTGCCGGCAGAATTGGAAGAAAACGCCTGTGTTTTTATTGTTGAGCACTGCGATATCGCCCTGTCCCTACGGCGGATACCGGTCAGATGAGTCCTGTTGTTGCACGCCCAGGCTCATGGCTCCCGTTGCTGTTCGACTGACCAGTCAGCGGGGCTGAGGTAGATAAAAACAATTACTGATTAATAAGTGAAATCGATTTATCGTATTTCCAATATAAGGTCAGCTTGTCACTGGAGATTGCCATGTCGGTTTCCCACGCCCAGCTCAAAGCGTTCCACGCCGTGGCGGTCCATGGAAGCTTTACCAAAGCCGCCGAGCGGCTTTTTCTGACGCAACCGGCGATCTCCGACCAGGTGCGCAAGCTCGAAGAACGCTACGGTGTCTTGCTGTTTCACCGTAACAAGCGCTCGGTGCGCCTGACCGATCTGGGCGAGCGCCTGTTGAGCGTTACCCAGCGGCTTTTTGTGATCGAGGCCGAAGCCCAGGAGCTGCTTCAGGAATCCCAGGCCTTGCAGACCGGCAGCCTGATTCTGGCGGTGGACGCACCGGTGCACGTGCTGCCGCAGATTGCCCGGTTCTGTGAACGCTACCCCGGGATCAGCGTGAAGATCGAAACCGGCAACACCGACGAGTCGCTTTTTCGACTGTTCAACTACCAGGCCGACCTGGCGCTGCTGGGCCGTGACGTCAGCGATGATCGCCTGATTTCCCTGCCCCTGCGCAACGACCCGATGGTGGCGTTCGTGTCGCGCCATCACCCGTGGGCCGACCGCGAATCCATCACCCTCGCGGACCTCGACGACACGCCACTGGTGCTGCGGGAAATCGGCTCGGTGACCCGACAGACCCTGGAAGAGGAAATGCAACGCGCCGGGTTCCGCATCCGCCCGGCGATTCAGGTCGAGGGCCGGGAGGCTGCGCGGGAAGCGGTGGTGGTCGGAATCGGGATCGGGGTGGTGTCGGCAGCCGAGTTTGGCGCGGACTCCAGGGTTTGCGCGCTGCCGATTACCGATTGCGAACGGCGGCTGACTGAAACACTGGTGTGCTTGCGCGAGCAGAGTTCGCGGCGGTTGGTGGCGACGTTTCTGGAGATGGTGCGCGAGAGTCTTGTGTAAGCAGGTCCGGCCCCTTCGCGGGCAAGCCCGCTCCCACAGGTTTTTTCGCCATGCACAGAGTCTGTGAACTGGCATAAATCCCTGTGGGAGCGGGCTTGCCCACGATTGCAGACGACTCGGTTTACCTGACCGGTACCAACCCGAAAAACGCCTGGATCAAGCGCAAATCCCTGCGCCGCTCCATGCACCCGATCATGTGCCGGTTCACCAGCCCCTCGCCAATGATCGGCACCGCCGCCACTCGCGGGTCATGGCTGACCTCCACCGACGACACTACCCCCACCCCCAGTTCGGCGGCCACCGCCTCGGTCACCGCTTCGCGGCTGTCCAGTTCCAGCAACACCCGCGGGTTGACCCGGGCCTGGGCGCAAGCCTCATCGAAGGTGCGCCGGGTGATCGAACTCGGTTCGCGCAGCACCATGATCACCTGATCCAGCTCCTTGAGCTGCACGCCTTTGGTCTTCTGCGCCCAGGGATGCCCATCGGGCACCAGCGCGCAAATCCGTGATTCGCTCAGCGCTTGCAGGTGCAAGCCCTTGCGCGGCTCGACCTCGGTCAGCACCGCCACGTCGGCATGCTCGGACAGCAGCGCCGCCAGGGTTTCCTGGGCGTTGCCCAGGCGCAGGTTCACCGTGATCCCCGGATAGCGTGCGCGCAGGCTGGCGAGCATCGGCATGACCATGTGCGGACCGTCCGCCGCCACCTCCAGGCGTCCGGTCAGCAATTGCCGGTTGGCTTCAAGCATCACCTGCGCCTCTTCGGCCAGGCCGAACATCGCCCGGGTGATGGCCGCCAGCTTGGTGCCCTCCTCCGTCAACTCCACTCGGCGGGCGGTGCGGCGCAACAGGGTGATCTGGTAGTGCTCCTCCAGCGCCTTGATGTGCCCGGTAACCGCCGGCTGGCTGATAAACAACCGCGCCGCCGCCCGGGTAAAGCTGCCTTCGCGCGCCACGGCATCGAAGGCGCGGAGCTGAAACAGGTTCATGAATAACCCTCACTGATGGCTGGCATAACAATAAACAATTTGATTGATAACACGGCAAATTGCAATTTAAGCCCCGTAGCTTCATCCCATCGATTGCGAGGACACGAGAATGAGTACTGCCGAGCCCATCCTGCTCACCCCCGGCCCATTGACCACTTCGGCCCGCACCCGTCAGGCGATGATGATCGACTGGGGTTCATGGGATGACCGCTTCAATCAATTGACCGCCAGCCTCTGCGAACAACTGCTGGCAATCGTCAACGGCGCCGCCACGCACCACTGCGTGCCCCTGCAAGGCAGTGGCACCTTCGCCGTCGAGGCAGCGATCGGCACGCTGGTGCCTCGCGATGGCAAGGTTCTGGTGCTGATCAACGGCGCCTACGGCAAACGCCTGGCGAAGATCTGCGAAGTGCTGGGCCGCTCCTTCAGCACCTTCGAAACCGCCGAAGACGAGCCGACCACCGCCGCCGACGTCGACCGCCTGCTGCACGCCGATGGCGGCATCACCCACGTCGCCCTGATTCACTGCGAAACCAGCACCGGCATCCTCAACCCGCTGCCGGAAATCGCCGACGTGATTGCACGGCACGGAAAACGCCTGATCATCGACGCCATGAGTTCCTTCGGCGCGCTACCGGTAGACGCGCAACAGGTTCCGTTCGACGCACTGATCGCAGCCTCGGGCAAATGCCTGGAGGGCGTACCGGGCATGGGCTTTGTCTTCGCCCGCAAGGAGTCCCTGGCCGCTGCCGCCGGCAATTCGCACTCGCTGGCGATGGACCTGCAGGACCAGCACGCTTACATGGCCAAGACCGGCCAGTGGCGCTTCACCCCGCCGACCCATGTGGTCGCCGCGCTGCACGAAGCCTTGCTGCAATACAACGAAGAAGGCGGCTTGCCGGCGCGACACGAACGCTACGCCGCCAACTGCCAGGCATTGATGGACGAGATGGGCAAACTGGGGCTGCGCAGCTTCCTGCCAGCGGCGATCCAGGCGCCGATCATCGCCACCTTCCATGCCCCGAAAGACCCTCGCTACCAGTTCAAGGAGTTCTACGAGCGGGTCAAGGCCAAGGGTTACATCCTCTACCCCGGCAAATTGACCCAGGTCGAAACCTTCCGCGTCGGCTGCATCGGCCATGTCCAACCGGCCGAAATGCGCGAAGCCGTGGCCGCGATCGGCGAAGTGCTGCGCGAGATGGAAGTACTCGACATCTGATCCACCACAGCTCCCCTGTGGGAGCGAGCCCGCTCGCGAAGACGGTCGAACATTCAACACCAATATCGACTGATCCACCGCTTTCGCGAGCAGGCTCGCTCCCACAAAAAAGCAACGCCCCCACCAATAGTTGCCACAGGACTTGATCACCATGAACTACGCCAACCCAACCAGACTGCAAGCCGCCATCCTCGACTGGGCCGGCACCGTGGTCGACTTCGGCTCCTTCGCCCCGACGCAGATTTTTGTCGAGGCCTTCGCCGAGTTCGACGTCCAGGTGTCCATCGAAGAAGCCCGTGGCCCGATGGGCATGGGCAAGTGGGACCACATCCGCACCCTGTGCGATCTGCCGGAAGTTGCCGAGCGTTATCGCAAAGTCTTCGGCCGTACGCCGACCGACGATGACGTCACCGCGATCTACCAACGCTTCATGCCGCTGCAGATCGAAAAAATCGCCGAACACTCGGCACTGATCCCGGGCGCACTGGAGACTATCGCCAACCTGCGCCAGCAAGGGATCAAGATCGGCTCCTGCTCCGGGTACCCGAAACAGGTCATGGACAAAGTGGTCGAACTGGCCGCCACCAACGGCTACGTGGCCGATCACGTGGTCGCCACCGACGAAGTCCCGAATGGTCGCCCGTGGCCTGCCCAGGCGCTGGCCAACGTCATCGCCCTGGGCATCGACGATGTCGCCGCGTGCGTGAAGATCGATGACACCGTGCCGGGCATTCTCGAAGGTCGCCGCGCCGGCATGTGGACCGTGGCGCTGATCTGCTCGGGCAACGCCCTGGGCCTGGACTACGAAGGTTATCGCGCGCTGGGCAGCGACCAGCTGGACAGCGAGCGCAAGCGCATTCACGGGATGTTCGAAGGTTCGCGCCCGCACTACATGATCGACACCATCACCGACCTGCCGCAAGTGATCGCCGACATCAACAAGCGCCTGGCCAACGGCGAAATGCCGCAATCGAGCTAAATAAAGCAACGCCCCCCCGTGTAGGAGCGAGCTTGCTCGCGATGGTGTATCAGTCGACATCAACTAATCTGATACTCCTTCGCGAGCGAGCTAGCTCCTACAAGGTTTTTTCTGTCCGCTACCTGAACCAGAGCATCCAGCGACCAATCGCCTCAGGCAAACCCGGTGAAACAGGATTACAGTTAAAGCACTCCGTCNTCAACTAATCTGATACTCCTTCGCGAGCGAGCTAGCTCCTACAAGGTTTTTTCTGTCCGCTACCTGAACCAGAGCATCCAGCGACCAATCGCCTCAGGCAAACCCGGTGAAACAGGATTACAGTTAAAGCACTCCGTCGAACAAGAACGGTGGCTTTAAACCGGACCTCTGAGGAATACCGTATGCCGTGGAAAAACTCCGCCTCGCGCTACAGCACCGTATCGATCGCGCTGCATTGGTTGATGTTGGTCCTGCTGGCGCTGGTTTACGCCTGTATCGAGTTTCGCGGTCTCTTTCCCAAGGGCAGTGGCGGGCGCACGCTGATCGTCGAATCACACTTCATGCTCGGCCTGACCGTCTTCGTTCTGGTCTGGCTGCGCTTGTTCGCACGCAGTCTCGGCCCGGCGCCGCAGGTCTTCCCGGCTTCACCGCAGTGGCAAACGACGCTGGCCAGGCTGATGCATTGGGCGCTGTACATTTTCATGATCGTCACGCCGATTCTCGGGTGGCTGGTCACCAGCGCCAAAGGCAATCAGGTGATGTTCTATGGGGTCGACCTGCCGATGCCAATCGCGGAAAACAAGGACCTGGCCAAACAACTCCAGGAGTGGCACGAGCTCGGCGGCACTATCGGCTATTGGCTGATCGGCCTGCATGCCGCGGCCGCGCTGTATCACCATTACGTGGTGGGCGATAACACCTTGCTGCGGATGATGCCCAAGAGCGTGAACCGCGATAACTGAGGCCGCATGAGTTTGCAGGCGTGCTTCAGATTTGTGGACTGAACCCCCGGCGCCCCTGCAAGCCACCGGTGTGGACGAAAATCAGCCGCGAGCCTCTGGCAAACGTGCCCGCGGCGACTTGTTGCTCAAGGGCCATGAGCGCTTTGCCGGTGTACAGCGGCTCAAGGGGAATACCGCTGGCCTGGGCGGTCTTTTCGATGAAGTCGAGCAACAGCGGATCGACCTTTGCGAAGCCGCCACGACTGGCCTCGAACAACTCATAATCCACATCGACCACACCGGCTTCCTGCACGATCCGCTCGACCTGCTGCGCCACCCCATGATCATCCGGCACCGCCAGGGCACCGTACACGGGATGATCCCCCGCTTCGGCCAGCACCAGGCCAGCCAGCGTCGTGCCGGTTCCGCAGGCCAGCCACCAGCCGTCGTAATCGCTCCAGCCCAAGCCCTGCAATTGCGCGCACACGGTGGCCCGCAATGGCAGGCAACCCAGGGCGCCAGGCAAACCACCTCCCCCTTCGGGCACCGGATGCAGCGTCGGGTAACGGGTGTGCCAAGGCTGCCAGAAATCCTCTTCATGCCGCGCTCGATAGCCTGCGTAACCCAGCCAGTGCAGCTGCATGCCGAATGCCTGCAAGTCTTTGACCGTCGGGGTTTCCTGAGGATGCCCGCGTAACAGGCCTACAGTGGAAAAGCCGAAACGCTTGCCCGCCGCCGCCAACGCGTGCAGGTGATTGGAGTGTGCGCCACCGAGACTGATGATGCCTTCGGCACCCAAGCGGTCGGCCGTCTTCAGGTGTTCGACGAGCTTGAACCATTTGTTGCCGCTGATCAGCGGGTCGATCAGGTCCAGGCGCAGGATCGCCACTTCGATGCCGGCGTCAGTGAGCCAGTCGAGGTGAAGGGAGTCGAGGGGGGCTTGAAGAAGCCAATTGTCTGGAGGAGAAAGCATGATGCCGGATCTATTGAAAGATCCGGCATCTTAACAGCCGACTTGGGCTGTGAACCCAATCGATGTGAATTACAACTCTGCCGCCAACCGCGAACCCTGATTGATCGCCCGCTTGGCATCCAGCTCTGCCGCGACATCCGCGCCGCCGATCAGGTGTACGTTCTGCCCCGCCGCCACCAGGCTTTCATGCAATTCACGCAGCGGGTCCTGCCCGGCGCAAATCACGATGTTGTCCACTGGCAGCACCTGCGGCTCGCCGGTTTCGCCGATGCGGATGTGCAGGCCTTCGTCGTCGATCTTCAGGTATTCGACGCTGTTGAGCATCTGCACCTGTTTGTTCTTCAGACCGGTGCGATGAATCCAGCCGGTGGTCTTGCCCAGGCCGTCGCCGACCTTGGATTTCTTGCGTTGCAGCAGGAACACCTCGCGTGCCGGCGCATGGGGCGCGGCCTTGATACCGGCAACACCACCGCGTGCCTCAAGGTGCGTATCGATACCCCACTCTTTCCAGAACGCGGCGCGATCCTGACTGGTAGCCACGCCTTGATGAACCAGGAACTCGGAGACGTCGAAACCGATACCACCGGCACCAATCACCGCGACACGCTTGCCGACCGGTTTGCGCTCCAGGATCACATCCAGGTAGCTCAACACCTTGGTGTTTTCCACCCCCGGAATCGCCGGCACGCGCGGCGCAATGCCGGTGGCCAGGATGATCTCGTCGTAACCGCCCTCGACCAGCCGGGCCACGTCGACGCGGGTATTCAGGCACACCTCGACATTGGTGGTCTGCAGCTTGCGCTTGAAGTAGCGAATGGTTTCGTAGAACTCTTCCTTGCCCGGAACGCGCTTGGCGATGTTGAACTGACCACCGATTTCGCTGGCCGAATCGAACAGCGTCACCTGATGGCCACGCTCGGCGGCCACGGTCGCGGCGGACAACCCGGCAGGGCCGGCACCGACCACGGCGATTTTCTTCAGCTGCTGCACCGGCAGGTAGTTCAGCTCGGTTTCGTGGCAGGCACGCGGGTTGACCAGGCAGCTGGTCAGCTTGCCGCCGAAAGTGTGATCGAGGCAGGCCTGGTTGCAACCGATGCAGGTGTTGATTTCATCGGCACGACCTTCAGCGGCCTTGTTGACGAAATCCGGGTCGGCAAGGAACGGCCGTGCCATGGACACCATATCGGCATCGCCCTCGGCCAGGATCTGCTCGGCGACTTCCGGTGTGTTGATGCGGTTGGTGGTGATCAGCGGAATGTTCACAGAACCCCGCAGCTTGGCCGTGACCTTGCTGAACGCCGCACGTGGCACCTTGGTGGCGATGGTTGGAATACGCGCTTCGTGCCAGCCGATACCGGTGTTGATGATGGTCGCACCGGCCTGCTCGATGGCCTTGGCCAGTTGAACGATCTCTTCCCAGGTGCTGCCGCCCTCCACCAGGTCGAGCATCGACAGACGGAAAATGATGATGAAGTTCGGGCCCACCGCGTCACGCACGCGACGCACGATTTCCACCGGCAGGCGCATGCGGTTTTCGTAGCTGCCACCCCAGCGGTCGGTACGGTGGTTGGTGTGGGCGGCGAGGAACTGGTTAATGAAATAACCTTCGGAACCCATGATTTCCACACCGTCGTATTCGGCGGTTTGTGCCAGTACCGAGCAGGAGACGAAGTCGCTGATCTGCTTCTCGATGCCTTCCTCGTCCAGCTCTTTGGGCTTGAACGGGTTGATCGGCGCCTGGATGGCGCTCGGCGCAACCTGCTTCGGGCTGTAGGCATAACGACCGGCATGGAGGATCTGCATGCAGATCTTGCCGCCGGCTTCATGCACGGCACGGGTGACGATGCGGTGCTTGAGCGCCTCTTCTTCGGTCGTCAGCTTGGCCGCACCGGAATACACGCCCCCTTCGTCGTTCGGGCCGATACCGCCGGTGACCATCAGGCCGACACCGCCACGGGCACGCTCGGCAAAGTACGCCGCCATGCGCTCGAAACCACCCGGTTTCTCCTCAAGGCCGGTGTGCATCGATCCCATCAGGGTGCGATTGCGCAGCGTGGTGAAACCCAGGTCCAGCGGAGCCAACAGGTGCGGGTATTGAGCGGCGGTCATCGGTAACTCCACAACGAGCGATCACGGAAAGTGCAGGAGCTCTACGGCCCCCATCAGTCATGTTCGACAGACTAAGAGTCGCGGCCCTGCCACTCAATGACCGTAACTGACAACTTAATGATCGAAATGAGCAGCAGCGTTTGACAAAAGCGGATGCTGGTGTGCTTCGCTGCGCTCAAGACTGATATGTTTATTTTCATTTTGTTGCATATTGATTTTTATTGTGTCATTTATAGTCCCGCCGATCACAGGACTGATCCACCGCGCCAACCCGGATGGCGGGCACCCGTTTCCCCCGAATGCCCTCCAAGGAGTCAACAATATGAACAAGACAGAACTTCTAGGTGCTCTGGCACTGTGCGCTTTCAGCTTCCTGGCACATGCCGACGAAGACAGCCTGCGCATCGGTATCGAAGCCGCCTACCCGCCCTTCTCCTTCAAGACGCCGGAGGGCAATGTCAGCGGGTTCGATTACGACATCGGCAACGCCTTGTGCGAAGAGATGAAGGTCAAGTGCGAGTGGGTCATTCAGGAGTTCGACGGCATGATCCCGTCGCTCAAAGTGCGCAAGATCGATGCCGTGCTGTCGTCGATGTCGATCACCGAAGACCGGATGAAGTCCGTGGACTTCAGCAAAAAGTACTACCACACGCCAGGCAAGTTCGCGATGAAGGCCGGCAACGTGATCAATGACCCGTTGGTGGATCTCAAGGGCAAGAAACTCGGCGTGCAACGCTCCTCGACCTACGACCGTTTTGCCACCGAGCAACTGGAAAAAGCCGGCGTCGTCGTGGTGCGCTACGGCTCACAAAACGAAGCCTTCCTCGATCTCGCCTCGGGTCGCCTGGACGCCACCCTCGCCGACATCGTCAACACCGACGAAAGCTTTATCAAGACAGCGGCCGGCCAGGGTTTTGCGCTGACCGGGCCGGACATCAACGACCCGAAATACTTCGGTCGGGGCGCCGGGATTGCCGTGCGCAAAGGCGACGCCGCCAACGTTGCGCGCCTGAGTGCGGCGATTGATGCGATCCGCGCCAACGGCAAGTACCAGCAAGTGATGGCCAAGTACTTCGCGTTCGATATCTACGGCGAGTAAGCCTTACCCATAGCCCCGGTGCCGGCCCGTTGCAGGCACCGATCCGGGCTTGTCCTGCGCGCCTCGCGGCGCTCGCTTGAGGAACTTCATCATGCTTCACGGCTACGGATCGAGCATTCTCGATGGCGCCTGGCTGACCATAAACCTGGCCTTGACCTCCATGTCCCTGGCGATTGCCCTGGGCCTGATCGGCGCGGCCTTTCGATTGTCGCCACTCAAATGGCTGGCCATGCTCGGGGAAGGCTACACCACCCTGATTCGCGGCATTCCAGACCTGGTGCTGATCCTGCTGATCTTCTACGGCGGCCAGGATCTGGTGAACCGCATGGCCCTGGCGCTCGGTTACACCCGCTACATCGACATCAACCCCTTCATCGCCGGCATCTGCACCATGGGCTTCATTTTTGGCGCCTACCTCTCGGAAACCTTTCGCGGCGCGTTCCTGGCGATTCCCAAAGGTCAGGCCGAAGCCGGCGTGGCCTATGGCATGAGCGGGGCACAGGTGTTCTGGCGAATCCTGGTACCGCAGATGATTCGTTTCGCCATTCCCGGGTTCACCAACAACTGGCTGGTGCTGACCAAATCCACCGCGCTGATCTCGGTGATCGGCTTGCAGGACATGATGTTCAAGGCCAAGAACGCAGCGGATGCCACACACGAGCCGTTCACGTTTTTCCTCACCGTGGCGGCGCTGTACCTGATGCTCACCAGCCTGTCCTTGCTGGTGCTGCGCTATCTGGAAAAACACTACTCGGTCGGCATCAAAGCCGCCGAATTGTGAGTGGGAGCCTGTCATGATTCTCGACTACAACCTGATCTGGGAAAACCTGCCGCTGTACTTCAATGGCGCCTTGTTGACCCTCAAAGTCCTGCTCATTTCCCTGGCCCTGGGCTTGGTCCTGGCGATTCCACTGGCGCTGATGCGGGTGTCGCGATCGCCGCTGATCAACTTCCCGGCCTGGCTCTATACCTACGTGATTCGTGGCACGCCGATGCTGGTGCAATTGTTCCTGATCTATTACGGCCTGGCGCAGTTCGAAGCCGTGCGCCAAAGCGTGCTCTGGCCTTACCTCTCCAGCGCCACCTTTTGCGCCTGCCTGGCCTTCGCGATCAACACCAGTGCCTATAGCGCAGAGCTGTTGGCCGGCAGCCTGAAATCCACCGCCCATGGCGAGATCGAAGCCGCCAGGGCCATGGGCATGTCCCGCCTGACCCTGTATCGCCGCATTCTCCTGCCGTCGGCCTTGCGCCGGGCGTTGCCGCAGTACAGCAACGAAGTGCTGATGATGCTGCAAACCACCAGCCTGGCTTCCATCGTCACGCTCGTCGACATCACCGGCGCGGCACGCACGGTCAGCTCACGGTTCTACCTGCCGTTCGAAGCGTTCATCACCGCCGGCCTCATCTACCTCGCCCTGACCTTCATTCTGGTGCGTCTGTTCAAGCTGGCCGAGCGCCGCTGGCTGGCGTATCTGGCACCGCGCAAGCATTAAGGAGCTGATATGGAACACATTCAATACCTGCTGCCGTGGAGTGCTTCGGGCACTGAACGCACGCTGTCGCTGTTTCGTTTTGGCAGCGGACCACGCAAGGCGTACATCCAGGCGTCCTTGCATGCCGACGAGCTGCCGGGGATGCGTGTCGCCGTCGAACTCAAGCGCCGCCTGCTTGAACTGGAAGCACAAGGCCGCCTGACCGGGGTCGTCGAATTGGTGCCGATGGCCAACCCGATCGGTATCGGCCAGATGTTCCAGGCCACCCATCAGGGTCGCTTCGAGTTCTCCAGCGGCAAGAACTTCAACCGTGACTTTCCGGAGCTGGCCGAAGCCGTCGCACCGTTGCTGGAAGGTCGACTGGGAAATGACGCCGACGCCAACGTCGCACTGATCCGCCGTGCCATGGCCGATGCGCTCGCCGACATGCCGCCACCGGACTCGGAACTCGACGGCCTGCGCCGCCTGCTGCTGCAGCATGCCTGTGACGCCGATGTGGTGCTGGACCTGCACTGCGACTTCGAATCGATCATGTTGCTGTACACGATGCCGCAACACTGGCCACGCTTGCAGTCACTGGCCGCGCGTCTCGGCGCCGGCGTCACGCTGTTGGCCGAAGGTGCGGGTGGCAGTGCCTTCGACGAAGCCTGCGCGATTCCCTGGTTACGCCTGACCGAAATCTTCCCTGAAGCCAATATTCCGCTGTCGTGCGCGGCCACCACCATCGAGTTGCGGGGCATGGCGGACACCGAACGCGAGCAATGCGTCGACAGTGCCCAGGCCATTCTCGGTTATCTCGCAGAGCAAGGCCTGATCAGCGGTGAATGGCCGGCAGCCCCGCCGTCCCGCTGTGAAGCGATGCCCTTCGCCGGTGCGCAGTACGCATGTGCGCCGCATCCGGGGGTGGTGAGTTTTCTGCAACCGCTGGGAGCGCGAGTCAAGGTCGGCGACCCGTTGTTCGAAGTCATTGACCCGCTGAACGACCGCCATAGCGTAGTGCGCGCCAGCACCGACGGCATCCTCTATGCCCGCGAGCGCCTGCGATTTGCCCAGCCCGGTCTGTGGTTGGCCAAAGTCGCAGGCTCCACCCCTATTCGCCAAGGCCGCTTGCTCAGCGACTGATGCCAGAGAGTTCAAACCATGTACAAACTTGAAATTCAGGACCTGCACAAAAGCTACGGCGACCACCAGGTGCTCAAGGGCATATCCCTGCAAGCCCAGGCCGGTGATGTGATCAGCATCATCGGCTCCAGTGGCTCGGGCAAAAGTACCTTCCTGCGCTGCATCAACCTGCTGGAGCAGCCCAACGCCGGCAACATTGTGCTCAACGGCGAACCGCTCAAACTGGTGGCCAACAAACTCGGCGGCCTCAAGGCTGCCGAACCCAGGCAGTTGCAACGCATGCGTTCACGCCTGTCGATGGTGTTCCAGCACTTCAACCTCTGGTCGCACATGAGCGCCCTGGAAAATGTCATGGAGGCCCCGGTGCATGTACTGGGCCTGGGCAAGAAAGAGGCTCGGGAAAAGGCCGAGCACTACCTGAACAAAGTCGGTGTGGCACACCGCAAGGATGCCTGGCCAGCCCATATGTCGGGTGGTGAACAGCAGCGCGTGGCAATTGCCCGCGCACTGGCGATGGAGCCGGAGGTGATGTTGTTCGATGAGCCAACCTCGGCCCTCGACCCCGAACTGGTGGGTGAGGTGCTCAAGGTCATGCAGGACCTGGCACTGGAGGGTCGCACCATGGTGGTCGTGACCCACGAAATGGGCTTTGCCCGCGAGGTCTCCAACCAACTGGTGTTCCTGCACAAGGGCCTGGTCGAAGAACGCGGCGACCCGCGTGAAGTGCTGGTCAATCCACAGTCCGAGCGCCTGCGGCAGTTTCTGGCCGGGAGCCTGAAGTAGTCCTTCTGCTCAGCGATCGATTGCGCCGCGCTTGCCCTGACCGGGTTGGCTTCAGATACACTCCAGCCACCTTGTCAGGGCATCAGGCACAGCCCTTCTCCCACCTTCAGGAACCGTTGAGCCGGATATGCCAAGCCCTTCAAAAGACACCACGGTCTACGCCGCGCCGGTCATGCGCAAACTGACGGAAATCGTTTCCGAGCTACCGCCGTCACTGCGCAAGGTGGCGGACTTTATCCTGCGTCACCCGTTGAAAGCCGCGACGCTGACCATCGAGGAAATGGCTCACGAAACGTCGACCTCACCCGCCGCCGTCAACCGTTTGGCCAAGGCGTTGGACCTCGGTGGCTACACCGGCATGAAGGCCGAACTGGTCGCGACGCTGCAGCAAATGGTGTCGCCGGTCGACAAGCTGCGCAACGAACTGGCCCATCGCCCGGGCGGCGCGTTTGGCCTGCATGAGCAGATCCAGAGCGCCAGCAGCAACCTCGCCACGGCGGCGACCAACAACCACGCCGACACCTTTGAAGCGTTCGTCACTCGCCTGACCACCGCGCGCAAGATTTATATCCTGGGGTTCGGCAACAGTGTCTACTTCGCCGGCCTCGCCGCCTCGACCCTGATGCCCTTCTGCGCCGACGCCACCGCCATCAGCATGGAAGGCGGCAACGAAAACGCCGCGTACCGACTGGCCGCGATCACTGATCAGGACGTGTTGCTGGCGATCTCCCTGCCGCGCTACTCCCTCGACACCCTGCAACTGGCACGTTTTGCCAATGAACGTGGCGCCTCGGTGCTGGCCATTACCGACTCACCCGCCTCGCCGCTGACCGGCATCGCTGAGCACGTGCTGTTTGCGCCTTGCGATCATCCGGTGTTGACCAGTTCCAACATCGCCATGCTCGCGTTGATCGAAGGGTTGGTCGCCGGTGTGATGGCGCGCAACAAAGAGGCGGTCAAACTGGCAACCGAACTGACAGAAAGCGTGATGTCGTACCTGCACATCCCAACCAGCGGAAAACCAGCGAAAAAGTGACGCTGTTTCTGTTTGGCGATGCCTTGAAAGCGAAACGGGCCGGCTGACAAGTGTCAGCCGGCCCGTTTCTCAAATCAGATCAACGCTGAGAGAGAGGCTGATCGTTGGAAATCAGAGCCGCCTGTCCTGCCGCCGGTTTGACCCACGTCAGGTAGGCCAGCACCAGCAACACGATCCAGACCACGCCGACGATCAATGCAGCCTGCGTGTCAGGGAAATAGCCCAGCACACCGAAGACGAACAGCATGAAGGCAATCGCCGCCATCGGCGCGTAGGGCCAGAACGGCACCGGGAATTTCAGTTGCGCAACCTGCTCGGCACTCATGGAGCGACGCATGGCCACCTGAGTGAACAGAATCATCAGCCACACCCACACCGTGGCAAAGGTCGCGATGGAGGCGATCAGCAGAAAGACGTTTTCCGGGATCAGGTAGTTCAGCAACACGCCCAGCAGCAGCGCACAGCTCATCACAACCACCGTCAGCCACGGCACGCCATTGCGCGACAAGCGGGCGAAGCCTTTCGGGGCGTGCCCTTGCTGGGCCAGGCCATACATCATGCGACCCGCACCGAAGATGTCACTGTTGATGGCCGACACTGCCGCCGAGATCACCACGATGTTGAGGATGGTGGCCGCCGAGCTGATGCCCAGGTTGTCGAAAATCTGCACGAACGGGCTGCCCTGGCTGCCGATCTGCTGCCACGGAAAGATCGACATCAGCACCAGCATCGTCAGCACGTAGAACAGCAGAATGCGCAACGGTACGGCATTGATTGCCCTTGGCAGCACATGTTGCGGATCCTTGGCTTCACCGGCGGTAACGCCGATGATTTCAATGCCGCCAAAGGCAAACATCACCACCGCAAACGAGGCGATCAGACCGCCCACGCCATTGGGCATGAAGCCGCCCTGGGTCCAGAGGTTGCTGATGTCGGTCGCCTGGGTACCCGGTGCACTGCTGATGCCGAACAGCATGATGCCGAAGCCGCCGAGGATCATCGCGACGATGGCCCCGACCTTGAGCAACGACAGCCAGAACTCCATTTCGCCGAAGACCTTGACGTTGCACAGGTTCAGGCCGCCGACCACCGAGACGATGCCCAGCACCCAGATCCAGCGCGAGACTTCCGGGAACCAGAACCCCATGTAAATGCCGAACGCCGTCACGTCGGCCATACCGACGATGACCATTTCAAACGCGTAGGTCCATCCGAGAATGAAGCCCGCCATTGGCCCCAGATAGGTGCTGGCGTACTGGCCGAACGAACCGGCCACCGGATTGTGCACCGCCATCTCACCGAGGGCGCGCATGACCATGAACACCGCCGCGCCACCGATCAGGTAAGCGAGCAGGACCGCAGGACCGGCCATTTGAATGGCCGAGGCAGAACCGTAGAACAGCCCGGTGCCGATCGCCGACCCCAGTGCCATGAAGCGAATATGTCGGGCAGAGAGCCCGCGTTTCAAACCTTTTGCTGGCTGTTGCATTGCTCGTCCTTATTTATTCTTGTCCGACGCAAAATCGATTCGCGAGCAAGCCCGCTCCCACAGGAGCTACACCGTCCAATGTGGGAGCGGGCTTGCCCGCGAAGGGGCCCTTACAGGCTCGGCAGCAACTTCGCCGTCACCAGCTCATTCAGGCAGCGCGACGCCAGCAACTCGGTCGCCG